>JAMDEO010000211.1 GCA_023483915.1 Actinomycetota bacterium
CTAGGCCCGTCTCGACGCAAACTCCCGGCTGCCTAGTTTGCGTTGGCCGGCACGATACTTCGTCCTCGGTTGTCTCCGTAGCGCTGCGGCTACGGAGGCTCCCTGCGTCCTGGTCTCGCGCTTGCCCATCGCACCCTGGCCGCGAGAGCCTGCGCCGAAACGGGCCTAGTGTAAACTGTCAACTGTGCGACTTCTTCGGGTCGCATTGCGGCTCAGCGCCTTTTTCCTGGGGTGCCGCATCCAAGCCATGAGCGATCGGGAGGGATAGTGCCGGTTCTGTGTGTGGTGGGCGCCCAATGGGGTGACGAAGGCAAAGGCAAGGTCGTAGATCTGCTGTGTGAGTACGCCGACATGGTCGTACGCTATCAGGGCGGCAACAATGCCGGTCACACTGTGGAGAATGACCGGGGCAAGTTTGCCCTACATCTTGTCCCCTCGGGCATAACCTTCCCCGACGTGGTCGCCGTCATCGGCAATGGAGTGGTCATCGATCCCACTGTTCTTCGCATGGAGATCGACGAGCTGGAAGGCCGTGGTGTCTCCACGGCGAACCTCAAGGTCTCCGGTGAGGCCCACCTCATCATGCCGTACCACATCATGCTCGACCATATCCAGGAAGCGCGCTTGGGAAAAGGCAAGATAGGGACGACCGGACGCGGGATCGGTCCGGCCTACTCCGACAAGACCTCTCGGCAGGGCGTCCGGATGCAAGATCTTCTCGACCCTGAGGGCTTCCGTCGGAAGGTCATGGCTGTCATGGAAGCCAAAGCCGAAATGATGGCAAAAGCCTATGACCAAGACGTCAGTAGTCTGCGGGCGGACTGCGAGAGATACATCAAGGCCGCGGAATCACTGCGCGGCTATGTGGACGACACTTCATTCCTGGTTTGGCAAGCGCTGCGGGCGGAAAAGCGTGTCCTCCTGGAGGGTGCGCAGGGCACTATGCTCGACCTCGACCACGGCACCTATCCTTACGTGACCTCTTCCAACCCGGTGGCGGGATACGCGTGCGTGGGCAGTGGCATAGGCCCGGTCGAGTTGACGGAAGTGTGGGGGGTGAGCAAAGCGTATGCCACCCGCGTGGGTGAGGGCCCGTTTCCCACCGAGCTGCACGATGAGGTGGGCAAGCTCATGCGCGATGTCGGGTACGAGTACGGCACCACAACCGGACGTGAGCGCCGGTGCGGCTGGCTCGATCTGGTGGCCCTACGATACGCCGCGCGTATCAACGGCCTGACCGGCTTGGCTATCACTAAGCTTGACGTACTCAACACCCTGGATACGATCAAGGTTTGCACGGCTTATCGATATCAGGGTCAGACATTGAAGGAACTGCCCGCGACTCAGGCTTCATTCGCCCAGGTTGAGCCGATCTACGAAGAGCTTCCCGGGTGGAAGAGCGATATTTCGGGCGTCCGTGGCGTGAATGACCTGCCGCGGCCGGCGATCGACTATCTCAATTTCATCGTGCGGCAGGTGCATGTTCCCATAGCCCTCATATCGGTGGGCTCACAGCGACAGCAAACCATAAAAGTCCCGCATCCCGACTCGCGGTCGGCGGAATAACGAGGAGGCTCGGCAATGACCGATGACGAGCGGCGGGATGTCCTAGTTGTCGGGGGTGGGGGTCGCGAGCATGCCTTGGTGCGCGGCCTGGCGCGTAGCGCCAGGATCGGCCGGCTGTGCTGCGCCCCCGGCAATGCGGGGATCGCCGCCGATGCCGAGATAATCGCCCTCGGTGCCGAGGATTTGCCCGGGTTGACGGCGTTCGTGGAGAAAGAACGCATCGATCTCGTAGTCGTGGGGCCTGAAGCTCCGCTAGTATCGGGGTTGGGCGACAAGCTGAGAGAGCGTGGCGTCGCAGTGTTCGGACCTAACGCTGATGGGGCCCTTCTCGAGGGCTCGAAAACCTTCGCTAAGCAGGTGATGTATGCCGCGGGCGTGCCCACCGGGCAGGCAGCCGCATTCACTGGGCGTGACGAGGCCAAGGCATATCTCATCAACCACGGCGCGCCTGTCGTGATCAAGGCTGATGGATTGGCCGCGGGCAAGGGGGTTGTAGTGGCCCTGACTCAGTCCGAGGCCGAGGCGGCCCTGGACGATTGCTTCGTTGCCCGTCGCTTCGGTGATGCCGGTGGCATCGTCTTGATCGAGGAATTCCTCGAGGGCGAAGAGTTGTCTTTGCTATCTGTCGTCAGCGGGCAGCAGATTCTGTCTCTGGCGCCGGCTCAAGACTACAAACGCGCTCTGGATGGTGACTTTGGGCCCAATACAGGCGGCATGGGCTCGTATTCCCCCGTGCCGTCCGTGGACGACGCGCTATACGCGGAACTCGTGGAGAAGGTGGTCCGCCCGACCGTCGAGGAGTTGGGCCGAAGAGGTATCGATTTCAGGGGGGTCCTCTATGCGGGGCTCATGCTCACCGCAAAGGGGCCGAAAGTCTTGGAGTTCAACTGCCGTTTCGGCGACCCGGAGACCCAGGCGATCCTACCCCGCCTGAAGTCAGACCTACTGGATTTGCTCTGGGCGGCTGCCGTTGGGGAGGAGCTTCCCGCGGTGGACTGGCATCCTGGTGCTGCTGTGGGTGTCGTTATGGCCTCCAGGGGATATCCGGCCTCCAGCTCCAAAGGCGATGTGATTCGCGGGGTCGACGACGCTGCTGCATTGCTGGAAGTGGAGGTCTTTCATGCAGCTACCGCATGGGCCGCGGGCGCTCTCGTTACCAGTGGGGGCAGAGTTCTAACCGTAACGGGACGGGGGGATTCCTTTGCAGAGGCCCGGGCCCGTGCCTACGCCGGAGTGGCAGCCATCAAGTTCGATGGTGCGCAATTCCGTTCCGACATTGCCCTGCGGGCCCAGCAGCGAGAAAGGGGAGGTTGAGCTATGACGGATGCGCCGGTGGTGGGGATTCTCATGGGCTCGCGATCAGATTCTGAAATCATGGACGAGGCGCGTAAAGAGCTCGAGGCTCGGGGAATTCCTTATGAGGTAAACGTCGTTTCTGCGCACCGCGACCCGGAGAGAGTTAGGGAATACTCCATGACTGCAGAATCTGATCGCGAGCCCATGATCATTGCCGGCGCCGGCAAGGCAGCCGCCCTCCCCGGAGTAGTGGCCTCCATGACTCAGCTGCCCGTCATAGGGGTTCCCATCCGCACTTCAGACTTGGGCGGGCTTGATTCGCTGCTGTCGATGGTGCAGATGCCGTCTGGGGTGCCTGTGGCGACTGTGGCAATCAATGGCGCACAGAATGCTGCAATCCTCGCAGCCAAGATCCTGCGGATCGCTGGAGTCGGCGGCGCGGCTGCAAGCGAGCCGGGGGGCGGGGCCGCTGTTGCCGGGCCGGGCGGAGGCGAGGACCGCCGGACAGAAGGTGGTACGAAATGATCCCTCGTTATTCGACCCCGGAGATGGAGGCCATCTGGGCCGATGAGGCCAAGATGGCTGCTTGGCTGGACGTGGAGCTTGCAGTCTGTGAAGCTTGGGCCCAACTCGGCGAGATTCCGCGCGATGCGGCGGCGGAGATCAAGGCCAAAGCTTCGTTCGACGTGGAGCGGGTCAACGAAATCGAAAAGACGACCCATCACGACGTCATTGCCTTCGTGAGCTGCGTGGCGGAGAGAGTGGGTGATGCCTCGAAGTTCATCCACTATGGTTTGACCTCATCGGACATTCTCGACACCGGACTTGCGATCCAGCTGCGCGCCGCCGGCGCGCTACTTGAGGAAGAGACCAAGCGCCTTGGCCGCATCTTGCAGCGTCGGGCCTTGGAACACCGTGACACCGTCATGATCGGCCGCACCCACGGCGTGCATGCCGAGCCCATCACCTTCGGCATGGTTCTCGGGCTGTGGGCCTTCGACATCCAGCGCGGGCTCCAGCGGCTGCAGCGGGCCATTCAGCAGGTCTCCGTGGGAAAGATCTCAGGGGCCGTGGGCACCTATGCCAACGTCGACCCGCAGGTCGAGCAGCTTGTCATGGAAGCCCTGGACCTGGGCGTCGCCCCTATCTCCACTCAGGTGCTGCAACGTGACCGGCATGCAGAATTCATGTCGGCGCTCGCACTGCTGGCCTGCGACCTGGAGAAGATCGCCCTGCAGGTGCGGCACTATCAGCGTACCGAGGTACTGGAAGCGGAGGAGTATTTCGCTCCGGGCCAGAAGGGCTCCTCGGCGATGCCGCACAAGCGAAATCCCATCATCTCGGAGCGCATCTGTGGTCAGGCCCGAGTGATCCGAGCGAACATGCTGGCGGCGTTCGAGAACGTCGCCCTCTGGCACGAGAGGGACATCTCACATTCGAGCGTAGAGCGGATCATTCTTCCCGATAGCACGATCCTTCTCCATTACATGCTCAAGAATGCCTGCTGGCTCATCGACAAGCTGAATGTTTACCCGGAGAACATGGCCGCCAACCTCGAGAAGAGCTTTGGCCTCATCCACAGCCAGCAGGTGTTGCTGGCGCTGGTCCACGCGGGCGTCCTACGCGACGATGCATACGCTATCGTGCAGCGAAGCGCCATGAAGGCTTGGGAGGATAAGACGCCGTTCCTGGACCTCCTCAAGGCAGACCCGGGGGTCACCGAACGCGTACCGGCCGAGGCGCTGGAAAGCATGTTCGACCCGGGCTATCAGTTGCGGCACCTGGGCGTGATCTTCGAGCGGGTGGCCTCGCTGGAGTGGTAGTGCTGGTAGTCGCTGCGTATGCCCCCGTGTCGACTGCGTTTTGCGACGATGTCTCACGGCGGCATACGCAGCTCCCCCGTTTTGGCTGCGTTTTGCGGCGATGTCTCACGGCGGCATACGCAGCTCCACTCCTGTCCGCGGTGGGGCGCCCGCATCCAACCGGTCTGGTAGAATCACAGTCTGGTTGGTTCCCCGCCGGCCATAGAGGCTCAACACTTCCGCGGCCCGATAAGTCGAGGAGCGTGATTCATGACCCGCCTTGAGAAACTCTACGAGGGCAAGGCCAAGATCGTCTACGCTACCGACGATCCCGACGTTTATATCCAGGACTTCAAAGACAGCGCCACTGCCTTTGACGGTACGAAGAAGGGCACCATCCTGGACAAGGGCCGTATGAACAACAACATGTCGGCCCGTCTCTTCAGACTTCTCGAAGATGCTGGGGTTCGTACCCACTTCCTCGGCCCCGACTCTCCCACAGCCATGCGCATTCGCCGCCTCGATATGCTCAAGGTCGAGTTCGTGGTCCGGAATGTGGTGGCCGGGTCGCTTGCCAATCGAATTGGCCTGCCGGAAGGCACGGCCCTGAAGAAGCCGCCTCTGGTCGAGTACTACTATAAGGATGACGCCCTCCACGATCCTTTACTCTGTCTTGGGCATATCGAAGAGCTTGGTGTCGTCTCGCCGGATGAGTTGGCCGAGGCTACCCGCATGGCCCGCAAGATAAACGAGATCCTGCAGAAGTTCTTTGCCGAGCGCAATCTGGTCCTGGTGGACTTCAAACTGGAGTTCGGACGTGACAAAGCGGGTAACATTATGTTAGGCGACGAGATTTCGCCCGACACGTGCCGTCTCTGGGACGCTCAGACCCAGGATAAGTTGGACAAGGACCGCTTCCGCCGGGATTTGGGCGGGGTCGAAGAGGCTTACGCCGAGGTGCTGCGCCGGGTGCTGTCGGAAGGCGTGTCCGCCAAGGAGGGAGACTGAGGTGGAGGAATATACGGTGTGTCCGCGCTGCGGCGCCCGGGATTCTTTCATTAAGGGATTCTTGCCGGACACCTGCGTTTGCCGCGTTTGCCAGAGCCAGTTGGACTACCGGGAAATCCCCGGATGCGGGCCGGATTGCACCTTCCGGAGATCGGCCGCTGCTCAGCCGGAAAACAAAAGCGGGGGCTCTACGCCCGCAATGGGGGAGTAATGCGGGACCCATGGCAGGATGACTCGCCCCACGATGAGTGTGGGGTGTTCGCCATCTACGCCCCGCAAATGGATGTTGCCCGGCTCACGTTCTTCGCCCTTTTTGCGCTGCAGCATCGAGGTCAGGAATCCGCCGGCATCGCCGTCACCGACGGCTCCCGTCTCATAGTTCATAAGGATATGGGCCTGGTGTCCCAGGTGTTCCAGGAGCAGACTCTCCAAGGTCTCCCCGGGCAGTTGGCCATCGGCCACGTGCGGTATTCCACGACGGGGTCGAACGAAATGCGCAACGCCCAGCCCTTCGCCCGCGTCCGCAACGGGTCCTTCATCGCCCTTGCTCACAACGGCAACCTTGTCAACACCGACCAGTTGCGCACCGACTTGCTCCGCAACGGTCACGTCTTCGAGAGCACGTCTGACACTGAGGTCATTGCCGCGCTTCTTGTCGAACACCCGTCGCGTGACCTACATGAAGCCATCCGTGACATCATCCTCAAGATGCGAGGGGCGTTCAGCGCCGTTCTTCTCACCAATGACGAAGTGATCGGGTTCCGCGACCCCTACGGAATACGCCCCTTGGTCCTCGGACAACTGGGAGACCGTTTCTGCTTGGCGAGCGAATCATCCGGACTCGACATAATCGGCGCCAGGATGGTCCGGGAGATCGAACCGGGAGAGATCTGCTGGATTGACAGCGACGGCTACCACATCGAGCAGGTGGCCAGGAGAGAACGCGAGTCCCTGTGTGTCTTCGAGTTCATCTACTTCGCCCGCCCGGACTCCGTTATGAAGGGGCACACGCTTTATGGAGCGCGCAGCCGGATGGGCGAGGAGTTGGCTGCCGAATCGCCGGTAGATGCGGACCTTGTGATCCCGGTGCCGGACACGGGCAATTCTGCGGCCATCGGGTATTCGGCCCGGAGCGGGATAACTTATGGCGAGGCCCTAATCAAGAACCGCTACATAGGGCGAACCTTCATCGATCCTGACGACCAGGTGCGCAAGCTGGGGATCCGGATGAAGTTCAATCCCTTGGCCTCGGCCATCAAGGGCAAGAAGCTCGTGGTCGTGGATGATTCCATCGTGCGGGGCAACACCACTCGAGCCCTGGTTCGGGTGTTGTTCGAGGCGGGAGCTGCGGAGGTCCACTTGCGCGTGAGTTCTCCTCCCATCGTGTTCCCGTGCTTCTACGGCATCGACATGGCCGACCAAGACGAATTCATAGCCTTCGGCAAAAGCGTGGATGAGATCAGCCACGAACTGGGCGCGACCTCGGTTGCCTATCTGTCTCTGGAGGGGCTGCTTCGGGCCGCGCACGGAGACGAGGGGGAGGACTGTTTCTGCACCGCGTGCTTCAGCGGTGACTACCCGTGCGAAGTTCCGGAGAACCTGCGGCTTTCCAAGTTTCGTTACGAGTAGGATCTTAGTCGCCGGTAGGCGTTCCTTGGTGACAGGGTGTGCATGAGTGGCTGGCGTACCCATTAGGGTGGCAGGCGGAGCAATCAAGCGGTCTCTCTCCCGACGGGATGTGCTCTCCGACCGGTGGATGCGCGAAGTTGGACGGTGACCAGCCCTGCGGCGTGTGGCAGTTGGCGCAGTCTGTGAGGCCTTTGTGGTGATCGCCGTGGCAGGAGACGCAGGCGGGGTTTGCCTTCGGCAAGTCGGTGCCGGGAATGGTTGCCACTCCAGGCTTTGATACGTGACAGTCGGAGCAGTTGAGACCCGCGTGGCCGCCTGTCAGCGCGAATGGGTGGTTGAACGAGGCACCAGACCAGCTCTGTTGACCGTGGCAATTGCCGCACTCGCCGCGGGCCTCGTGAGGCGGGCTGTGGCAGGTGCTGCAAGTGCTGGCCACAGTGGTGCCGTTGTGACACTCGAGGCATGACGACATTGCCGCCGGGTCGACATAGTACGGTGGGTTCACTGTGCGGTGCACAAGCCGGACATGGCAGGAAATACAGGTCTGCGCGCCATGTGCCTGGTGAGAGAACGTGGTGTTGGTTTGTGCCCCTAACGTCTTCTGCCCCGGGTTTGGGTGGCAGCGGAGACAATTGGCGTCGTGAATCTTGCGCGTGACCGCCAGTGGCGGCTCGACTTTCCTCGTTATGTGGACCCAGATCTCCCGGAAGGAGAAGAGCTTTGTCTGCACGTAGGGAACGAATCCCGGCGGGATGTGGCAGTCGCGGCATTGAGCCGATGAGTGTGTCGAGGTCTGCCAGGTCGCATAGTAAGGGTTCATTTCGTGGCACGTATTGCAGAAGGAACTACGGCTTGTGTATTCGGCGGCGGCGAACGAGCCACCTATCAGCACGACGATCAACGCGCCCACGATGATGAGTGCCAGCCTGAGGCGTCTGCGTTTGCGGGACCTCCTACTGCGCCGGACGGGACCTTCCAGATTCGTCCGTGAATCTTCGGTGGCCGGAGGTTCCCCCGGACTGGGGTCGGTCACTTTGCCCCCCTTGGTGTGTTTGCACCAACTCTACCGCCTCGGCCGCTCCGCTGACAAAGCGCGCGCCTGCCGAAGCCAGTTCGGCAATGAGGCTGGTCGCCTCACCCCCGCTGAGGTCCCGCCGCTCAATGGCCGGTTCTTTGATAACGAACACGGTCTTGCCGGATCGAGCAGCCCGCAACGCCTCACGCAGCGGCTCCAGATTGCCGGGCCCGAAGAAGATCGGCGCGACTATGATCATTTGTGCGCGCCTTACCAGGCCGGCATGCTGATCCAAGGCCTCCTCGGGGAAGGCCTGGAAGGGAGGGGCGGAGACTACCTCTAGTTCGTATCGCTGGGCGGCAGCATAGTCGCTGTCGAAGACGCTCACGATGCCCACCGTCGGGGTGAAGCCCTGCATCACGAGCTCTTCCAGTAATTCGGAGGCTGCTCCCCCGCCGGCGATTACGTGGATGCGGAGTCCCTGTCCCTGGCGAAACTCCTGCTCCCGCAGATCCTCCCGTGAACGCGACCAAAGCGGCGTTATGTACGGCCGCTGACCCTGCCGGTGTACCGCAACCCTCACCCGGAAGACCTCCAAAATCACGCGGGGGTCGAGTACTTCCTCGGGTTTGCCTCGGGCGGCCACGGTGCCACGATCCAGCAGTAGAAGCTCGTCACAGTATTGGGCGGCCATGTTGAGGTCATGGAGGACGACGACGATCGTTCGTCCCTCTTCATGCAGCGAGCGCATGAGTTGCATCGTCTCGAGTTGGTGATTGAGGTCGAGATTGTTGAGGGGCTCATCGAGGAGAAGGGTTGGGGTCCGCTGTGCCAGCGTCTGTGCTATCAGGGCGCGCTGGCGCTCGCCACCGGACAACTCCGTCACCAGGCGGTCCGCCAGCGCGGTGAGGCCCGTGGTTCGAAGGGCGGCGGCCACGGCTTCTCCGTCGGCCGCCTCGTCACGCTGCGCATAGCGCCCCATGGCCACCATCTCCGCGACAGTGAAATTGAAATCCAGACTGAACTGCTGCGGTACCACCCCAACCTGGCGGGCCAAATCGAGCGCGCGGTAGCTCTCGAGGGGCCGGCCATCAAACGACAGCGATCCTGAAGACTGCGCCACGCCTCGGGTCAGCGCTCGTAGCAGTGTAGTCTTGCCTGACCCGTTGGGGCCCAGGACTCCCAGGAAGGATCCCGCTTCGATCTCCAGGTCAA
This sequence comes from Actinomycetota bacterium, assembly GCA_023483915.1. Classification (GTDB taxonomy): domain Bacteria; phylum Actinomycetota; class Thermoleophilia; order RBG-16-64-13; family RBG-16-64-13; genus JAMDEO01. Next base: position 9,532 of record JAMDEO010000211.1, read on the forward strand.
GAGGGCCCAGGACATGCTTGCCTCCAAGTTCCACCTCCAGAGCCCGAGCGGTGTAGATAGGTGATGGAGTCCCAGCCATGCCTTCTACGCTCCCCGGCGTGAACGGAGAAGGTAAAGGAAGAAGGGGCCGCCGGCAGCGGCAGTTATGATCCCCACGGGGATTTCGGCCGGAGCTAAGGCCGTGCGCGCAATAGTATCGGCCATCAAGAGCAGAAAGGCCCCGAACAGGGCCGTAGCAGGAAGCAGCCGCCGGTGGTCCGGACCCACGACCAGGCGCATGATGTGCGGCACCATAAGTCCTATGAAGCCGACCAGTCCTGTAAACGCGACGGCAGCAGCGGTCGTCAGGGAGGCGACGACCATGAGATGGCGGCGCGTTCTCTGGCCGTCTACACCTAGTTCGCGCGCCCTCTCTTCCCCCATCAAGAGGAGATTCATGCGCCTCGACATGAGAAACATGTAGAGAAATCCCGCGCCGACGATGGGGAGGGTGATATAGACCTTCATCCACGTCGCGGTTGTTACGCCGCCCATGAGCCAAACGACCACGGTGTGTAGATCGCGCTCGGTCGCGACCATCAGAAATGAAGTGATGGCGGTCAAGGTGGAACCTACCGCCACCCCCGCCAGAAGCAGAGCCGCACTTCCGGTGCGTCCTGAGAAAGTGGCTAGGCGGTAGACAAGGAAAGCTGCCAGAACTGCCCCCACGAAGGCCAGGATGGGCAACGTGTATACGCCGAGTGAGCCGATGGGCTTCCAGATGATGGCGATGGTCGCTCCCAGGGCCGCTCCGGCCGAGACTCCCAGCAAATAGGGCTCGGCCAGCGGGTTGCGGAACACCCCTTGGAATGCGGCTCCTGAGGTGGAAAGCGCAGCCCCAGCGATGAGTGCAAGGACTATCCGAGGCAGTCTGAGATTGAGCAGCAACGCGGGTGCCCAATCGGGGAAGTCGCCGGTGGCGTCCGGTCCGTGGGCGAAAAGGGCGATGAGGGCCCTGAACGCTTCGCCGAGCGAGAGTCCTGCAGCGCCGACCACTGCAGCCGTGATGACGGCCGCGATGAGGGCGGCCACCAAGGCCGCCATGGCCAGGCGGTAGACTCTACGCCGGCGTGTGCCCGCTACCACTCAGCCCTCCTGCTCCGGTGAGGCGGAGGGTGGGGGCGGGCCGGAACGGCCCGCCCCCACCGGCCCGCGCCACCCCAGATCCTTCCCGACGATCCTCCGCGTCGGCCTACAGTGCTCCCGGGTGGATGATATCCACCAGCGTCTTCAGACCGTCACCGATCCGTGGTCCCGGCCGGGTTACGACGACATCGTTGATAAGGTAGACGTGGCCTTCCTTGACTGCCCGCAGCGACTTGAAGCGCGCATCGCCGGTGAACTCGTCGGCGCTCTTGTAAGCGGTGTTTGGCACGAGGATGATGTCCGGGTCGGAGGCGACCAGCTGCTCAGGAGCAAACTGGTAGTAGGCTTGGACTCCCGCGCTGTCGGCACCCCGCATCGCGGCCACATTGGTGGCATGCGCGAGCTGCAAAAGGTCATCGACGAATGACCCGGGTCCGCAGGTCCAGAGCGTGTTGTCGACCGCATAGAAGACCTTCGGAGATTGCCCGGTGGCAGCGGCTGCATCCGATATCTGCTTGATCTGGGCTTTGATGGAGTCGACAAGCTCTGCCGCTTTGGCCGTAGCCCCGGTCGCCATCCCCACCGTAGCTATGTTGGCGTAGATGCCTTCGACGGTGGCGGGGTTCAGGATGATGACCGGGGTGCCTTTGGCCTGTACCGGCTTGAGGGCCTCTTCCGCCCCCGCGTAGCCGATAACCAGGTCGGGGCTGAGCGCCATCACGGCCTCGGTGTTTATCTGGAAGTCGCCAACCTTGGCGATCTTAGCGGCTTCGGGTGGGTAGTCGTCAAGCGACGTAACGCCGACAACCCGGTCTCCCAAGCCCAACGCGAACAACAACTCTGTGTTCGACGGGGCTGTGGAGACGATGCGCGTAGGTTCCACCTTGATCGTCACGTTAGCCTTGTTGTCATCGACTACCGTTACGGGGAAGGTCGCCACCGTGGTGGTTGTATCGGTCGCCACCGTGGTGGTTGTATCGGCTGCGGCCGGGGTCGTAACTCCGGCCGTCGAGGTGGTGGTCTCGCCGGCTGGGGAGGAGCCACAGCCTATCAGCACAAGGGAGAGGCTTACCAGTAGGAGCGCCGCAACAGAGGTGATAGCCGTCAACGCTACGGGCGGGGAGAAGGTGCGTCGCCTAGGAGGCCACTTAAGAACGAAGCCACGGCCACCAAAGCGCACTAGGCGGCACGATACGTCGTCCTCGGTCGCACGAATAGCGCTGCTATTCACGCTTCCTGCGTCCTTGTCTCGCACTCGCCCATCGCGCTTTGATAGCGCACCGTCGTTCTTCAGCGGCCTGATGGCGCATGGGTGGCTTGGCCAGGCCGGCGTGCGGCGTGGCGCCCGGTGTCCGAACATGCGGACTCCTTTCGGTTGAACCTATGGTCACGACCCGCAAGATGGTGGAGAGCAGGTTGGCTATGAGCCTGTCAGAAAACCAAGCCGGGGCCTCCAGGTCGCGCTGGGCGGTGCGATAGTTCGTCCTCGGTCGCGCACGTAGCGCTGCTACGCTTGCTCCCTGCGTCCTTCTCTCGCACATGCCCATCGCACCCTGGCGGGGAGGCTTCATTTCCCGACAGGCTGCTACTCCCCGGCCGGACCAGATGGTCGAACCGAGTCGGCGCCCCGCGACATCAGGGCGGAGTGCGCTCTCTCCGCGGAAAGCGTCTGCTCCTCCTCTGCAGCAGGTATCTGACTTCCAGGTTGTCGGCCGCCGAAGAACGAGGCGTCATTCTTCAGAAGCCCGGCTTCCCAGTTACAGTGGCGGGACCGTGCCGGAATCTCACCGGTTTCCCTCTCGGCTCCGAATGCGCCGGAGCCTGACTGCGGAGGCACCATGCTTGCTGCCGGGACTCTAGCACTAACGCAGTGGGGCTGCAACGGGATGCGCCGCAACGGAGGAACGGCACGATGCACAGCCACCCGCTTGCACGGCGCCGGGGGCCCGTCCGGGTATCGAGCCCCGCCTCCTTTTGGTACGCTGGTCGCGTGAAAAGTTCTATCAGCGTCGTGCTCTTCTTCTTGCTGAGCGGGTTCTTCTTGAGCGCTCTCTTAGGCGCCCTACGACGAAGCCGCAGGCTGATCGGTGTTGCGGTGGCCTGTTGCGCGGCCGTAGTTTGTGTCATCGTGTTTCTCACCCCGGTCAAGCTCCCCTCGCTGAACCTAAATTTCCTCAATGGGCACGCTACAACTACCACCACAACTGTGGGGGGTAATGGTGCCCAATCGCGCTGACGACGAGCTCAGCTACCGGTCCGCTGGAGTGGACATTCTGGCGGGGGAGGACGCCGTTCACCTCATCAAGGAAGACGTCGAAAGCACCTACGTGCCTGGCGTGATAGGTTCTCTGGGAGGATTTGCCGGTCTCTACGAAATCCCCGAGGGGCTTTCCCATCCAGTGCTGGTGACTGCCACCGACGGTGTTGGCACCAAGATCCTCCTGGCCCAAGAGACAAGGAAGCTTGACAGCGTGGGCATCGACCTGGTGGCCATGTCCGTCAACGACGTGCTGACTACCGGCGCCCGCCCCGTGCTCTTCCTCGACTATGTAGCGGTCGGTCACCTCGTTCCGGAAGACATGAAGCAGATCGTGGCCGGAGTGGCCGAAGGATGCCGGCAGGCCAACTGCGCTCTTGTCGGCGGGGAGATGGCCGAAATGCCCGGCCTCTACTCCCTGGGCGAATTCGATGTGGCCGGGTTCTGCGTGGGGATAGGCGAGCGCGGCAAGCTCATCGATGGGTCGCAGGTAACGGAAGGCGACGTCGTCCTCGGCCTTACCTCGAGCGGCTTCCACTCCAACGGCTACTCGCTCCTGCGGAAGGTTTTGGACCTGAACGATTACAGCCTGGACGACAGATTCCCCGGCTTCGACGAGACTATCGCGGAAACTCTTCTTCGGCCCACTCGCATCTACGTCCGCAGCGTACGTGATCTGCTCGATGCGAAAGTTCCCGTGCGGGCGATGGCTCACATTACCGGTGGAGGCATGATCGGCAACCTGTCGCGCGTGATTCCCGACGGACTCTGCGCGCGTCTGCGGTTCACCGATTGGAGGATCCCGCCCATGTTCCGGGCAGTCCAGAATCTGGGCGACATCTCCGACGAGGAGATGTTCAAGACATTCAACATGGGTATCGGGTTCGTTCTTGTCATCCCCGAGAGTGCCACCGACCTCGCTGCCGCGAGACTGCAGAATTCCGGCGAGACCGTGATCCGTCTGGGCGAGGTTGCGTCGGCGGCTCCGCCAGCCGCTGCAGCCGCCGCCAGCGCCTCGGCTGCCTCCGGCGCAGTGGCCGAGGGAGCCGCCGGCACCGCCGTTGTCGGCACCATTCCTGGTGCCCCCGGCGGGGCGCCCGGTCCCAAGGTGACCTTGGGAGACCTGTTGTGAGCTGCTGCGGCGGCGAACATGTCCCACTGAGCGAGCATGTCTTGGCTCCCCGGTTCAAGGTGGCTGTGCTCGCGTCTGGGAACGGTTCGAACCTGCAGGCCATCATCGACAAGCTGCATCTCAAGCCGATCGACGGGTCGTTGGAGGCTGCGCCCATCGACGATCTGATGATGGCCCGCATTCCCTTCATCGAGATATGCCTCGTCATCAGTGACCAGCCGGGCGCCCGGGCGATCCAGCGGGCCTGGGAGGCTGGTATTCCCACGGCAGTCATCTCCTTTGAGCAGTACGAGACCCGTGAGGCCCACGACGCCCACATGATGGCTGCGCTCCAGGAACTTGGCGTCGATCTGGTAGTGCTCGCGGGATACATGCGTCTCCTCGCGCCGGCCTTCGTGGAAGCTTTCCAAGGCAAGCTGATCAACGTGCACCCGGCCATCTTGCCCGCGTTCCCCGGGACCCATTCCATCGCGGACGCCCTCGAGTACGGCGCAAAAGTCACCGGCGTGACGGTGCATTTCGTTGAGCTGGAAATGGACAGCGGGCCGGTCATCGCCCAGGAAACGGTGCGAGTGGAAGAAGGCGATACGACTGATACGCTGGCCAACCGCGTCCATAAGGTGGAGCATGAATTATTTCCCTGGGCCATTCGGATGATCGCGGCGGGCAAAGTGCAGCCGCCGCCACAAGGTTCGCGGTGGGTACGGATCGGTTGACGGGGTGAGATAAACCGTGGTGCGACAAGGCCACGGAGGGGAAATCTCGGCCAAGCGCCGGGCGAGAGTGGCCGAGTCAGGAACCGGGCGAGACATGAGGAGGAGAAAAGGGTGAAGGTCAAGCGGGCGCTCGTTTCAGTGTCGGACAAGCAGGGTCTCGATCAGTTCGTCAAGGGATTGGTGGACCTCGGAATCGAGATCATCTCCACCGGCGGGACGGCCCGCTTCTTGAGAGAGACCGGGCTTCCTATCACCGGGATCTCCGACGTCACAGGTTTCCCGGAGATCATGGACGGGCGAGTCAAGACCTTGCACCCGGCCATCCATGGCGGCATTCTTGCCGACCGCGACCGGCCCAGTCATATGAAGGCCATTGCCGATCTGGGTATCAAGCCCATCGACTTGGTGGTGGTCAACCTCTATCCGTTCGAGGAAGTCACCTCGCAGCGCGGCGTCCTGGAAGATGAGGCAGTGGAGAACATCGACATCGGCGGCCCCAGCATGGTCCGCGCGGCAGCCAAGAACTTCCACGCGGTGGCTATCGTCGTGGACCCGGCGGACTACGAGGGAGTCATTGCGGAGCTCAAGGAGAACGAAGGCGCCCTGACGCCTGAGACTCGCCGCAAACTCGCCATCAAGGCTTTCCACCACACGGCCCATTACGATGCCGCCATCGCCACCTGGTTCGGGGAACAGGAAGAGGATTTTCCCAAGAACTTCATGCTCGATCTGGTCAAGCTCCAAAACCTGCGTTACGGCGAGAACCCGCACCAGCGGGCAGCCTGGTACACGGAGGTCACTGCGGCCGGTGAGGCCATTGCGTCTCTGGACCAACTCCATGGCCAGCAACTCTCTTTCAACAATCTGCTTGATCTCGATTCCGCGCGGCGCTGCCTCGAGGAGTTCGCCCTTCCGGCCTGCGTGATAGTCAAGCACAACAATCCCTGCGGGGTGGCCATTGCGGAGAATGCCAGCGTAGCCTACGAGAAGGCGCTGTCCTGCGATCCGGTCTCGGCGTTCGGCGGGGTGATCGTGGTCAACCGGGCGATCGACGAGCCTCTGGCCCAGTTGCTGGCGCAGAACTTCGTGGAGGTGCTATGGGCGCCTGGGTACTCGGAGGATGCCATCGAGGTGCTCACTGCGAAGGAGAACATCCGCATACTCACGGGGCAGCTCAAGCGCGATTCCTGCAGAAGCTTCGACATGAAGCGGGTCTACGGCGGAATGCTGGTCCAAGATTGGGACTGCGAGGTCGAGGAGCGCGACAACATGACGGTGATCACCAACCGCACACCCACCGAGGCCGAGTGGGGAGATTTGCTTTTTGCCTGGCGGGTGGCGAAGCACACGAAGTCCAATGCGATTATTCTGGCCAAAGACCTGATGACCCTGGGTGTCGGCGCCGGCCAGATGAGCCGGGTCGATTCCGCCAACCTCGCTGTGAACCGGGCGCGCTTCCCGCTGGCCGGATGCGCGGTCGCTTCCGATGCCTACTTCCCGTTCCCCGATGCGCTGGAAGTGGCGGCCGATGCCGGCGCGACCTGCGCGATCCATCCGGGGGGCTCCAAACGCGACGACGAAGCGCTCGCTCTGGCGAATGCACGCGACATGGCCATGGTGGTGACGGGGCGGAGGCACTTCCGGCACTAGGGGCTAGGCTTGTACTTCCCGCTCCAGTTCACTTCCGGGTACGGAAGATACTTGCGCGGAAAGCACAAGCCTGACCTTCCAGGGAGTGCAGCCTCGCTGCACTGTGTTGGGGCGGACCTCACTTCTGTGTATTGGGGCGGGCCCTCTGACGTCTCTTAGGTCACGTACATACAACCCAAGTCTTTGGCGGCGTCGTTGAGTCTCTTGTCCAGAGTCCAGAGCGGGGATCCAATCAGAAGGGCGGAGGCAAGCAGGTGCACATCGCGATGTATCCCAGTCCTCTTCCCATGAGCG
>JAMDEO010000209.1:0-373 GCA_023483915.1 Actinomycetota bacterium
CGCACAGGGAGAAGTGGCCGAGCCGGCTGAAGGCGCTCGCCTGCTAAGCGAGTGTAGGAGTGAATGCTCCTACCGAGGGTTCGAATCCCTCCTTCTCCGCCAGGTTGCGCCCGTAGCTCAGCTGGATAGAGCGTCGGACTACGAATCCGAAGGCCACAGGTTCGAATCCTGTCGGGCGCGTAAGTAAAACCCCTGCTCCAGCGGGGGTTTTCTTGTGTGTAGCCTGGGGCCCGGTTGGGCGCCGACCCCCGATTTGGACACCATTTGTACACAAGGCCACGAAACAGCCACGAATCAGCCTCCGAAGACCAGCACGCAGATCCGCGCAGCCGCGGCCTTCTGCATGCCAGGAACGACGTGACTGTAGACGTCC
>JAMDEO010000209.1:383-3234 GCA_023483915.1 Actinomycetota bacterium
GATCTTCCAAGCCGCTCATCGCGCTGCTCGCTGCAATCGTCGGCGTGACTGTCGGCGCTCTCCTCAGTCGCCCCGGTGCACGCCGACTAAGCCAAGACGAGACCGGCCATTAGCTACCGGAGTGCCGGGCGCGCCCCATGGGGAGCGCCCGGCACAGCTTCCAACGAACCGCGAAAGACTCAGATAAAGCATCCGTCTCTGGTAGTGGAGGTCACGACCCTGCTCTTCTCGCTCCTACGGTGGTCACTGCTCTGACGCAATCGTATCTACCATTGCCCTAAGTTGCGCGACACTGGTTACTCCGATTCCTGGATCCTGCACCCCAGCAGCGCTGGAAAACTCGCCCTCAGGACCTCCATTCTTCGGAGAGAAGAGCGAGAGCATGTCGGAGAGGAGCCAGTAGGCAGGTGGCGTATACGTAGCGCCCTTGCCATACCGGACCTCGTCGAGTCCGAATGCGATGACTTCGTCGCCGACTTTGAGATCGGGCAGACCCGGGACATCTGCGGCCAGGACCTCATCGCGCTCCGGCCCGAACGCGCCGCCAGCGTAGCGGAACGCAACCGGGCTTGCCCACTTCGGCGTCCCCTTGATGATCTCGAGAGGCTTGACCCAGAAGGTGGTGTAAGGGACCGGCATCGCGACACTCTCGTCCGGTGTCCACTTGTTTCCGTCGGGGCTGTTCCAACGCGACGCGTCGACGCGTTCGACTACTCCGCGAATGATGATTTCTGCTTTTCGTGCTTGGTTCTCGACCCTAACCACGTCGCCTAGATAGGTTGCCTCGTTAGTCACGTAGTAAGTTTCATCCCCAATGCCAGGCGGATTGGGCACCTGCAGCGACTCCTGGGCGCTGGATTGTGCGACAAAGGACATGGTCGAACTCGGTGTGAGACCCTGCTTCGACCCAGCGCAGCCGGCAGTAACCGGAAGGGCCACCAGGGCGGCGAAGGCAAACAGCATGAAGGGACGGCGATGATTCTTCATAACACGACTCCTTCAGAAGGAATGGCGGCGAGATGGGCTAGTAGAGGTTCTGGACTCCGGCTGTATCTCCCCCTTCTAATGTCCGCCGAGCAGTTGAATTCGTAATCGTCTCCCAGTCCATCGTCTCGCGCGCATTCGAGTAGTCCACGTCGATGAGAAGAAGCGTGTGCCCCATCTCATGCGTAACGACGTCTTGGATATCAACACTGTTCGGCGAAGCTCCTACTACCCACTGCACCCCATATTTGAATAGGTTCGCTTCAAAACGGATGTACCAGGTTGTTACTTCCTGTCTTGTCGCGCCACTGTTCCAAGGATGCGTGGGCCAAGTCTGGCCAACCGTACCCCCTGATCCAAGGTCGGTCATGCCCAAGGTCCTGTCATAGGGGTCGCTACCCATCGCGAGCTCATAGTAGTGAAACATCGAGTCTGGCCCGTCCCACGTAGTGTCCGCGGCTCGTGCCGCTGATTTGAATTCGTTCGACAGGCTAGTCCCAAGCCTGTAGTAGGAACTCGAGGTCGAATATCCCTGCGCAGGCCAGAATCTAGCTGGGTAGTTAAGAGTAGATTGAGTCTCGTAGTCGTAGTTGTAGATGGCGTCATGTCCCAGGTACCCGTAGCTCCAGTTCTGATAGGCCGCCGCAGGTGAAGCCAAAGCCGCGAGCGCGGACAACAGGACTAGCAAGCCAATCACGACCCTCTTCATCATATCCCTCCTCGTGCCGAATGAACTCCCTCACGGAATTTCAGGACTTGCTCCAGGGACCGGCTCCCGCCTCCCTTCGTCCCCGAACTCGTGTTTGCCTGCTGAGAGGCGCACGTGTGCCTCTACTCTGTATATGTCGAAATGGGGCCAGTTATTACAGGCTGGACAAGACATGTCTTGAGAGCAGAGCCCAATTCGCCTCTTGGGTCCCTGCGGCTTGTCCGGAGTAGGGCCGACCTTCCCCCTCTCGCCGCGTGTGCACACGTTGTACACGTCCCCCCAGTGCGGACCGGTGACAGAGTGGAATGCCCCTCGCCAGCCGTACCACGTAGAATGAGAGTGCTGAACCGGCCCTCTGGGCCGAGAAAGGACCAAGAACATGCCGAAGGGGAAGAAACACTCAGCGGAGCAGATCGTGCGGCACCTCCGAGACGCCGAAGCCGGGCTTGCTGCCGGCCGCACCGTGGGTCAGATCTGCCAGGAGATCGGCGTCTCTGAGCAGACCTACTACCGTTGGAAGAGCCTCTACGGGGGCATGAAGACCGCGGAGCTCAGACGCTTGAAGGAGCTCGAGAGCGAGAACCTGCGCCTGAAGAAGCTGGTAGCCGATCTCTCCCTGGATGTCGCGATGCTCAAGGAGCTGGCCGAGGGAAACTTCTAAGCCCGGCGAGGAGACGAAGGGCCGTGCACCACCTGCAGGCCACCTTCACCGTGTCCGAACGTCGGGCGGCCCGTGTCGCCTCTGTCAGTCGCTCCACCCTGCGCTACGTGCCCCAGATCCCCGATGACGAGCCCCGGCTCCTTCAGCGCATGGAGGTCCTCGTCCGCAGGCATCCCGGCTACGGCTACCGCACGATAGGCGATCTTCTGAGGCGCGAGGGCTTCCGGGCCAACCCCAAGCGCATCTACCGCCTCTGGAAGCGGGAGGGCTACCGGGTGCCGCGGTGTCAGCACAAGAAGCGACGCCTGGGTTCGAGCGACAACGCCTGCCACCGCCACCGTCCGCAGCACCGCAACCACATCTGGGCGCTCGACTTCATCTTCGACCGCGACGAGCACGGTCGCTCGCTCAAGTGGCTCACCATCGTCGATGAGTACACCCGGGAGTGCCCCAGCCTTCTCTGCGAGAGGAGCATCACCTCGACCGACGTGATCGAC
>JAMDEO010000242.1 GCA_023483915.1 Actinomycetota bacterium
GATTCCTTCCGCCTGCAAAGGCGGGCCAGGGCCATCGCCGGAACGGTGGCGCGCGAGGAAGACGCCCCGCAGATCGTGCTCACCGCCAGCACCCTGGACCAGATCCTCTTCGTGACCAATCGCGGCCGCGCCTATAACATCAAAGCTCACGAGCTCCCCGACACCGGGCGCCAGGCGCGGGGCTTGCCGCTGTCCAACTTCTTCTCCCTTCAGCCGGACGAGAGAGCGGTGGGGGCAGTCGCGATCAGGAGCTTCGAGCGCGATGCCTACCTGCTGTACGTCACCAGGAATGGGGACGTCAAGCGCGTGGCCTTGAGCGAGTATTCCTCGACCAGGTCCGCGGGCATCAACGCCCTCAACATCGCGGAAAAGGACGAGCTCGTCTTCGTCGGTCTGGGCGAGGGCAAGAGCGAGCTAATGGTCTTTAGCGAGGGCGGCCAGGCCATCCGCTTCAACGAGGACGAGGTGCGCGCCTCGGGCCGCACCAGCGGAGGAATCAGAGCCATCCGCTTGAAGGGCGACGATCGAGTGGCCGCCGCCGGCACCGTGCGCGGCGAGCAAGTAGTCGTCGTGACCCAGAACGGCTTCCACAAGCGCTGCAGCCTGTCGGAGTTTCCGATGCAAAGCCGGGGTGGCGGAGGAGTCCGCGCCCACAGCGTCACGTCCAAGACGGGACCGCTGGCCGGGGCCACGGTTGCGGCGGACGGCGACGAGATCCTCATCGTCTCGTCCGGAGGACTCGTACTGCGCTCGCCGGTGGACGCGATCCCGGCGGCCGGACGTGCCACTCAGGGAACCGCCCTTTCCGGTCTGGACAAGAAAGACAAGATCTCCGGCGTCGCGCGCCTGGAAAGCCGGGAAGGTCCCGGCAAGCAGCCAATAGAGGCCACTGCCGACGGCGGTAGCCCTTCAACGGCCGCCCCGTCTTCGAGGGGCGAGGCTAAGACAAGTGCCAACTCAGGTGGGAAGGGAATCGCCAAGACCGCGTCCAAATCCGACCAAACCCAGGAGACGGCCGAATTGAAAACATCGTCCAAGTCGAAAGGAGCCCAGGCTGGGGGAAAACCGGCCTCGGCGGCCAAGGAGAGTGCCAAACAGAGTGCGAAGAAGAGTGCGAAGGCGACCGCATCCTCCAAGACCGTGACGTCAAAGGGCGCTAAAGCCAAGGCGCCGGCCACCAAGGTGGTGCAAAAATCCACCCCGCCGGCCAAGGCCAAGAAAACAGTCGAGGCCGAGCCGGAGGAGAGGTTCACGCAGAGGATCATCATTCCTCCGAGGGAAGAAACCGCGAAACCGGCCAAATCCCCGGCGCCAAAACCGTCCGTGAGATCTTCCGCATCAACGGCATCTTCGAAGCCCGCCGAGAAGGACGGCCAGGCCAAGAAATCGACCCTCTTCGGAAGCATCGCGTCGTCCCTGAGCAAATCGGTTTCCGGGGAGAAGAAGCAACCGGAAGGCAAGGCTGCCCCTCAACCAACCTTGCCACTCTTCGGTGGCAGTCAGGGGAAGAAAGAGACGATCGAGCCCTCTTCAGCGGACGGCAAAAAGACCGCTGGGGCGGGGAAAGCGAAGTCAGAGCCGGAGAAGAAGAGTCCGGCAGCCAAAGCGGTGAAGGCTGCCACCAAGCCGGCAAAGCCCAAGAAATAAGGGCGAAGGATTCCCTTATTGAACAGCTTTGCGGTCCGAGCTTTCAATACTATCAACGCCGGCTCAGAGCCGCCAGGACCTCTTCAATCGTGGGCGCTTGCTGTACGTCTTTGAAACCCGCTAAACGACCATACAAAGCAGCCGCGGCATCGTGAAACTCTCCCGGCAAGCCTGCCTCCCGAAAGGTCGACGCGATCTCTTCCATTTCCCCCACAAATCGCCAGGCCCTGCCTGCGACGCCCCTTACTCTATCCGTCGCCACCCGTGCGAAGTCGGATCCTTCCCGCGACCACTGGGCTTCCAGCTCGGGCTTGACCCCCAGCGCCTCCGCCACCGCCAGAACGCCGCACAGCAGCGCCGCGCTCCCCTTTGAATTGGCCGAATAGCACATCTTGAGCGCCGACGCTTTTCCGATTGATTCCCCGATCACGCGAGCCTGGAGTGGGCCGGCCGAAAAGAGTCCCGCTACTCGCTCCGCTTCTGAGCCTGAAAGATACAAACACGTCTCCCCCGGCTTCCAGGCCGGCCCGCCGATTATCCCCCCGTCGACGAATCGCACGCCTGCCCCACATAGCCTCTGCCCTATGCGCGTGGACCTCTGAGGCGAAATCGCATTCGCGTCCAGGTACAAGCCCTCGTAGCCCCGCGCCAGGACCTGCTCGGCCACCTCCTCCGCCGCGTGCGGCGGACAGAGGCTAATGATCACCTCACACGTCTCGCAGAGATCAGCCATCGTGTAGGCATCCACCAGATTGAACTTCTCGGCCCGCTCCCGCGTCCGCGGGCTGCGCCCATCCGACGCCCAGTAGACCCTGTTGCCGCCATTCTGCGCCGAGGCTGCCACCGAAATCCCCATGTTGCCCGGATGCAAAATCCCGATCCTTTGTGTCACGGTTTGCTTTCTCCTTCACGACCAAATCAAACGGTCCGCTCCGACGCCACCCATCGAGGAATGCCCATTCCCTGGCCCTCCAATCAACGGGATATTACTCGGCTTTGACCTCCTCGAGCAAGGGTTTCTGGCCATGTTTTCTCGACAAGGCCCGGCAAGCTCGATTCCTGCGACCCAATGTGGTAGTATTAGCGCGCTCTAAGTAGCCAGGCACCGCGATTGCTGGATGGCCTGTGTGATAGGGACGTGGGTCTAGCCGCTCACAAGCATCAACACAAGCCGGATTCGAGACCATGTAGTGCAGGGGCTTGTCCCCTGCTTGGTCCGAATGCGACCACACCGGCCATCGGCGAGGCCGCCAGAGGAACGAATGGATCCCTTGTATGGCTACCGCATTCCATCAAACAGGCTTACGAGCAGGGGACAAGCCCCTGCACTACGGCCTCAACTCCAGTTATGAGTGAGGAGAGGAAAGTGAGCGATACCACCTACTTCACCAACACCGGCCGCGAAAACACCGAGCGGACCGGGATGCTGGCAGCACGCCGAGCCGAGGAATTGGGCCTCAAGACCGTCGTCGTAGCTTCCTCCACCGGAGCCAGCGCCCTCAAAGTCATACCTTTTCTGAAAGGACTCCGCGTGGTTGTGGTGCGACGGTCCACCGGACGCAGCGCGCCCAATGTCCAGGAGATGTCCGACGAGACCAGGCAGCAGCTGGAATCCATGGGCGCCCAGGTGCTCACTATGCAGCACGCCTTCGGCGGCATCAACCGGGCCATTCAACGCAAATTCAATACCTACCAGGTCGACGAGATCATCGCCAACGCCCTCCGCGTCTTCGGCTCGGGAACCAAGGTCGCCATAGAGATCGCCATGATGGCGGCCGACGCGGGCGCGGTGCGCACCGACGAGGACGTGATCTGCATCGCCGGCACCAGCGGAGGGTCCGATACGGCGCTGGTCATCAAGCCGGCCAACGCCCAGGACTTCTTCGATCTGAAGGTAAGAGAAATCATCTGCAAGCCACGATTGTAGGCATTCAGGGGTGCTCCTTTTAACGCCCCTGAACCGCCTTCAATCCTCGCTGCGCTTCCTCAGACTTCGGGTCTAATTCCAGCGCCTTCTCGAACGCCTTCTTCGCATCCTGGTTCTGGGCGGCCTGGTATTGGCTCCATCCCAGGCCGATGAAGGCGTCGGGCTTGTTGGGTTCCAGCAACGTTGCCTGCTGGAAGTATGGCGTGGCGAGGTCGTATTTCTCCTGGAGAAAGTAGCTCCAGCCCAGGTATCCGAAAGCCGAAGCCCTCGTCTTGTCTGCCTCGGTGGCTTTCTTGAAGTACTGCGCCGCCTCGTCGTACTTCTTCTGGATGTAGTAAGACCGGCCGATCCCTTCGAGCGCCTGAGCGTGGTCTGGCTCCGACTCGAGCACCTTCTGGAACTCGATTATGGCATCGTCGTGGCGTCCGGCGCGCCGGAGCAGGGCCGCCAGGGTCAGGCGCAGGTAGCTCTGTTTGGGGCGAAGCTCGATGGCCTTACGATACTCATCTTCAGATTCCTTGAAGCGGCCGACCGCTTGCAGGGCGTATCCGTTGCTCCTGCGAACCTCGGCGTTGTTGGGATCTAGATCCACGGCCTTTTTGCCGTTCTTGAGCGCATCTTCCTGCCTGCCCAAATCGGCTTGCGCCTCCGCCAGATAGCCGTAGGCCGGGGCATAGGTAGGCCCCAGATCGATGGCCCTTTGCGCCGCCGCGACGGCTTTGTCGTACTGGTTGTTCCAGTCGTAAGCCAGCGCCAGCAGAGAGACGTACTCCGCGCTCTTGGGGTCGAGATCGACCGCCTTCTCTGCCCTGGCCACGGCGTCGGCCGTCTTGCCGCCCACGGCCAGAATCCGGCTGAGGTGCGCGTAGGCCCTGGCATTGCCGGCATCGTTCCTTATGGCATCTTCGTAGGCTTTGGTAGCCTCCGTCATCTTGCCGTCGAGGAAAAGCTGGTCGCCCTCGACGACGTAATCGGCGAGGACTTTGCTGGTGGTTGCGCTAGGCGTGCTTACCGCCGGGGGCGGGGTACCCGCTACCTCGGCGACATCCTTGACGTCCTTGATCTGCTTCAGAGGGGCGGTCATTGCCAGATATAGCGCCGCAACGCCGCCCACCAGAATCAAGAAGAGAACGACAACGATTGCCCCGCTTCGCTTGCGCCTGAAACTCATCTACCCCTCCCCAAGGTGTTGCTAGCGCGACGGCCGGGGCCGGCAAACTTCAAGGGGCGGGGGTTCGGGTCTAATGACGCCGACGCTACGGGTTGCGGAACCCGACTTAGCGGCCGCGTCTCTAGACAGGCCTTGGCCCCGCGAATTGCCCGCTTAGTCTGCTCAACCCCATCGGCTACTCGCCGTGTAGTCTCTTCTTCTTTTCAAGCAGCGCGTCGTGCGACTCGACGTGATCGGGGTCCGGGACGCAAGCATCAACCGGACAGACCGACGCGCACTGAGGCTCATCGTAGAAGCCCACGCACTCGGTGCATTTGCTGGGATCAATCACGTACTGGGTATCGCCCTCGCTGATGGCTGAGTTGGGGCACTCGGGTTCGCACGCCCCACAACTGATGCACTCGTCGTTGATTTTGAGCGCCATGTCGCCCACCCTCCTTATAGCAGTGATAAGCTACGACCAGCCTGGTCCTCACTCGCCTACTCGTTGCCCTGGATTAGCCTCACTGGCTGGAATGACTTACTTGGCCTGCAGTCGCCCCCCAACGGTTACGGCGGCTTCCCCCACCGGGATGGGACCTTTCTTCACCGCCTCATCCTCGATCTCCTGCCCTCCGGCGCGCTTGATCGCACCCGCCACGCCGGACCCCATCCATAGATGGTTATTGGCGGCGTTGACTATGGCATCTACGTCCAGCTGGGTGATGTCCACCTGGCAAACAGTTATCGACGGCATCGGGCTCCCTCGCCAGAGTCATTGTGATGGGACCAACTTCCGCCCCGTTCGCGCCGCCCGTGGGCCTGGATGTGGCGTTAGTAGTCGATGCTCCAGGCCGTTGCGCTGCAACGGCTATTCGATCTTGAACTCGCGCAGGCCGTAGTAGTTGTCGCCCTGCAAAGCCTTCTCAATCACTTCCGGATCGTAGTTGTGTGGCCTGCCCGAAAGGGGGATCCACTCCGACATCTGCTCGCGGATTCCGTCGACGTCGGCCGGTTGATTCCCATTAGCCAGGAAAACCCGGAAAATCGCCTCCAGGAGAGGCGTATCCAGGGTAATGTAACCCCGCGTCTTCGAGCAGCAGTTCCTTATTACCGACAGAGGGCTGGAACCGTAGGGCACCGCACGCATCTCATAGACTACTCTTCCGGTCTGGGGGTTGAACGTGGGCACCCTTTCCTGTGTCTCTGTGCCTATCTTATCCTGACACTGGCGACAGAACCGGGCCTGAGCCATCACCTTGAAAGATCGATTGCGCTCATCATACCATTTAAGGTCGATGAAAAACCTCTTTTTCTCCCGAACCTCTTCGAGTTCCGCGTCTTCGGCAGGCAATATGATACCTCCCACCAAGGTACTCACCCCTTACTAGTCATTTGCAACAATTCTACAGCAATCTACCAGGTTTCGCAATTGCTTGCTTGACTTTTAGAATGCCTTCGTGTAGTATGTGCGCGACCTCGCTTTGGAGTAGCGTGGGGTCCTTGTGCGCCTTTGCCACACTATACTCTACCATACCCATCGGGGTAGTCTTGATACTACTCTGTCGGTTGACGGTGGGAGAGCGTATCCTGATCCTCAGTTTGCTCCAAAATACTACCGGGACCTGTCGTTGTGCCAGAACTCACTTGCACTCGAATCGTGTTGCCCAGATCGCATTGCCCCAGATCGCATTGCCATCGAGGCGGCGCCCAACCCAACTCGCAAAAACACTTTTCAATGGCGAAAGGAGACTAGTATGGATTTCCAATTGTCCGAAGAGCTAAGCGCTATGCAAGACTTGGCGAGGGATTTCGCCGAGAAAGAAATTGCCCCGATCGTGGAGGAAGACGAGAAACACCACCGGTTTCGCCCGGAAATCGTGAGGAAGATGGGTGATCTCGGCTTCTTTGGGGTGGTAATGCCGGAGGAGTGGGGCGGAACCAATCAGGGTCTGCTGGCATCGGTGATTATGACCGAGGAAATCGCCAGGGTGAGTGCTTCCTACGGGCTTCCCTTCAATATGCAGACCATCGGCCCCGGCCTGACCATCCTCAAGTTCGGGACCCAGGAACAGAAGCAGAAGTACCTGCCGGGACTGATCTCGGGCGAGCTGTTCGGCTGCTTCGCCATCACCGAGCCTAACTCCGGCTCCGACGTGGCCTCGATGAAGACCACCGCCACCGAGGAAGACGACTGCTTCGTTCTAAACGGCCAAAAAATGTGGATCTCCAACGCCGATGTGGCCGACGTCGGGCTCGTCTACGCCCATACCGACCGCTCCAAGGGCGCTAAAGGGATGTCCTGCTTTGTCGTCGACTTGAAGAACACCCCAGGCATCACCGCCGTTCCCATCGAGGGTAAGGTGGGCCTGTGGTGCGCCCCCGCCGGAGAGATAATCTTCGAGGACGCCCGCATACCTAAGAGCGCCATGCTCGGGGAAAAGGGCGAAGGCTTCAAGATCTGCATGTGGCAGCTGGACAACACTCGCATGAGCTGTGCCACCCGGGCCGTGGGCGTGGGCAGGGCCTGCATCGAGGCCTCCGTGAAGTACGCCAACGAGAGAACTCAGTTCGGCCAGCCGATCGCCGACTTCCAGATGATCCAGGATCAAATCGCTCAGATGAGCGTCGAAATTGATGCCGCTCGACTACTCGTGCGTCGTGCAGCCTGGAATCGCGATCAGGGGGCCAGGAATACCCTGGAAGTCTCTATGGCCAAGTACTTCGCCGCCGAGGCGGCCAACAACGCCGCCGGCAACGCGATGAAGATACACGGCTCCTACGGCTATTCCAGCGAGTACCCGGTGGAGAGATACTTCCGCGACGCCAAGTCGTTCCAGGTGGTCGAAGGTACTTCAAACATCCAGAAAATCATCATCGCCGGTTACGCCCTGGGCAAGAGGAAGTAGCTCAATCTGCTGGTCCCAGGCGTTCTACCGACCGTGGCAAAGGGCGTGGACCGGCGCAGGGCCTCTCGACGCAGCGCGCCAGAGCCATCGGATCGGTGCGGCCTGGCGCATGTAGTGCAGGGGCTTTTCCGCTGCTTGATTGAAAACGGGCACGCTGGCAATTGGCAACGCCGCCTCGGGACCGAACAGAGGCATTACCGGAATCTCGGTTTTCGGTAGCCCGAACCCAAAGGAGGAAAGTTGTGTCCGACGAGATGTTACAAAAGATAGAAGAGATCGAATCGTTCAGGGCCAGGTTGGTGAAGGGTGGCGGCGACAAGGCCATCGAGAAGCAGCACGCCGCCGGCAAGCTCACCGCCCGGGAGAGGATTGAATATCTCTTCGATCACGGGACCTTCAACGAGTTCGACGTTTTTGCCAAGCAACTGGGCCGACACTACGGCCTGGACAAAGCCGAGGTGCCCGCCGACGGCGTCGTCACGGGCTACGGCAAGATAAACGGCCGTGATGCCTTCGTCTATTCCGAGGACTTCACGGTTATCGCCGGCACGTTCGGCGAGATGCACGGCCGCAAGGTCGGCAAGGTAATCGAGCTGGCTATGAAGATGGGCAAGCCGGTCATCGGAATCAACGACTCCGGCGGCGCCCGCGTGACCGAAGAGATGGGCGCCCTATCGCAGTACGGCCAGCTCTTCTTTCGCCACGTCCGGGCGTCCGGGCTCGTTCCGCAAATCTCCCTGGTTATGGGGCCGGTCGCCGGCGGGCAGGCCTACTCGCCCGCCTTAATGGACTTCATCTTCATGGTCGAAAACTCCAGCTACATGTTCATCGCCGGGCCGCCCCTGGTAAAGGCCATCGTTTTCGAAGAGGTAAACGAGGAACAACTGGGTGGGCCCAAGATGCACGCTACCGTCAGCGGGGTATCCGATCTGACCACCGCCGACGACAAGGATTGTCTCGAGAGGACCAAGGAGCTTCTCTCGTACCTGCCGCTGAACTCAGGGGAGATGCCTCCCTACGTAGACACGGGGGACAGCCCGGATCGAACCTCGGATGCCCTGCTGGAGATGATCCCAACCAACCCCAATAAGATGTACGACGTGCATAAAGTAATCAAGGAGATCGTAGACAACGGACAAACCTTCGAGATCAAGAAGGAGTTCGCCAGGAACCTGGTCTGTTGCTTCGCCAGGATGAACGGGCACGTGGTGGGCATCGTCGCCAATAACCCTATATATATGGCCGGCGCCCTCGACTACAAGGCATCGCAGAAGGGAGCCAGATTCATCCGCTTCTGCAATGCCTTCAACATCCCGCTGATCACGCTGCAGGACGTGCCGGCCTTCCTCATCGGAACCAAGAGCGAGCGCGACGGCATCATCCGCCACGGGTCAAAGATGCTCTACGCCTACGCGGAGGCCAACGTGCCCAAGCTCACGGTCGTCCTGCGCAAGGCCTACGCCGGCGGGTACCTCGCTATGTGCAGCAAGGACCTGGGCGCCGATTTCGTCTTCGAGCTGCCCACCGGCGAGATCTGCTTGATGGGACCGGAAGGGGCGGTCAACATACTCTTCAGGAAAGAGATAGCGGCATCCGCGGACCCCGAAGCGACCCGCCGGCAATACTTGGACGAGTTCCAGGAGAAGTTCGTCAATCCGACCTACTCTGCGGGACTCCAACACGTCGACGATATCATCGACCCTCGCAAGATGCGGCCGAAACTGATCCGAGCCCTCGAGGTGTCGATGAATAAGGTTGATCCACTGCCCAAGAAAAAATACGGCAACATGCCGATCTGATCTCTAGCTCAATTTAGGAGGTTTTGCTAATGGCCGAGAGCGTAATTGTCCCGATGGTGGGCAAGGTGGTGGAAGTACACGTAAAACCGGGTGATCACGTGAGTGAGGACGATCCCATCATAACCATGGAAGCCATGAAGACCGAGATGCCCCTGGTGGCACCGACGTCGGGCACCATCAAGGAAGTCCGCGTCTCGCCCGGACAGATGGTCGAAGCCGACGACGTGGTAGCGATCATCGAGTAGCTTACCGGATAGAATCGCCTACTTATGGCAGGATGAGGCTCTGTGGAAACTCGATCCACAGAGCCAAATCGTGTTTTGGGATGGGAAGAGGTGATCAATGCCTTCAGGCATTACTTTTGAGGAAGCTCTCGAGCTCACGAAGGTGCGAGAGAGGCCGGCCATTCTGGATATCGTCCGGAGGGCCGGTGAAGTACGAAGAGCTTACCGCGGTAATTCCATGGACCTATGCTCCATCGTGAACGCTAGAAGCGGCAAGTGCGAAGAGGACTGCGCCTTCTGCGCCCAGTCGGCGCACAATTCGGCTCACGTGGACGTGTACCCGATGATGTGCGTGGACAAGATCCTGAGCCACGCCAGGGCCGCCGAGGAGGCCGGGGCGCATCGCTTCTGCATCGTCACCCGCGGGCGCAGCCTCACCGGCGGCGATTTCGAGACGGCCCTGCGCGCCACCGAGCGCATTGCCCGCGAGACCTCGCTCCAGCGGTGCGCTTCCCTGGGGATTCTCGATGAGGAGCAGGCGCAGGCGCTCAAGTCGGCCGGCCTCTCCCGCTACAATCACAACCTGGAAACGGCGATGAGCTACTACGATAAGATCTGCCGCACCCACAAGTACCCGGAAAGAGTCGGAACGGTTCGAGCGTTGAAGAAGGCCGGCATCGAGACTTGCGTCGGGGGAATACTCAACATGGGTGAAACCGAGCGGCAGAGGATCGAGTTCGCTTTCGAGCTCAAGGCCATGGAGGTCGACTCGGTTCCCATCAACTTCCTGAACCCCCGACCCGGAACCCCGATGTTCGCTCGGCCTTTGATGGAGCCTTTGGAGGCAGTGAAATACCTGGCCATCTTCAGGCTGATCATGCCCGAACCTATCATTCGAATCGCCGGTGGGCGGGCGGAGAGTCTGGGCGAGCTCCAGTCCCTCGGCATCGAGGCCGGGGTCGACGGATTGCTCATTGGCAACTACTTGACGACCATCGGCATCGATCCGGACGTGGATCTGAAAATGTTGCACGAGCTTGGCTTTGAATGCGCTAGGAAGTAGCAGCCTTGTCTAGAGTGGTTCACAGTAGCACCGCGCTGTCGGCACTGGAAGCGGACTTGGATCACCTGGCCCAGGTTGGCCTCTATCGGTCGTGCCGGGTGGTGCAGAGCGATCAATCTGCCCGAGTGATCCTCGAAGGGCGCGAAGTCATCATGCTTTCCTCCAACAACTACCTCGGGCTGGCCACCCACCCTCGACTAAGAGCGGCGGCCGTTGAGGCGGCAGAGCGCTATGGCGCCGGGTCCGGCGGGTCACGCCTGATCTCGGGAAGCATGGAGCTGCACGAGCAATTGGAGCAGGCCATTGCCCGCTTCAAGGACAGTGAGGCGGCCATCGTCTTCAACTCCGGATACCAGGCGAACGTCGGGGTGATATCCACTCTTGCCGGCAAAGGCGACATCGTGTTCAGCGACGAGCTAAACCACGCCAGCATCATAGACGGCTGCCGGCTGAGCCGGGCGCAGGTGTGCGTCTATCCGCATCGTGATGTAGGTGCCCTCTCGAAGCTCCTCGCAGAGAATGCCGACGCGGGAAGGAAATTGATCGTCACCGACGGCGTTTTCAGCATGGACGGTGACATTGCCCCCCTGCCGGATATCGTCGCGGCAGCGCGCCGGCACGGGGCGATGGTGATGGTCGACGATGCGCACGCCACCGGAGTCCTGGGGCCCAACGGTCGCGGCACCGTCGGCGCGTTCGGGCTGGAGGACGAGGTCGACATTCAAATGGGCACTCTGAGCAAGGCCCTCGGTGGATTCGGGGCCTTCGTGGCCGGGAGACAGATACTGAGAGATTACCTGATCAACCGCTGCCGCTCGTTCATTTTCTCCACGTCGCTTCCCCCGTCGGTCATAGCCTCGGCCCTGGCTGCTCTGGAGATCGTCGACCAGGAGCCTTGGCGACGTGAGCGCGCGCTGTCCAACGCCGCCTGGCTGGCCAAGGGCCTGAACGAGCTTGGATTTGATACCCTCGGAACGACGACCCAGATAATCCCGGTCGTCGTCGGCCAGGCAGACATGGCGGTGAGGATGAGCCAGATGCTCCTCGATCGCGGGGTGTTCGCGCAGGGTGTCCGCCCACCGACCGTGCCCGAGGGCAAGTCACGCCTAAGGGCCACGGTCATGGCTACCCACACTGGTGAGGACTTGGCCCAGGTGCTGCACGCCTTCGCCGAGGTAGGGAGAATCCTGGGGGTCGTTTAGAAGGTGGGATACAGAGGGCTCTTCGTCACAGGAACCGATACAGGCGTGGGCAAGACCGTCGTCGCGGGGGCCCTGGCCGCCGTGCTCAAGAGGCAGGGCCACAGCGTCGGAGTGATGAAGCCGGTTACCGCCGGGGCCGTGCTCCAAAATGGGCGGCTCGTCTCGGAAGATGCAACCTTCCTTATGCTGGCCGCTGGCGCCGACGACGCCCCCTCCCTGGTGAGCCCGTACCTCCTCCGAGAGCCCGTTTCGCCCAACGTCGCGGCGAGGCTGGAGGGCGTGGAGATCGATCCGCAGTCAATCTTGCTCGCTTGCCGGACCCTGGCGCGACAGCACGACATCGTGATCGTGGAAGGCGCCGGTGGTCTGCTCGTTCCCTTGCGCGATCACTTCACTATGGCAGACCTGGCTATTCTTCTCGACCTGCCATTGCTGGTAGTCGCCCGCCCGAATCTGGGCACCATCAATCACTCGCTGCTCACGGTCCTCTACGCCAAGACGCTGGGCCTCCAAGTGGCAGGAGTAGTTGTGAACGGCCTCCGGCCGGAATCCGCCGGCATCGCCGAGGAGACCGGTCCGGGGATAATTCAGGAAATGTCGGGCGTGCCCATCATCGGAATCCTGCCTTACCTGCCGGACGTAAGTGTTGAGAAGCCGTGCCTAGATGGGCTATTGCAGGCGGCGGAGAAGGCGCTGGATCTGAGCAAACTGGGGAGCATCCTATGGCCGCAGGGGCGCCTTCTCCCGACAACGCTCATGCCGAACGACCCGACAGTCCCCTCTCTCAGCCACCGCGTTCTAGATTCGGAGGTCACGAAAAACGATGACAGACCCTTTTGAGATATCTTCCCTGGAGCACGACGACAAACGATACATCTGGCACCCCTTCACTCAGATGAAGGATTGGCTCGCCCGGAAGCCCATCATCATCGCCGAAGGGTTCGGCTCGTACCTCAAGGATGTCGAAGGGAACGTGTACCTGGACGGCGTTTCCTCCCTCTGGGTGACCGTCCACGGTCACCGCAGGAAAGAGATCGACCAGGCCATCATCGCCCAGATCGGGCAGATCTCCCATTCGACCATGCTCGGCCTCTCCAACGTCCCCGCCATCCGGCTGGCCAGGAGGCTCGTGCAGATAGCCCCCGCCGGTCTAACCAGGGTCTTCTACTCCGACAGCGGATCCACCGCCGTCGAGATCGCCCTCAAGATGGCCTTTCAGTACTGGCAGCAGTGTCCCGATCCCAGGCCCAGGAAAAACCGCTTCATCTCGTTCAAGAACGCGGCCTACCACGGCGATACCATCGGATCGGTGAGCGTGGGAGGCATCGACCTGTTCCACGCCACCTACCGGCCATTGCTGTTTCCCACCTTCCAGGTCGAAGCGCCCTACTGCTACCGCTGCTTCAAGGGATTATCACACCCGCGATGCGAAATGGCCTGCATCGAGGACCTGGAAGCCACCCTCGGCGAGCACCACGAGGAGGTGGCCGGCTTGATCATCGAGCCGTTGGTTCAGGCCGCGGCCGGGATGCTGGTGGCTCCGCCCGGCTACCTCAGCCGGGTCCGCGACCTGTGCAGCAAGTACGACGTGCTCATGATTGCCGACGAGGTAGCCGTGGGCTTCGGGCGCACGGGAAGGATGTTCGCCTGCGAGCACGAGGACGTCCATCCGGACCTGATGACCGTGGCCAAAGGCATCACCGGTGGGTACCTGCCTTTGGCCGCCACGCTCGTCACCGAGCGAATCCACAACGCTTTCCTCGGAGACGTCGACGAAAAGAAGACCTTCTATCACGGCCACACCTATACCGGCAACCCGCTGGCCTGTGCGGCCGCCAACGCCAATCTCGACGTCTTCGAGAATGACCGAACCCTGGAGACATTGCAGGTCAAAATCGACAGACTGAGGGCCTCGCTGCAACGCTTCTCGGACCTCGAACACGTGGGTGACGTTCGCCAGTGCGGCTTCATGGTCGGCATCGAGCTGGTGCATGACGGTGCTTCCCGAACGGCGTACCCAACAGTTGAAAATGTGGGTGTGAAGGTCATTCTACAGGCGAGGGAAATGGGGCTCATAATACGTCCCTTGGGCGACGTGATCGTCATTATGCCGCCCCTGTCGGTCTCGGACGAGGAGCTCGACCGGATCATCGACATCGTGTACGAATCTGTTCAAAGGGTAACCGGCTAGAGCATCTTCGCCGGCACAGGAGCGCCGTGGCTCTACAGCGTGAAGTAGAAGGTTGCTCCCTGCTCCACCGCTCCCTCCGCCCAGATGTTGCCGCCGTGACGACGAATTATGCGCTGTACCGTCGCCAGGCCGATTCCGGTGCCGGGGAAATCGGCCGCTCCGTGCAATCTCTGAAAGGCTCCAAACAGCTTGTCGGCGTAGGACATATCGAAACCCGCGCCGTCATCGCGCACGAAGTAAGCCAGCACATCCTCTAACTCGGCAACGCCGAACTCGATCCTCGCGCATGAATGCTTTCCGGTGAACTTCCAGGCGTTGCGCAGCAAGTTCTCGATCACGATCCGCAGGAGCCGCGCATCCCCGTTTGTAACCACTCCGGACGTACAGATGAACTCCACCCGGCGCCCGGGCTGTTCGGTGAAAAGCTCGGCGGCGATTGACTGAGCGAGGGCA
This sequence comes from Actinomycetota bacterium, assembly GCA_023483915.1. GTDB lineage: Bacteria > Actinomycetota > Thermoleophilia > RBG-16-64-13 > RBG-16-64-13 > JAMDEO01. Next base: position 14,566 of record JAMDEO010000242.1, read on the forward strand.
CTGAGATCGACCTCCTCAAAATGCATTTCGCCGCGCGACATCCGCGAAAGACCGAGCAGGCCATCGATCAGTTGTGCCATCTGCTGGCTGCCAGCGCGCACCCGCTGCAGGTGTTGTTTTCCCTCCGCGCTGAGCTGGTCGGCGCAGTCCTCCAGCAGCGCCTGGCTGAAGCCGTCGATGCTCCTCAACGGCGCCCGCAGGTCGTGAGCGACGGAGTAGCTGAAGGCCTCCAGATCCTTGTTCACGGCGGTGAGCTCGGCGGCGCGGCGTTCCAGGTCAGCGTTCAGCCTCATGATCTCCTGTTCCGCTCGGTTGCGCTGCGTTATATCTCGGGCAATCGTCGAAGCGCCGATGACATTGCCGTTCAGATCCTTCACCGGTGACATCGTCACCGAAACGTCGACGGGGCTGCCGTCCTTCCTCACCCGCACCGTCTCGTAAGGCGCCACGCCCTCCCCGCGTCTGATCCTTTCCATAATCGCCGGCAGATCGTCCGCGACTTGCGACGGCACCAGCACCGCTACAGGCTTGCCAATAATCTCCTCGGGGGCATAACCGTACAGCCGCTCAGCGCCACCATTCCAGCTAACGATGATTCCATCCAGGGTCTTGCCGATGATGGCGTCCTCTGAGGACTGAACGATAGCCGCCAGCCTCATCAGATCCTCCTGTGCCTGGATAAGGGCCTCATTGGCAGCCTGCAGATCCTCGTTTTGAACCTTCAGCGCCTCTTGTTTGGCCTGGATATCGTCGGCCATTACGTTGAAGGCTAAGGCCAAGTCCTTGAATTCAAGCGGGCCGGTTGCCACTACTCGCTCATCCAGATTCCCAGATCCCAAGGCCACAGAATGCTTCCTGAGAAGGCTCAAGGGATAGGTAAGCCAGCGGCTGACGAGTAAAGCCGCGAAGAATGCGGCAAGGCCAACCAGGAGAGCGAGGACGACGTCACGAAGGAGATCTTCATTCATTGGCGCCATCACTTCCGCCTCGGACCGGGCAGATCCAACGACCCAACTAATCGACCGGATGGGGGTAAAAGCGCCCATCATGGTTTGTCCGTCTACGGTGGAGGTGTAAGTGGCGGTCAGCTCCTCGCCCGCGAGAGCCCGGCGCACGATCGCTTCGGCCCCGCCTTCGCTGCGCTGTTCCCACGATAAGTCCACGTTAGGGGAACGGTAGACCAGCCGGCCCTGCCCGTCGAAGATGGAAAAAGCGGCCTTCCCAGTGAGCTGCATCCGCAGCTCCCGCTCATCAAGCAGCTCGGGGTCCACCCCAGCCACCAACACCCCCTGCAATGACCCCTCATCTCCTCGAATGCCCCTCGCTATAGCAAAGCCAGGCTTTCCGTCCACGCGTGCCCGCAAGAGTTCCGAAACCGCCCATTCGTCGCCCCGAGCGATCTGCTGGAAATAGGAGCGATCCTGATAATCTGTTCCTACGGCATTAGGGTCGCTCGAGGCTATGGCACGCCCTTCCGGCGTCAGCCAGATCAAGCGCCCGACGGCGGGGATTTGCTCGACGTTCCCAGCTAGAAACTTACTGACTTGCTCGGCGGACATCGGTTGACTGAGATCAATAGCTTTACCGAGGACGAATTCGTGTCGCAGTACGTCCCGTAGGTAGACGTCAAAGGCGGAAGCGACAGCCCTGGCAATCTCGAGGTCGGCCAAAGATTCTTGCGCACGCCGGTCTCCGTACCTGTCGTAAAAGGTGTAAAGCTGAAGAAGAAGCATCGGCAAGAACGCAATGAGCAGAACGAAAACCACAATCCCCCGCGTGCTGTGGGGGAGGAATCGAGTAAGCACCCGTCCCAACATCGAAAGTAACCCCCGATATTGCGAGCCTGTATTCAATTATACCTTCGGGGGTTCACGCCTGTCCAGGCGGGGCAGACGAGCGCTATTTGGTGGCCTTTTTCCTGCCCCGCTTGGGCCTCTCCTCTTTAGCAGGTTCCGTGCGCTTGCGGCCCAGGTTCAAGATCCGCGCCGCATTCTCCGGCCCATTTTCCACCTAT
>JAMDEO010000148.1:0-38309 GCA_023483915.1 Actinomycetota bacterium
ACCCCGAGGTCGCACGCCGGTTGGCGGACCCTCGAAACGCCCACGCTTCTTGGAGTTCCCTTGGCCGAAGAAGCCCGCGACGCGCGGGTGGTGCTGGTCGACTGCCTCACCCTGCTGGCAAGTAATGCCATGCGGTCTGCGGATGTGGAAGCCGGCTCGTTGGAGGCTGAGACCGTTGTCGAGGCTGAGGTCGCCGCCCTGCTTCGGGCGATGGCGCAGGGCGCGGCTACATGGATCGTTGTAAGCAATGAAGTGGGCTTGGGCCTCGTTCCTGCCAACGCACTCGGGCGGGCTTATAGAGACGCCTTGGGACGGGCAAACCAGCGGTTGGCGGCAATCGCCGATGAGGCCGTGCTAATGGTGGCGGGTCTTCCCCTGAGGCTGAAAGGGACGTGAAGCATGAAGATCGGACTGGTACAGCTCAATTCCACGGCGGACAAGGCGGCGAATCTGGCCCAGGCCGAAGAACTGGTTGCCCGGGTGGCGGTGGAGAAGGCCGATCTCGTCCTTCTTCCCGAGAATTTCAACCATCGGGGTACCGACGAGGAGAATGCGGCCGCCGCAGAGCCCATTCCCGGCCCCAGTTCCGAGTGGGCGCGCAAACTGGCGTGCGACCTCGGGGTGTTTGTGCACCTGGGGAGTCTGATCGAGCAACGGGGTGAACGGCGGTTCAATACCAGCTTGGTATTCGATCGCATGGGCGATGAGGTCGCGAGATACAGCAAGATCCACCTCTTCGACGTGAAGCTGCCGGACGGAACGCTCTATTACGAGTCGGAGGCAGTCTCGCCTGGCGATCAGGCGGTCACATTCGCTTGTGAAGAGCTGACCTTCGGAATGGTCATCTGCTACGACCTACGCTTTCCTGAATTGTTTCGGGCGCTCGTTGATCGCGGCGCCCAGGCTTTTCTCGTGCCGGCGGCCTTCACGGTTCCGACGGGCATCAGCCATTGGGAGCCGCTGCTGCGCGCCCGGGCTATAGAGAACGGTTGTTATGTGGCCGCCTGCGGTCAATGGGGTCCCTCAGCAGTCGGGAAACCCACTTACGGCCACAGCATGGTCGTGGAGCCTTGGGGAGTGGTGCAGACCCAGTGCCGCGAGGGAGTAGGCTCGCTTACTGCCGACCTAGACCTGGAGTACCTGCAGTCGGTGCGCCGGCGGATGCCGGTGTTGAAGCATAGACGCCGAGACCTATTCGTGTAGAAGAGAGGCAAGCGTTTCATGTTTTCGCGAACTAGGATTTCCTCTCTCGCCTGGGCTGCTCTGGCCGGCTCAGGCATGCTCTACGGCTATAACTGGGTGGTGATGAAGTCTGCCCTCAAGCACGAGAGTTCAGCCGTATTTGCTGCCTCGCGGGTCTTCCCGGGAGCTGTCCTCCTCAGGGAGCGCCGGGTGGCCCGTGCGGAAACGACTGAGGCGGACGTGCAACCCGTTTCGGTAGCGGAGCAGGGGGCGGCCGAAGGCGCTGAGATCGCCTGATCTCAGAAATCCATCTCGAAGTGGTACACCGCTTCGTGCAGATTGCTCCGCACTTTGAGACCGCTCTGGTTTATGACCGACTGCATGGCCTTGTTATCCCGCATGACTTCCGCACTGAAGCCGGCGATCCCGTTCCGCTTCGCAATAGTGACAAGGTGCTTCAGGATGAAGGAACCGATCCCGCGATTCTGCCAATCGTCCCGCACCACGAAGGCCACCTCAGCCCGGTTGGTCTTGGGATCGAGGTAGTAGCGGCCGATGGCGATGATCTCTTCTCCATAGGCCTCGGGAAGCGTGCCCACTACTGCAACTTCGTTCCGATGATCGACGTACACGAAGTTCTGCAACTGCCGGCGAGGAATGCGCTTCATGTGCGACATGTAGCGGTAATGAACCGTCTCCTGCGATAGCGAGTAGAAAAGGTCTCGGGTTGCAGGTTCGTCGGTGGGGTGGATGGCCCGGAAGCTGACGAGAGTTCCGTCGTCCAGCAGCATGGTTGTGCGGAGCTCCTTGGGACCGACGTAGACCTTGCCTTCGACGTCTGCCATTTCTGGGTGCACGTACTTGTACTCGATAGCCTTGGCCAGCAGTTCCTCACGAAAGTTTGGATGGGCGATGCTTATCAGCGCCATTGCTCGTTCCTGAACACTCTTGCCGTGAAGATAGGCAACCCCGTATTCGGTCACTACGTAATGGACCGAACCCCGGGTGGTTACAACTCCGGCACCGGGAGTCAAGGTGGCCACGATGCGGGAGACTTTCCCGTTTTGAGCGCATGAAGGCAGGGCGATGATGGGGCGCCCGCCCACCGAGCGGGCCGCGCCGCGGTTGAAGTCGGCTTGACCGCCGATGCCCGAGTAGAACTTCGTGCCAAGCGAGTCGGCGCAGACCTGGCCGGTCAAGTCGATCTCGAGGGCCGTGTTGATGGCCACCATTCTATGCTGCTGGCCGATCACGAACGGGTCGTTGACGTATTCCGTGGGGTTGAAGGAGAAGAGCGGGTTGTTGTGGACATAGTCGTACAGCCGTTTCGTTCCCATCGCGAAGCTGGCGACGACCTTCCCCCGATCGGTGTGCTTCTGGGCGCCGGTGACGACCCCGGCTTCGATCATGTCGATCACGGGGTCGGTGATCATCTCGCTGTGGATCCCTAGGTCCTTCTTGTCCTTGAGGAACTCAAGAACTGCGTGCGGGATACGGCCGATCCCGAGCTCGATGGTGGAACCGTCCTCAACCAGCGAGGCGATGTTCTCGCCGATCGCCCTGGTGATGTCGTCAACCCTGGGCGGGGAAGACTCAACGAGCGGCTCATCCACAGGCACGAGAACATCCAGGTCGAAAATGCTCACGAAACTGTCGCCCAAGGTCCTAGGCATCTGGGGATTGACCTGTGCCACAACCAGACTGGCGTTTTGGGCCGCGCTCTTCACGATATCCACTGAGATCCCCAGGCTGCAACGCCCCTGGTCGTCTGGGGGCGTGATCTGTATGAGTGCGACGTCAAGTGGCATCTGGCCGCTCTGGAAAAGCCTGGGGACGTCTGACAAGAACATGGGGGTGTACTCCCCATATCCCTCCTGGATCACGGTGCGGACGTTGTCTGCCACGAAGAAAGTGTTTACCGAGAAGTGGTCGGACAGCTCTTTGTAGGCATAAGGCGCGTCGCCCAGGGTCATCATGTGGATCACTTGCGTGTCCGCCAGTTCCTTGCTGCGGGCCACGAGCGCGCGCACAAGCTGCAGGGGCTGAGCGCCACCGGTGCCGATGAATATCTTCTGGCCGGGCCGTATCGAGGCCATGGCTTCTTCCGCGGTGGCTATCATGTCTTTGTATTTGTCCTGCCAATCGGGATCGTGGTGGTATCCGGCTTCGCCGCTCATTGCCCACCTCCCAAGCTCAGCTGGATTCGTGCATCGGCCGCCACCGAGTCCTCTCCCAATCCCCCAACGATGAACGGATTGATATCGAGCTCGGCAATCGCAGGAAAGTCTGTGACCAGCTGGCTGATCCGCTGCAGCGCCTCCGCGATTGCTCCCAGATTCACCCCTGCTTCGCCCCGCACTCCCTCCAGGAGCCTGTATGACCTAGTACCCATCAGCATTTGCATGGCCTCATCCGACGTGATGGGGGCCAGATGGAAGGTGACATCCTTCATGACCTCGACAAATATGCCGCCCAGTCCGAACATGAGCATTGGGCCGAACTGCGGGTCTCGGGTCATGCCAAGAATGATCTCTCTCCCTTTGGGGACCATTTGCTCCAGATATGCCCCTTCCAGAAGAGCGTCGGGGGCCCGACGACCGACCCTGAGCATCATCAGCTCGAATGCGTCGGCAACCTCCTGGGCGCTGTTGAGATTCAGCTTGACGCCCCCCACGTCCGACTTGTGGACGATGTCGGGCGAGACGATCTTCAGGGCGAGGGGATACCCGATGCGCGGAGCGGCCTCCACGGCCTCATCGACAGTGGTGACCAAGCGACCGTCGGGCACGATGAAATCGTATGCCTTCAGTATCTCCTTCGCCCGGACCTCGCCCATGTAAGCACGCCCGGTGCGAAACTGACGAGAGATGATGCGGTCTACTCGCCGGCGGTTAACAGGGAAACGGGCTACCACACGAGGCGGACGGCGGCGCCACGCCGCATAGTCCACCATGGCCTTGAGGGCAGCCACCGCGCGCTCCGGCGATGGGTAATCCGGTAAGTTGGCCGCGACCAGTTCGTCACGGCCCGGCATTACGTCGGCCCCACCCATGAAGGCCGCGAGCAGCGGTTTCTGGCCGTTCGCCTTAGCCGCGATGGCCCGGGCGGTCTCCAGTGGCTGGGTCATAGCCTGCGGCGTCAGGATGACGACGATGGCGTCAACGGTGGGGTCAGACTGGGCCGCCTCCACGGCCTGCGCATACCTTTCGGCACCCGCATCTCCAAGCACGTCGATGGGATTGCCGACGCTCGCTGCCGCCGGCAGTTTCTTGCGAAGCGAGTCGGCCGTGTCCGGACACAAAGACGCCACCCTCATGCCCGCGTGCTCAACGGCGTCCGCGGCCATGATGCCGGGCCCTCCGGCATTGGTGATGATGGCCACCCGGTCTCCTTGTGGTATGGGCTGCATGGCAAACGCAGTTGCATAATCGAACAGGGCTTCGAAGGTGTCGGCCCTGATGATGCCCGCCCGCCTGAAGGCTGCTCCGTAGGCAATGTCGGCGCCTGCCAACGCCCCGGTGTGCGAGGACGCCGCCCTAGAGCCGGCCGAAGTCGTACCGGCCTTCAGAATCACGACCGGCTTGATGGCTGCCACCGATTCGGCGATGCGGACGAATTCGTCTCCCGAGACGATTCCCTCAAGGTAGCCGACTACCACCTTCGTCTTGTCATCATCGGCGAAGGCTGCCAGGAAGTCGGTCTCGTTCAGGTCGGCCTTGTTGCCGATGGACAGCAGCGTGGCCAGTCCCATTTTGCGGGCTGCAGCCCAGTCTAGGATTGCCGTGCACAATGCCCCCGACTGCGACAGGACCGAGATCCCTCCCGGTGTTGGCATGTAGTTGGCGAAAGTGGCATCCATTTTGTGATGAGTGTTCATGACCCCCAGGCAGTTCGGGCCCATCATCCGGGCCCCGTGGGCGCGGCAAATCTCAACGATCTCGCGCTCCAGCTTCGCGCCCTCTTCGCTGACCTCTTTGAAACCCGCGGTAATCACGATCACAGCCTTTGCGCCCGCTCGGACGGAGCTTGTGACGGAGCCTTTGACGGCGGCTGTGGGCACGGCGATGACGCTCATTTCAATCGGCTTGCCGTACTCCTCCAGGCTTGTGTAGAACCGCTGTCCCCTCAGCTCCCCGCCGGAGGGGTTCACGGGAACGACCTCTCCCTCGAACCCGCCCTTGATGAGGTTCACGACAACGGCATTGCCTACCTTGCCTGGAGTTCGGGAAGCTCCCATCACTGCGACAACGTTGGGACGAAGAAGAGATTCAAGCATTGATCAAACACGTCCTCTCGAAAAGGCGATGGTCACCAAATCCTGCCGCATTCGGGCGATACCTGCACACCGGCCCTAACGGGCGCTCAGATGCACCTGCCGTCGATACGGCCTTACCCAGGGTCTCTGGGTATTAAGCCATTTTGATGCCATACCTTCCATGATCGAGGCGGTTGACCCCCCCTTGGGCAGTGCCTGATGACTCGTTTCAAAACGAAGCCGCGATCGCCTAGTGCGCACGGGACTGCCCGATTCGTCGTCCGCCCCGGGTGCCCTCTGGGCGGGCGCCCGGTCGCGTCCGTAGCGCCGCTACGGCCACTCGAGGCAAATCCATGTTTGTACGGCGAAACTCAATTTACTATGGTGGCGTCCAACGGGCGATCTCCCTTCGGGAACTGGGCAATTGGTAGAATGTGGCCTATGCAGAAAATGTTGAAGGCTCTCGGTGCCGCCTTGGCGGTCATTGCCCTCTGCGCGCCCCTGATCTTTTCAGCTGTGGGCGAGGTCCAATCCGGAGCAGTGGAGGCTTCAACTGCCACTGTCACGGTGCCGGCAACCGTGGTGGTTCCGACGACATTGCCGCCGTCTCAGACAACAACCACAGTCAGTTCCCCGGAGCCGCAGCCCACCACGACCACCACCACCCTTCCTGTGAGCATCACGATTGCGGCGGCCGGGGATGTGCTCACTCACATGCCCATCGTATATTCGGCCCGTAACAACAGGACCGGCAGTTACGATTTCGCTCCCATTTTCAGCCCTATCGCCCCATATCTTCGGGATGCGGACTACACGCTGGTCAATCTGGAGACCCGGTTGGCCGGGGGCGAGCGCGGCTACAGCGGTTACCCGCTCTTCAACTCTCCAAGTCAGCTGGCTTTCGCCCTGCGTGATTCCGGCGTGGACCTCGCGGCGACGGCCAACAATCACTCCCTAGACATGGGCTGGGATGGCATCGTGAAGACCCTTGACAATCTTGATGCGGCCGGGGTCGCTCATGTCGGCACATATCGGTCTGCGACGGCTAGAGCCACACCACTTGTCGTGGACATCAGGGGCATCAAGGTGGCCTTCCTCAACTACACGGCGGGCCTGAACGGCCTGACAATGCCGAAGGAACATCCCTATGCGGTCAATACCCTCGATGTCGACCAGGTGGCCGGCGACGCAGCCACCGCTCGTTTGTGGGGGGCTGAGATCGTTATCGCGATCCTTCACTACGGCAATGAATACGAACGAGATCCAAGTCAGCAGCAGATCGATGTCTCACGGCAACTGCTATCCAGCGGAGTGGATGTCATCTTGGGCTCTCATCCGCATGTGGTGCAACCAATATCCCACGTCTTCGAGTACAGCGGCTGGAAGGTGACGGACAAATACATTGCCTATTCCCTCGGAAACTTCGTGTCCGCTCAGAGGTGGCAGTATTCTGACAGCGGCCTTGTCGCCTACGTGCACATCGAGAAGCGGGGTTTGCGCGCATTCGTGACTGGGGTGAGCTACCTGCCCGTCTATGTGCAGCAGGGCAAGGTGAGCGGGAGGACTGCGTACCGTATTCTGCCTGTAATCCCCGGTCTGGAGCCGGACACGGACATCACTCTCAGTGATGCAGACAGGCAGCGAATGGCGCAGGTCTGGGAAGAATTGCGCCCGCTTCTTTATAGCCCGAATGAGGGGATCTCTCCTCTCGACCCGGCAACTTTGGGCAATCCGAGCCGTCGGTAGTCGGCCTGCCGAGGGCGGATGGCAACCGGACAGCTAGACCCTGCATCTGGTAGCATGCCTACCCATGCTTGAGTTTGAGTTCAACGCCCCTGTAGAGACTGCGGTTCTGGTCGAGTTCTTCGCCCGCTGTGGGTGGGAAGAGGACGAAGCTGGTCCAAAACTGGAATGGGTGCTCGCCACCTCGGATGACTGGGTGCTCTGCAAGTTCGATGGCGAGCTTATCGGATTCGGGAGAGCGTGTCGGTTTGGCCCTCTGAACCGGGTGGTCTGCGACGTGCTTGTCGATTCGCGCTTCCGGGGCCGCGGTCTGAAGGCCGAAATAGTGCGTCTTCTCGCCCAGGGGGCCGGCGGTCTCGAGCAAGTCTCTGTGTTCTCGACCCTCGAAGGACGCGGCTGGGGGCCCCTCTTGAGAGGAAAGCACGATTCCTCCCCACTTGATTTGCCTTTGGTCGACCCGGACACGTATCTGGGGAAGGAAGCCGGGGCCAGGGGGCAGGGCGAATGAATGCACATGCAGTGACGTGCATACCCGGCGATGGAATCGGGCCGGAGATCATGTCGGCTGCGAGGGCTGCCATCGCAGCAACCGGGGTAGCGATTGCATGGGATGACGTCGAGGCCGGCGCCGCAGCGGTGGAGAAGTCCGGCACGCCGCTTCCGCAGGCAGTCCTTACGTCGGTCCGGCGAACGAAGGTGGCTCTGAAGGGCCCGGTGACCACCCCCATTGGCTCTGGTTTCCGCAGTGTGAACGTGGCCCTTCGCCAGGAGCTCGATCTGTATGCGAATCTGCGACCGGCAGCGAGCATTCCTGGGGTGCCGTCGCGTTACGAGGGCGTCGACCTCGTCGTAGTGCGGGAAAACACCGAGGATCTATACGCGGGCGTCGAGCGCAGCCTCGGCCCCGATGCCGCAGAATCCATCAAGATCATCACTCGGAAGGGATCGGACCGCATCGCCCGCTTTGCCTTCACTTATGCCCGGCGAGAAGGGCGACGCAAGGTGACCGCGGTGCACAAGGCCAACATCATGAAGCTCACGGATGGGCTTTTCCTCGAGGTAGCACGGAAGGTAGCCCAGGAGTTCCCCGAAATCGCCTTCGAGGAACGCATCGTGGACAACATGTGCATGCAACTTGTGCAGAAGCCCGAGCTGTACGACGTTCTTCTCTGCCCGAACCTCTACGGCGACATCCTCAGTGATCTATGCGCAGGTCTGGTCGGCGGTCTGGGAGTGGTTCCAGGCGCGAACTTGGGCGAAACCGTCGCCGTATTCGAGCCGGTGCATGGTTCCGCGCCCAAGTACGCCGGGCTCGACAAAGCTGATCCCACGGCGTTGATCCTGTCCTCCGTGCTGATGCTGGCCCACCTCGGTGAACATGAGGCGGCGCGCAATCTCTTCGCAGCTGTGCGGTCGGTCATCGCCACGGGGAAGAACGTGACCTACGACTTGGGAGGGACCGCCGGCACGAGGCAAATGGGACAGGCCATCGCCGACGAAGCAGATCGTCTGCGCGGGTAGCCGCCTCCCAAGCCGGGGCCTTGTGGGGCGCCCCGAGCCTGATGGCCGGCAATCACGAGGCCGTACGCCGCGCTGCAGATCTCCGCTAGATTCGATCGCCGTCCTCGCCCCAGCCTCTCTTCTGCCAGTAAAGCCGGACGCGCCGTTGCAGCTCTTCCCGGTCAAGCGCCGGGGCCTTGTCGGTAGCCTCGCGGAAGAACCGCTCGGCCACGGTGTCGTCGGCGGGAACAATTCCGAAGCGGAAGTTCATGCGGCGTATGCGGGTCATCGTGTCCTTGGCGAGGCCCTTCAGTTCTTCCTCCGTCACAGGGCCCTCATTCAGTTGTTTCACGATGGAGACTATGTTGTCCCATTGCAGGTAGTCCCTGTAAAACCGGCACATCGACAAGCTATCGATCAGGAGCATCCGATCTTCCCAATCGATGTAGGTCTCGACATAGGCGTCGTCGTCCAGGCCCTCGAGCATGCCGCCCAGTTCCGGTTTGTAGAAGGTCGCCCGCAGATGGCAGGCCCCGCGGACGCCAACGGCATAGCTCAGGGCCATCCCTTTGAGTCTGCGGGGCTCGTATCCCGCGGGGTCCATGTGTTTGCTGGTGATAGACCACTTTGCCATACCGAAGCGTTCGAGGGCCTCATCCATGCCTTCGGCTAAAGCGTCGCCTGTAGACGTCGAGCGATAGGCAATCTCAACGAGCATCCGGTCGATCGCCTCGACATCCCCGGGTTCGGGTCCGTCATCGATCAGCCCTAGCTGCCTGCCTTTGATCGCAAGGGAAACGAGGTTCCCCCCGCTCATGGTATCGAGGCCCAGCAAGTTGCAGCGCTCGTTGAGCTTCGCCACATCCCTGCCGTGCTCGACCATGCACCCCCCGCCGAATACGTAGATGGTCTCGTATTCGGCGGCGTGAAGCTGCCGCCCGGCCTCTGGGCCGCCAGTTAGGATCAAGCGTTTCCGGCAGCGCATGGGGCAAGGCGGGCAAGTATCACTCTCGATTCTGGCCCATTCCGTTCGCTGCTCAGCCTCCAGTGTCGCTCTGTGGGGGGTCGCTCCTCTGGTGAAGAAGTCGGTGGGGAACGCCCCCACTTCATTGAGGAGCGCCACCATCACGGGTGTCCCGAACGTGTGATAGTTATGGGCGGTCGGGGAGTCCACAGCGAGTCTGGCTATCTCCCGCCTGGTCGCCGCGAACTGGGCTTGCACATCCCTTTTGAGAGGTCCCGGGGACGTGACGCTGATTGCCTTCAGTTTCTTGCTACCGAGAACGGCTCCCAATCCACCCCGGCCGAGCGCGTGGGCCTGCTCGTGCATGACGGAGGCAATTCTGACCAGGTTCTCGCCCGCAACACCGATGGATAGGACGGCGGAGCGCCTGTCCAGCCGCGAGAGGATCGCGCCTTCAACATCTGCCGTATCTCTTCCCCAAAGGTCTTCGGCAGGCAGTATCTCTGCTCCATCCCTGCCGACATGTAAGCGGACAGGCATTTCGGAGGCGCCGGTAATAGTGAGGGCGTCCCAGCCGGTTTCGCGCAAGGTCCGCGCGAACGATCCACCGCAGTATGCCTCCAACCAGATACCTGTCAGTGGGCCCTTGGTGAAGGCGCCGAAGCGGTCCGATCCGGACATGCCGTACGCGGATACAGGGCTGGGGGTAATGACGAGCACATTCTCCGGCGCCAAGGGATCGACGTCGAGATCCAGGTACTTCTCCAACAAGCGCAGGCCCAACACTTTGCCGCCGAGGCCAAGGAGCCCGGGAACATCGATCTCGTCGACGCGAGACGCCTGCCCGGTGAGGTCCACATACAAGATCTTCCTGCTGTCGCTCACCACGGCTTCCTCACTCTCCGGGCAGTCCCCGCCGGCTCGGGCCGACAGAAGCTAGTCTGCGGCGCCACCGGCACTTACCTGGGACATGGTTTCCTCCAGAATGTCGAGCCCGCGGGCGAGCGTAGCGTCCTCGATTGTGAGCGGCACAAGGATCCTAAGAACGTTGTGGTAGGTACCTGCGCCGACGTTGACCACTCCATTTTCGTACAGTTTGAGTCGCAGGGCGTTGGCGAAATTGCCGGCCGGCTTCTTGCTCTTGCGATCCTCGACCAACTCCATGGCCACCATGGCGCCCAGGCACCGAACATCGCCAATGACGGGGTACCGCTCCTGCAGGGCAAGGAAGCGCTCCTTGATCCTTTGCCCAATCAAGTTCGCGCGCTCGATCAAGCCCTCGCTTTCGATGATCCCGAACACGGCCAGGCCGGCACGGCAGGCGGTGGGGTTGCCCCCGTAGGTGGTTCCGACTCCGCCCGGGTGGACCGAGTCCATGATTTCTTTGCGGCCCGTGATGCCGGATATGGGGAAGCCGGCACCCAGCGCCTTGGCCGTAGTTACGATGTCGGCTGCAACTCCCCAGTGCTCCATGGCGAACCAAGCCCCGGTGCGGCCCATGCCTGTCTGGATCTCGTCGGCGATGAGAAGGATGCCGTGCGTTTCGCAGATCTTCTTGATCTTGCCCATGTACTCCGGCGGTGGGACGATGAAGCCTCCCTCCCCCTGTACCGGCTCCGCGATGACTGCGGCTACCTCTTCTGGATTGACCACCTTTGCGAAAGCCAACTCCAGAAGGTCGGCGCATTCGCAAGCGCATCCTGGGTGAGCAAGCCCCAGGGGGCACCGGTAACAGTAAGCGTACGGCACGCGGTAGACCTCAGGTGCGAACGGGCCGAACCCTATCTTGTACGGGTTGACCTGCGACGTCAGACTCATCGTCATATGCGTGCGGCCGTGAAAGGCGTCATCGAATGCGATTATCGACTTGCGACCAGTGGCATACCGGGCGATCTTTACCGCGTTCTCGACGGCTTCAGCGCCGGAGTTCATAAAGAAAGTGCGCTTAGGGAAGTCTCCCGGTGTTAGTTCGTTCAGTCTCTGGGCCAAACGGACATAGGATTCGTAGCCAAAGACCCCGAAGCAGGTGTGTGAGTACAACTCAGCCTGCGCTTTCACCGTCTGCACCACCTTAGGGTGGCAATGACCGACGTTCATCACCCCGATTCCACAGGCGAAGTCGATGTACTCACGGCCGTCGACGTCGGTGATGATGGCATTTCTGGCCTTGGCGATGTACACCGGGGCAGTGCTGGGGACGCCCCGTGGGACGACCTCAGCCCTCAAAGCGCTGAGTTCAGCGTTGCTCATGACTCCTCCAATGGTGTGCGATCGCCACGATCATCTACTCCGGGTGAGCGTACCACGAGCCACCCACTATCGACCATGAACCCGGCTGGGACAGGCGATTAGACGGGAGCAAACATGGTGTTAAACTAGGAAGCTGTCGCATTTGGTCCGCTTCGAACGCACGGGAGTCGGTTTAGATGAGCATAAGCCAGAGCGTTTTCTCCGGTCCAGCCCGAGCGCCGCATCGCTCGCTTCTGCGTGCTCTTGGCGTAAGTCGTGAGGACGGTGACCGGCCGCTTATCGGCGTAGCCAACTCCTACAACGAGCTCATCCCCGGCCACCTGCATCTCAACACCATAGCTCAGCAGGTCAAATACGGTGTCTGGCAGGGCGGCGGCGTGCCTCTGGAATTCAACGTCATCGGGGTCTGCGACGGACTCGCCATGAACCACGAGGGCATGCACTACTCACTGGTTTCGCGGGAAGTGGTGGCCGATTCGGTGGAGATCATGGCCAAGGCGCACGGTCTGGACGGCCTGGTCCTCATTCCCAATTGCGACAAGATTATCCCAGGGATGGTCATGGCCGCTGCCAGGTTGGATATCCCTGCGGTTGTGATCTCCGGCGGGCCGATGCTCGCAGGGGATTACCGGGGCACCAAGGTCAGTCTCAGCCAGATGTTCGAAGGAGTGGGCAAGTATTTCAAGGGCGAGATCAGCGAGGAGGACCTCGCAGAACTGGAAGACTGCGCCTGCCCGACTTGTGGCTCATGCGCGGGTCTCTTCACCGCCAACTCGATGAGCTGTGTGACCGAAAGCCTCGGTTTGGCTATGCCGGGTGATGCGACCATCCCCGCCCCTTACTCGGCCAGGCTCATACTCGCCCGCAAGAGCGGAGTCGCAGCGGTCAAAGCGGCACAGAAGGGGTGGGGCATACGTCGCTTTCTCTCTCCGGGCAGCATCCGCAACGCTCTCGCTGTCGATGCCGCTTTGGGTTGCTCCACGAACACGGTCCTTCATCTCATGGCGATCGCCAAAGAGGCGCGGGTGGACATCTCATTGGACACCTTCAACGAAGTGGCCGACTCCACACCCAACCTGGTCAAGCTTTCGCCCTCCGGCACTCATCACATGGAGGACCTCTATCGCGCGGGCGGGGTGATGGGGGTCATCAAGCGGCTCTCCGAAGCGAAGCTCGTCGACGGGACGGTCCCGACCGTCGCCGGCGTGGATATGGCGGCCCAATATGACGCCGCCTCCGTTCGTGACGACGAGGTTATCCGACCGCTCGATCGTCCTTACAGACCGACCGGTGGATTGGCCATTCTTTTCGGCAATCTGGCTCCCCGTGGCGCAGTGGTCAAGGAGTCGGCGGTGTTGCCGCAGATGCTCGTGCATCGCGGCCCGGCCCTGGTCTTCGACGACGAGCCTTCAATCATGGACGCGATCCAGGCGGACAAGATCGCACCCGGCAGCGTGGTGGTTATCCGGTATGTCGGGCCCAAGGGAGGCCCTGGCATGCCGGAGATGCTCTCTCCCACGGCCGCGCTGGCGGGAGCGGGTCTCGACGACAGCGTCGCTCTCATAACGGACGGTCGGTTCAGTGGGGCAAGCCGTGGGGCCAGCATTGGACATGTCGCCCCTGAAGGTCTTGACGGCGGTCCCATCGCCCTGGTGAAGGACGGCGACCTCATCAGCATCGACATTCCAGGGCGCAAGCTGGCTTTGGAGGTCACCGGCGAAGAGATGGCACGAAGGAGGACGGCGTGGCAGCGCCCGGCTCGGGATTATTCGGGCGTGCTGCGCCGCTACGTAGCCTTCGTGTCGGGAGCCGAGACCGGAGCCGTTCTAGATGGGGAGAATCTCTCCTGATCCCACGGCCTCCGGGTTGTCCCGGTGTCTCCGATGATCTTTGGCCGCGACCGGTCTGCGGACTGGTTGCCTGGAACTGGCGCACTACTAGTTAGGGCGGAACGCAACATGAAGGCATCCAAAGTTATCCTCGAAGCGCTCAAGCGCGAAGGGGTCGAGACCATATTTGGTTTTCCCGGAGGGCAAATCATTCCCCTCTATGACGCAATCTACGATTTCGACATCAACCACATACTCGTGCGGCACGAGCAGGGGGCGGGCCATGCGGCGGATGGCTACGCTCGGGCGTCGGGCAAAGTGGGCGTGTGCATGGCTACGTCGGGCCCAGGTGCCACCAATCTGGTAACCCCAATCGCCAACGCTTATATGGATAGCGTCCCGATGGTGGCCATCACCGGACAGGTAAGCCGGCATTTGATCGGCCTTGATTCTTTCCAGGAGGCTGACATCACGGGCATCACTCTCCCGATTGTCAAGCACAGCTACTTGGTGAAACGATCCCAGGACTTGCCTCGGATCATCAGCGAAGCTTTCTACATCGCGGGTACGGGCCGGCCGGGCCCCGTCCTCATCGACATTCCGGTTGACGTGACGAAGGAGGAGCTGGATTTCGATCCAGACCATCTTCCTGCGATGCAGCTTCCGGGCTATAAGCCCAACGTGAAGGGCCACCCGAAGCAGGTTCGTCAGGCGGCCCGCGTGATCGCAGCAGCCGAGCGGCCGGTCATCTATGCCGGTGGTGGTGTCATCGCGGCCGATGCTTCGCAGGAACTCCGGGAACTGGCCACATATGGGCACATTCCTGTGACCACCACGCTCACGGGCAAAGGATGCTTCCCAGAGGAGCATGATCTCTCGATGGGCATGCTTGGGATGCACGGAACGCCGTATGCCAACTATGCGGTGAGTCAAGCGGACCTGCTGATCGCGGTGGGTGTCCGCTTCGACGACCGCGTGACAGGCAATCTTTCCGCATTTGCCCCGCATGCGCGGTTCGTGCACGTTGATATAGACCCTGCTGAGATTTCCAAGAACGTGGCCGCGGATGTTCCAATCGTGGGTGATGCGAAGAGGGTGCTGACCTCGCTTCTGGTCGAGCTCAAGAAATTGGAGCTGTCTGCCGACCGCCACTTGCCCTGGATGCAACAGGTGGAAACCTGGAAACGCGAACATCCACTTGTGGTCCGTGAAAGTGAAGACGGCGAGATCATGCCTGAGTTTGCCATCCACAAGATTTGGGAGATCACCCGGGGCGAGGCAGTTACCTGCACCGACGTGGGGCAACATCAGATGTGGGCGGCGCAGCACTACCTATCCAGTCGTCCGCGCGGGTTCATAACCTCTGCGGGGTTGGGTACGATGGGATTTGGCTTCCCTGCTGCCATCGGCGCCCAGGTTGCGAGACCCGGCGAGCTTGTCATCGATATCGCCGGCGACGGCTCCTTCCAGATGACCTTGCAGGAGCTGGCCACAGCCGTGCAATACCACCACCGGCATAGATGACCGGTCATCAACAACCGGTACCTGGGGATGGTGCGGCAGTGGCAAGAACTATTCTGGGACGCCCGCTACAGCAATACGTGCATCGACTGTCAACCGGATTTCGTCAAACTGGCTGAAGCTTACGGCGCTGAAGGGTATCGAGCGGAGCGGCCCGAGGACCTCGAGGAAGTGCTGCGAGTGGCATTTGCCACCGACTCGCCTGCCGTGATCGACATCCGGGTGAAGCGCGAAGCCAACGTCTATCCCATGATCCCTGCTGGGGGAACCATCCACGACATGATGGAGAGGGAGTGATGAAGCACACGCTGTCCGTCCTTGTCGAGAACAAGCCTGGGGTGCTCACACGCGTAGCTGGGCTTTTTGCCCGGCGCGGTTTCAACATCGACAGCCTGGTCGTGGCCGAGACCGAAAGCCCCGAGGTCTCGCGCATGACCATCACCGTCGATGAGCAAGACCAACCGGTGGAGCAGGTCACGAAGCAACTCCACAAGCTCATCAATGTGATCAAGATAACTTCGCTTGATCCGACAGAGAGCGTCGAGCGGGAGTTGCTGCTTATCAAGGTGAAGGCCGATGCCGAGACCCGGTCGGAAATCATGCAGATTGTGGAGATCTTCCGGGCTAAGATCGTGGACGTCAGTCATGAAGTCCTGATCATCGAGATGACCGGGACGCGCGAAAAGGTCAGTGCCTTCATGGAGCTTCTCGAGCAGTTTGGTGTGGTCGAGCTAGTGCGGACGGGCCGCCTGGCCATGGGGCGTGGCAAGCGTCCAACCTGATTCTGGGGCGGCGCCCGGGGTGGCCGTGGTTTCGTCTTTCAACACCCTCCCGACGCCGGAACCCCGTCCGCCCGGGCTTGTGCTACCCTGCCGTGACGCACAGAAAGATAGGAGGTAACTCGCAGACATGTTGTACGAAAAAGATGCCGATCTAAGCTTGTTGACCGGCAAGACCGTGGCGGTCATCGGCTTCGGAAGCCAGGGTCATGCCCATTCGCAGAACCTTCGCGACAGCGGAGTCAAAGTGGTTGTGGCCGAGGCGCCGGGGACCCCGGCATGGGATCGTGCGGTGTCCGCAGGCTTCGAGGTCCTCACTGCCAATGCGGCTGCAGCCATGGCCGATATCATCATGATGGTTGTCCCGGATCAGGTGCAAAAGGTGGTTTATGAGACCTCCATCCGCGACAATCTCAAGGAGGGCGACATGCTGATGTTCGCCCACGGCTTCAACATCCATTTCAGCCAGATCGTTCCGCCGGCATTTGTCGACGTGACCATGATCGCGCCGAAGGGTCCGGGGCACCTGGTTCGCCGCGTTTATGCCGAAGGTGGCGGGGTCCCGGCTCTGCTGGCTGTCTATCAGGATGCCACGGGCAAGGCGCGCGAAAAGGCTCTCGCCTACGCCAAGGGGATCGGTGCTCTTCGAGCGGGCGTCATCGAGACCACGTTCAAAGAAGAAACCGAGACCGATCTGTTTGGTGAGCAGGCGGTCCTTTGTGGTGGCGTGAGCGAGCTCATCCGCGCCGGATTCGAGACCCTGGTGGATGCCGGCTATCAGCCTGAAGTGGCCTATTTCGAATGTCTGCACGAGCTCAAACTGATCGTTGACCTCATCCACGAGCATGGGATCAGCGGCATGCGCTACTCGATCTCCGACACGGCGGAGTACGGGGACATGACGCGCGGTCGCCGCATCATCAGCGACGAAGTCCGTGAAGAGATGCAGATAATCCTCGAGGAGATCCAGAGCGGGGAGTTCGCGCGCGAATGGATCCTGGAGAACCTGGCGGGACGTCCGGTGTATAACGCCATCAAGCGTGAAGACGCCGAGCATGAGATCGAGGTTGTGGGACGCGAGCTTCGCGGCATGATGCCCTGGCTGGGCAAGGGTGGCAAACTAGAATAGCCGGCGGTCCTACGCTTCGACGGTTGGGACCTGGCGGGCACGGGGCGTGGCAGGCGGATGGAATTCACCCGATTCCTGAAGCGCCAGGGTAATGCTCGTCTGCACGTGAGAGATGAGCGCTCGCGCAACTCCGGTGAGGGAGCGGTTTTTGCCCCGGATCATACTCAGTTGCCGGGTGAGCCCCTCCTCGATCTCAAGAATGGCGATCCCGTGGGTGTCGTCGGCGCTCAACGCCATGCGAGGTAACACCGCCGCGCATAGACTCTGGCGCACGAAGCCTTTCGCCGATTCGAACGAACCTGTCTGATAGGCAACCCGGGGCTCAAATCCAACGCTGCGGCAGGCATTGATGAACTGTGCAGTGACTTTGAACGAATCCGCGGGAAAGGCGAATTCTTCATAGGCAAGCTCCGACAGGGCGATCCTGCCTCCTCCGGCGAGGCGGTGGCCCAGGGGCAGCGCCAAAAGCAGGTCTTCGGCAGCAAGCGGGATCACCTCAAGAGTTCCCGAGGAGCCCATGGCCGTCACCACGGCGAAGTCAACGGTGCCGTCAAGGACTGCCCGCTGCAGTTCGATGTCTCCGCCTTCGGACAATGACACCCGGACGCGAGGAAAGTCGCGTCTAAACGAAGCCAGCAATCGTGGCATCAAGTAGGCCGCTACAGACGGGTTGCATCCAATATGTACTTCGCCACTCTCGACGCCCAAGTGCTCGCGCAAGACCCGGACAGCCTCGTCGGCGCGGAACAGAACGGCCTGGGCAAGAGGCAGGAACAGCTCTCCATCCGGGGTAAGCATGATGCGCCGCCCGCCCCTATCGAAAAGTCGCGTCCCCAACTCCGTCTCGAGCCGCCGGATCTGGTAGCTCAGAGCAGGTTGTGAGATCCGAAGCACGTCGGCCGCCTTGGTGAAGCTGAGGGTGTCGGCAATGGCCACGTAGTACTTAAGCTGGACGAGTTCCACGATCAGCAACTCCTATTGATAGCAGTCAGAGATCATAGCGCGCTTATGTAAAACGATAAGAAGATTTTATATCATAAATCCAAACAATATATTGGACTTATCGTCCTTGACGGGGTACACTAACAATCGTCTAGCACTCGAATCGAACGATGTGGGAACCCCCCCTCCCGAATCGTGAGAGAGTTGAGTCGCTTTTCCCGCGACATAGCCGGCTCCTCCCCCAATGGAGTCGGCTATGCTACTTTTCAGGCTCCATGGTCACAGACGTAACGAACAAACGCCGCATGCTGCGCAACCCCGCCTCGGTGCTGGCGACGGTCCATCCTGGCCGCATTCGAGTGATGGCGGAGATCGGCCTGGGAATCGCCGGCGTTATTTGGGGCGTGAACTTCGTTCTGGTGAAATTCGCAATGGAGCACATGCCCGCTCTGTATTATCTGGGGCTCCGGTTTCTGGTGGCTGCAGTTCTCCTTGCTCCCTTCAGCGTGGCGCGGCTGAAGAAGCTCAACCGGGCGGGCTGGCTGCTAGGCATCGGAGTGGGTGCTCTGCTTTTTGCCGGGTTTGTCCTGCAAACCTATGGGCTGCGGATGACTTCCCCAGGAATCTCCGGCTTCTTGACAAGCCTCTATGTGATCATGGTCCCTCTCCTCTTGGGCCTTGTCTCAGGAAGGTGGCCGTCGCCCCTCGTGGGCGTTGGGGTAATCGTGGTTGTCGGCGGTCTGGCCTTGCTGTCACTCTACGGACGCATGGGCTTCGGCTGGGGTGAGGGGCTCACACTCCTGGCGACCCTGTTCTGGGCGCTGCACATCCTCGGGGTGGACTACGGGAGCAACCGCATCTCTGCGATTGCCTTTGTCGAGCTCCAATTGGGGACCTGCGCCGTGCTTTCACTGATCTGCTCTTCCATCATCGAGCGACCCGGACTGTTCCCAGGCTGGGGAGCCACGGGGGCGGTTCTGTGGACAGGCATAATGGGTGGGGTTGTGGCTTATGTGTTGATGGTTCTGGGCCAGAGGTACACGCCACCAACGCTGGCGGGACTACTGATGAGCCTCGAGGCGGTGTTCGCGCTTATCGTCTCGATTGCGGTGGGCTACGACCATCTGACTTTGCGTGCGCTCGTGGGTTTCATCCTGGTGTTTGCGGGTACCACCGTTGCGCGGATGGGTTCGAAAAAGGAGCCGGAGATAGCGGCCGAGCCCGCGCCGCCGGCGCCGTAGGGAAAGGCGGGGCGGCGCCCGCCGCCGGGAGCACGTTACTTGTGCTATATAAAGGGAGTGATCCAAGGAGGTCAGGTTGGAGAAGATCATCGGGAACCTCGACAAGGCCAAGTTGAAGCTTGATGAGGCTTTCTTCTACCTTGACGAGATAGAGGAACTCATCCAGGAAGACGAGCTGAACGCCGACGCCGGGGCCAAGGTTTCACAGGCGGCCGGAAGGCTTACGGCCGAGTTGTCTGCTCTGAGCAGCAGGGTTGCCGAGCTGGAAGATATCCTCACTGCCCTTGATAGCCAGGGCGGCGGCCCGGACGTGGGCGATTCGGTCAGCCAGGATAGACCCCGCGACTGACTCCTCGAAAACCGTGGCCGACCATCCCGCATGTCAGCGGAGCGGCGATGTGGGCGATAGCTCTCCGGTCCACCGGCCGCCATTGCTGGTGAGCGCTTGCCTTGTGGGCCTTCACACACGGCTTGACGGCAGCGCCCGCAAATACCCCTCAGTCCTCTCTCTGGAGTCGCGCTATTGCTTGATTCCTGTTTGTCCGGAGCAACTTGGGGGGTCACCTACTCCGAGGGCTCCGGCAGAGCTGCTTGGCGGAGCAGGAGACGAGGTCCTGGAGGGCATGGCGGCGGCGGTCACCCCAGAGGGCTGCGACCTCTCCGAGATCTTTGTGCGTGGAGCCACAGAGGTGCTGACCGTAGCGCACCTTACCGGGGCGAGAGCTGCCGTCCTCAAAGCCAGAAGCCCGTCCTGCGGAGTGGGAACGACCTACGACGGTAGCTTCGGCCACAAGCTGCAGGCGGGCTCCGGTGTCACTGCGGCACTCCTCGAGCGTTCCGGGATAGCCCTCTTCACGGAGGAGGACTGTGTGGCGCTCATGGAGCATCCAGATAGCCGTGAACGACCCGCTGAGGAGGGAATGCCGTGACCATGACCCCGCATGTCGCCCTGGCGAATCTGATCATCCAGTGTGTGCTTATAGTGTGGGTGGGAGTAGGGGCCTCGATCGCCGTCCGCCGGCGATATCGTCGTCATTGTCTGGTCATGCGCTCGGCTGTCGCCGCGCAGATCCTTTCGATAGGCATCATCATGGCACCCTCGCTGGCCAGATACATCTCTCACTGGTCGGGGTGGTCGCGGTTCACCATCGAATTGGTTGTGCACCACTCTATGGGCGTGATCGTCCTGCTGCTGTTCATCTACATCAACCTGGCGTATCTCGGCGTGGTGAAGGCACCGCGCAGGACGCGCCCTTTCATGCTCACAGCCTTGAGCTTCTGGACCGCATCCCTGGGATTGGGGATCTACCTGTTCTGGTACATCTGGCGCTAGATGGCCGCCGCATCGCCGATAGTGAGCCGGCTATCTCTCACTGGGGACGATGTTCTCATGATGCTCGGGGATATAGTCCTCGAGGAGAGGGAAGTCCTTTAGCTCCTTGTGTATGGCGGCCTGCATGAAGGAGTCAACCCACCAAAAGACGTCTTGACCATGCACGTTGCGACGGAGCCTTCGTATGCGATAACGGCGCTCTCCCGCCGGCATCCGAAACGCGTGGTACAGGGCATCCGCGGTCTGCTCGACGTCGTAGGGGTTGACTACCAAGGCGGAGCTGCCGAGTTGAGCTGCGGCGCCCGCAAACTGGCTCAGTATTAGCACCGAGGTCTCTTCAAGACTGCAGGCACAGTATTCCTTGGCCACAAGATTCATCCCATCTTTGAGAGGGGTGATAAGGGCGATATCCGAGGCTCGGTAGAACGCGAGAAGCTCGTCGGGCGGTAGGCTGCGGAAGAAGTAATGAATGGGCACCCAGCCAAGCTTTGAAAAGCGTCCGTTTATCTCGGCGACGAGTCTCTCGATCCTCATCTTGAGCTCGTCGTATTCGGGGATCCCGGTCCGGCTCGGAATAACCACCTGGAAGTAGTGAATCCTCTCGTGAACCTCCGGGAATCTCTCCAAAAGGCTGGAGAAGGCCCGTAGCCTCTCGGGGATGCCTTTGGTGTAGTCTAGTCTGTCAATCCCGAGGACTATCTGCCTTCCGGCAAAACGTTCCTTTATTGACCGCACCCTCTCCTCGACCTCGGGTTGTCCGGCTCTCCCGGCGAAACCGGCTGCATCGATGCCGATGGGGAAGTTCCCCACGCGCATATCGCGGTCGTCAACATGGACCACGTGCAGGTGTCCATCGGGACGAACCCTTGCGTTCTTCATCAACATTCGAACACACTGTAGGAAGTTGCGCCGGTCGCGAACGGTCTGAAAGCCGACTAGGTCATAGGCAAGCAAAGAAGTCAGCAACGCATGGCGCTCGGGCAGCTTCATAAAGATGTCTGGCGACGGAAATGGAATGTGGAGGAAATAGCCGAGGTTCGCTTGGCATCCCATCTCGCGCAGGTGATGTGCGACATCCGCCATCTGGTAGTCGTGAATCCACACAAAGTCGCCGTCTGTGCACTCACCCGCCAGCGTTTCGGCAAACTTCCGGTTCACCTTGACATATGTATGCCAGTACTCGGAGTCGAAGGTGGCGCGGCTTTGCAGGTCGTGAAACAGGGGCCACAGCGTCTCGTTGGAGTAGCCGTGGTAGTACTTGTCGACTTCCTCCTGGCTAAGTGATACCGGTCTCAGCTCATACCCCGCACCCCGCGAGGCATTGCGGAAGATGTCGTCGATGCGGCTCACATTCTCCGTGACCCCTGACCAACCGATCCAGGTGCCACCTCGGTCGCGTAATACCGGGAGCAACGCGGTGACCAACCCTCCGGATCCCGGCTCGAGAGCCCACTTTTCCCCCTTCTTCAAGTGTCGCACGTAGGGCAAGCGGTTGGACACGACGATGAGACGACTGCTCGGTTGGGCGGTCACGTACCCTCCTTGGGTTCGGGGGTGATGTGCCGGCGATCTAGCCTAGCTCGATGCGGTCTTCGTTGCCGTGTATCAAGGCGACCATCAGTGTGAGGTACTCGCGCAAGTGGCGGGTGATTAGGAAGTTCTGGCGGACGAGATCCCGAGCGGCGTGTCCTATCTGGCCGATCCGCCGACGCTCGAATAGAAGATAGCGAATCCTCATCGCCGCTCCCTCTGGCGTTTCTACCAGGAATCCGGTGCGGTGGTTCATCAGTTGCAGTCTGATGCCCCCGGTGTTCCCCCCGATGACCGGCTTGCCTTTCCACATGGCCTCAGTCACCGTAAGGCCGAAGCCCTCACGAAGCGATTTTTGCAGAACGATGTCAGCGCCCGCTTGCAGGGCATTGATGGTTCGATCAGTATAGTGCCCCGAGGATAACACGTGGATGTCGGGATCGCCCTCTGCCGCTTCGCGTACCTCGCTGAGTACCACATCCCCCTCGGGGTCGTCTGCAGCCCCGCCGCCTGCCAGAACCAGCTGTAGGCTGGGCACGAACTGCTTGGCAAGCGTATACGCGTGAATGACGCCAAGGGGATCCTTGAACCGGTCGAAACGCGACACTTGAAGAACGATGGGCCTCCTGGGATCTATGTTGAACTCCTCCAGGGTTTCCCGAACCACCTTGGCGGCAAGGGTGAGGTTCTTCTCACTCAAGGGGTCGATGCTTGGTGGGATGATGAAGACCGGATGTGGCATCGGTTGCGCAAAGGCGTCGAGCGAGAAGATGCTGGCGTCGTAGTCCACCACGTAATTCCTCAAGTACTTCCAAACGGGCCGGTACGGGTTACTGAGGTCGATATGGCACCGCCAGATCCACTTGCCAATCCGGTTGGGACAGTGCCTAAGAAGAGGGGCGGGCTGCGGATCGTGGATGAATACGATCTCGGCGGATTCCAGAATGGGCCTCAGCCGCTCCGCGTTTCTGGCATTCACCTCTTCATAGACCCGAAGCAAGGTCTCTGGTATCCGAATGTTCTTGCCTTGCAGGGCGTTGTGGAACGACTTGGTGCACACGTAGAAGTCTTCGTTGCCCTCGATGACCTCCCAACGGGTGTCGATGCCCAATTCCTGCATCAGGGGCACCAGCTTCTCCAGGATCTCGGCGACACCTCCTCCTTTCCTGGTGGAGTTCACGTGGACAACCCTCTGCCCCGTGAGCAAGGAGGCGAGTTGGCGGAGTTGTTGGATAGCGTCTTCGCCGGCGTGGTCCGCGTAGCGCTCGAGAAGAGTCTGCAAGGATTTATCAGCCATTGCGGTTCTCCAATTGAGCGCCCTTTCCGAAGTAGCGGGCGAATAAACCGGTCAAACGCGCACGCAGATCGTGAAGTGACTCAAAATACGGATCGACTTCGGCGATCTTCCGGCAAACTTCTTCGTATCCGCCTCCCTCCCCGCAAAGCCACGCCCGAAAGTCGTCGATGCCAACCGGGTCTCTGCGGCGCGCATCAATGAAATGGTAGAAGATGCTGCCGACTGACATCTGAGGCACGGCAACCGCCAACTCAGCCGGGTCGGCCAGGAGGCGATAGGTGTCAAAGACAACAATGACCGACCGCACGAAAGAGAATTGTTGGTCCGGCCTGGTGAATAGGATCAACTCCGTCTCATCCAAGCGCGACTCGATTACATCGAGGAGTTCCTGGCGCAGGTCTTCGAGGTTGGCGTAATCGGCCGGATCTATAGCCGACAGACGCTCGGCCGCGGTGCTGTCGTGAAGACTCTCGAAGCACCAAGACGCGAAGTCGTTGTTGTACTCCAGGTTGGAGAACTGAGGTCGCATCAAAGTGCCCCAGAAATGATGATATATGCAGCCAGGGTGCACATCCCGCAAGATGTCACGCAATTCCCGGAGCGTTTGCGCACGTCGGCCGGTCGCAATGTGGGCCAGCGCGCAGTCTTTGATGGCAAATTCCCGCACGACACCTCTTTCCAGCTAGGAGCGCTCGTTCTCCCTTGGATTACCCCCGGCGGCCTCGACCCTAATCATGCGGCCCGTCGTAGTCAGGAAGTCCGCCACCTCCTCGGTGTTGATCAAGCGGAATGCCGCGCTTGTGGAACGCCTGGCTGCGCCCACGATGACGCACACCCCCCATCCGGCGGCGGCCTCGAACATGTCTTCATCCGTGAGGTCATCGCCGATCACGACGGGGCACAGCTCTTCGCGACTGCATCCCAGGTGGGAAACGATCCACAGCAGGGCGTCGCCTTTGCCCCAGTCGAGTTTGGGTCGCAGTTCATGCACGCACTTTCCTGCCGTCACGCGAAGGGAAGGATAGCCAGCGGCCACCTCTTTGACCACCTTCCCGATGAGTGCCTCATCCTTCATGCCGGCGAGGCGATAGTGCACCGACAGGGAGAGTTCTTTCATCTCCAACACGACCCCGTGGGTGGAGCCCAGCGCGTCACGCAGCCTGCGGCCGGCCGATTCGAGATCATTTCGGAACTCGTCCCCCAGTCTTAAGTCCAAGCCGGAGCCTGGCGGGCCGGATATCCGGTAACCGTGATCTCCTGCATAGAAAAGGCCGGACAGGCCAACGCGCCGTTTCAGGTCGGGAAGGGATCGCCCAGATAGCACGCACACCAAATGCCGCTGCTGCAGGTTCTCAAGGATAGGCCGGCTTTCTGCAGGCAAATCCGCCAGGTCGGGGTGAGACGTAATGGGGGCGAGTGTCCCGTCGAAGTCGAGAAAGAAGCCGATCCTTCTTCTGCCGATGATATTCTCCATGGAAGAGAACGATGTAAGAGCAGAAGGTAGCTGGTCAACGTTCATGAATTCGACTCTCTATGCAGTGGAGAATAAGTCGTTGTATTTGTGATACACGAATCAGGTATGATTGGAAAGCATCGATAGGAAGCTCTCCCCGCGACGTGCAGAGTGCTTCATCTACTCGTCCGCAGGTGCATCCGAACGCATGCGTCTCTGTCATTGGTATCTGTGGAGGATACGATGGGCACAGCAAGACTGTATGTTGGCAACCTCTCCTACGGCACCACGAAAGAAACTCTCGAGAAAAGCTTTGCGGAACATGGTGAGGTCGTATCGGTAAATATTATCACCGACCGGCAAACGGGGCGTCCGAAGGGCTTTGCATTTGTGGAGATGAGCTCTGTGGAGGAGGGCGAGGCAGCTAAGGCTGCACTCAACGGCAGCGATCTGGACGGGCGCACCATCAATGTCGACAATGCCCGCGAGCAGGAGCCGCGCAGACCCGGCGGTTTTGCCGGCGGCGGCCGCGGCGGATATGGCGGCGGAGGGGGCGGCTACGGGGGAGGCGGCCGGGGCGGAGGCTCTCGCTGGTAAACGGTCATTCCAATCTGCCGCCGTGTCGTAATGGTGGCATGACAATTGAGTGTCAGAGGCGCCTTTTACCGGCGCCTCTTGTCTATTTGCCATCGGTCCGTTTATGGCGGTCCCAAGCGGGGTAGGCACCAAACAGGTCGATCAAGAATGGAACCGCGCCCCGCCTACCGTGACCGGGTGCGGCATGCCTCTAACGGGGAGGTCCAAAAGCGTGGCTGAATTGAAACTTGACGTGAGGGGAGAAACCTGCCCCATTCCGTTGGTGGAGGTACGCAAAGCCCTCAGACAGGCGTCCCCGGGAGATGTCCTTGAGGTGGTGGGAACCCACCCGTCGTCCAAGAAGGAGATCCCCCTGGCGGTGAAGGCGCTGAAACTGGAGCTCCTGAGCATCGAAGAGGAGGGGGACACGTGGAAGATAAGGATAAGGCGGTGAACGTTGAGAAGCTCACCGTCGTCGTCCACAGCGGCGACTTCGACAAGGTCTACAGCGCATTTATTATCGCCAATGGGGCCCTGGCCATGGGCATGGAGGTGTCACTTTACTTCACCTTTTGGGGGCTGATGAGGCTCAAGAAGGGGGCGCTCGACTCGGGACCCCTGTCGAGGATGCAAATGCTTGGTTTGGGAAAATGGATGGTCAAGCGGCGTATGAAGAAGGCGGGCGTCGCGCCGCTGGAGCGCATGGCCGCAGACTTCAAAGCCTTGGGCGGCAAGATATTCGCCTGCGACATGACCATGGACATCATGGGGATCGGTCCCGAAGACCTGCGGCAAGACCTCATACAGGAGTATTGTGCCGTGGGCACCTATATCCAGGAGGTGCGGGAATCCACGGCGACCCTCTTCATCTGACCGGCCGGAGACGCAATGTTTGAGGAAACGGTCTATCTAGACAACTCTGCGGGCACCCGTCTCGATGAGCGGGTGCTCGAGGCGATGCGGCCCTACTTCTTCGACACCTATGCAGTGGCCACTTCCGAATTCGGGTACTCCATGGGGATTGAAGCCAGGGAAGCGCTCGACCGCGCGCGGGCAACACTTGCGGCGCGGCTTGGAGCCGCTCAGGCCGAGGAATTCATCTTCACGTCCGGCGGCACCGAGTCGAGCAACATGGCCCTCAAGGGGGTGGCTCTCGCTCTGGGGGAAAAGAAAGGCAAGCACATCATCACTTCCAGAATTGAAGACTTCCCCGTGCTGAATACTGCGGCTGCGCTCGGCCGGCAGGGCTTCAGAGTCACGGTGCTGGAGGTCGATGGCGACGGTTTCGTCGACCCTCAGGCTGTCGACAAAGCCATCTCGTCCGACA
This sequence comes from Actinomycetota bacterium, assembly GCA_023483915.1. Taxonomy (GTDB): domain Bacteria; phylum Actinomycetota; class Thermoleophilia; order RBG-16-64-13; family RBG-16-64-13; genus JAMDEO01. The sequence goes on from JAMDEO010000148.1 coordinate 26,852, forward strand.
CCATCCTGGCATCCATCCAACACGCGAACCAAGAGATCGGCACGATCCAGGACATCGATGCAATCGCAAGGATCTGCCGCGGGAAGGGTGTCCTGCTCCATATTGACGCCACACACTCCTTTGGGCGAGTTGCCCTGGATGTTGGATCGACTCCGGTGGACCTGGTGACCGTATCGGGCCACACTATTCATGGCCCCAAGGGGGTGGGGGGACTGTACTTGCGTTCCGGGACTCCACTGGCCAAGTGGATGGATGGTGGCTTTCAGGAATTTAACCACCGGGCCGGGCCCGAGGACATACCTTCGGCAGTGGGATTTGCGGCTGCCGCGGAACTGATGACAGACGAGGAGAGCGATCTTCTGGGTGGCCTCCGGGACCATCTGCTCAGCCGGGCTCTCGCGGAGATCCCCCACACGAGCCTCAACGGGCACCGCACCAAGCGCCTGCCGCAGAATGGCAACATTACCTTTCACTATGTGGAAGGAGAATCGATCACGCTTCAACTCGACATGCGCGGATTCGCGGTCAGCACAGGGTCGGCTTGTTTCAGCAAGTCGTTGGAAGCAAGCCACGTGATTCTTGGCATCGGGGGAGACCACGAGCGCGCCCATGGATCTGTGCGTTTCTCCTTGGGCAGGTACAACACAAAGCAGGATGTGGACGGCGTAATCGATGCCATCGCCGAGGTTGTCGGCGAATTGCGGGCGATTAGTCCACTCACGCCCGATGACACAAAGGGGTAGTTACATGGCTTTTCCGTACAGCGAAAAGGTTCTGGAACATTTCCGTCACCCCCGCAACGTGGGCAAGATCGAGGACGCAGACGGCAAATCCACCGAGGGAAGTCCCGCATGCGGGGATATGGTCGCCGTCTACATCAAGGTCGATGATGAGAAGAAGGTCATCGACGACATCAAGTTCGAGTCCTACGGTTGCGCGTCGAACATTGCGACCGGATCCATCATCACGGAGATGGCGAAGGGCAAAACCCTGGGTGAAGCAAAGAAGATCACTTGGAAAGAGGCTTCCGAGGAATTGGGCGGTCTTCCTCCCGTCAAAGCCCATTGCTCGGTTCTGGCCGTCGAAGGGTTGAGGTCGGCCATCCGTGACTATGAGGAGCGGCATGGGCTTATCGAGGAACGAGTACCGACCACCGTCGAGATCATCACCAAGCGACTGCGCCACGTCATGAACCCTCTGCGGGGCTTGGACATCGTGAGGACCAATCTGATCAAGGACATCAAATTCGAGGATGGGGTGGTGACCATCGTAGCCGATTTGCCGCCGGACCATCAGTTCGCATCGGTGATCAAAACGGACATCGCCGAGAAGATTGAGCCGCTCTGGGACGTCCATCAGGTGGAGGTCGAGTTCACAGGTTAGGAGGAGACGGCATTCCCCTCGGCTGCTTGTGGTCGCCGGTCGGCGAAGTTGCACGGCCATAATGGCTAGGTCGTCTCGCAGTTGGCCGCCGCCGTACTCGAGTATCTTGGCATGGCAGCGGTACGGTGGAAGGTCAAGGCTCGGGGGCGAGTTTCACTTGACGAAGTAGCTCCGTGGGATCGCCGGTCTGGGGAAGACAGGCCTGGCCGCGGCAAACCCACGCCGTCGCCTCGAGTCCCGCCGGAGGCTCCCGTTGATCCAGGACCGCTATCGCTGAATCCCCTCCCGCCGAGCGTGCCGCCGTGACGACTGTCGGCAGGTACTGTCCTGCCACAGCCGAGATCAACTGCTCTGTCGCTTCGCACCCGGCTTTGCCCACAATCGCCACTTCGGTGAGGCCCGTCTCGGCAAGATGCTGCGCGCAGAGCCATTGACCAAAGACACCGGGGACCCGGCCTGCAGGTGGGGAGCCGCGCTCCAGCGTGCCGGCCGCAGCATCCCAGTACCGTTCTTCCCCCGTGTAGGCGGCCATTTTGAGAAGAACGGTCACTGCGAGCGAATTCCCGCATGGGGTCGGGCTGTCCTGCAGGGACCTGGGCCGAACCAGGAGGTCCTCATGTTCTATGCTCGTGTCATAGAACCCGCCTTCCGGTCTGCCGAAGTCCGCAAGAATCCTCTCTATGAGACCTCTCGCTGTAACAAACCAGCGTTCGTCGAATGTCGCCTGATAGAGGGCCAGGAAGCCCTCGGCTAAGGAGGCGTAGTCCTCCAAGTAGCCCCTCCCCGCCCGGTGGCCATCTTTCCACGAGCGGCTGCACCGGAAATCCGGCCCCATCATTTCGCCGGCCAAGAACTCGGCCAATCCTGTTGCTATCTCCCGATAGCGCGGGGAGTCCAGTGCTCGAGCAGCCTCGGCGAACGTCGACAGTGTGAGTCCGTTCCAGGCGGCGAGGATCTTCTCGTCTCGGGCGGGGCGCGTCCTTCTTTCGCGGGCTTGCAGGAGCGTGTCTCGAATACGGTCGTACCTGTCTGCGTCAGCAGGCGTTTCGGGCGGCTCGGCCAGCCAAAGGACATTACGGCCTTCGAAGTTGCCTCCGGCGGAGAGACCAAACACTTTTCGCGCACGCACGGCATCGTCCACCGTCAACAACTCCTCTATCTCGCTCAGGCTCCATAGGAAGAACCTTCCCTCCTCTCCCTCCGAATCCGCGTCCTGCGAGCTGAAGAAGCCGCCCTGGCCGTGTCTCATTTCGGCGATGAGATACTCCAGAGTTTTTTCTGAGATTCGCCGGTAAAGGTTTCGACCCAGCAGTTGCCAGGCATGTAGGTAACAGCGGGCAATCTGGGCATTGTCGTACAGCATCTTCTCAAAATGCGGAACCAGCCATCGCTCATCCGTGGAATACCGATGGAAGCCACCTCGCAACTGGTCGTTGATGCCTCCGAAAGCCATCGCCTCGAGAGTTCGGTTCACCCATTGCTCGATGTCTTGGCCCGCTTCGGCATGGGCACTATGCCGCATGAGGAGGTATTCGAGCAAGATCGGTGGGGGAAACTTGGGCGCCTCTCCCCAGCCGCCGTGCACCGGATCATAAGAACCAGCCAGGTTACCCAGGGCTTCGTCGTGCACAGGTCCCGCCCCTGGGGCCCAAACGGCGTGGTCTTCGGATAGATGAGCAAGCAGATCGCCGGCAGATCGCTCAACGTCCTCCCTTCTCGTCCTCCAGACTTCCGCGACGGCAAGGAAGACCTGGCGGAAGGAGGGCATGCCGAACCTGGGGGAAGGGGGGAAATACGTCCCGCCGTGGAAGGGCACTCCTTTCGGGGTCAACCAAACGCTGAGCGGCCATCCACCGCTCCCCGTCAGTGTGGTTACGGCCCGCATGTAGATCTCGTCAAGGTCGGGCCGCTCCTCGCGGTCGACCTTGATGCTAATGAAAAGGCGGTTCAGTTCAGCGGCAACATGGGCGTCGGAGAACGACTCCTTCTCCATAACGTGACACCAGTGACACGACGAATAACCGATGCTGAGAAAGATGGGCTTGCCCTCACGCTCGGCCTTGTCGAGGGCCTCGGATCCCCAGGGATACCAATCAACGGGATTCGCGGCGTGCTGTAACAAGTACGGACTGGTTTCGCCCAGCAAGTGATTCGCCATGAGACCTCGCAGTCCGAACGGATCTGACTTTTCAGTAATAGACTGGCCTGTGCATGCTCTCTTCCCGGGGGGCACGGTTTGTATACAATGATGTAGGAAATCGACAGGCGGCTCGCGACCGGTCCAGCAGGAGGACGTGATGCCAAGGTTCATCGGTAGGAGATCGCACGGTCTGTGGTTGGACGTGATCGCCTTGATAGTGCTGATCGTGATTATCGTGGTGGTGCTTGCACTCACGGGGACGATACACATCTTTGGTGCTGTACCGAGGGTGATTCCAGCCTGACTCCGAGAGAGGGGGATGGACGATGGTGAAGGCGAGCGAAATCGTAGGTAGACCGGTCGTGCTGCGCGAGGGGGGCCGGGACGCGGGGAGAATCAGGGACCTTGTCGTCGATGCTCCGGGCAAGCGTGTTCTTGGCTTCGTCATCGCCGAAGGGTTGTTCAGGACGACCAGGGTGGCACCGTGGGCAGGCCTTCTGGTCATCGGCCCCGATTCCGTGATCCTTGCCGGCTTGAGCAGCGTGGTGAGACCTGTCGATGTCCCTGCTATCAAAGAGGTCCTCGATGGCGGGAATAGGATCCGAGGCCTGCGGCTTCAGACCACTGCCGGGAAAGATCTAGGGAGGATCGAGGACTTGCTGGTCAACGACCAGACCGGCGAGGTTGAAGGATACGAACTGTCCGGAGGCGTCCTTTCCGACACGATCGGCGGCCATAGCTTCCTACCCACGCCACTGTCTATCGAACTGGGCAAGGACGTTGCTTTCGTCGCTCCAGAGGTGGAAGCCACGATAAGACAGCATTCGGGGGGGATCAGAGGGGTCTTCGGCAGGTCTGAACCCTGATCTCCTCCGTGTCGGTCGCTCCCAGCCTCCAGAAAAGGGCCCCCGCGATTCCAGCTGCCACTACCATGTGAATTGCCGGGTTGAACCAAAGAAGCATCGCATTACCAGGTGACTGCGCGCGTAGGAAGTCGTTTGCCAGACGAAACAGGGTGAAGCCGAGCGCAAAGATCATGAATACGACCCCCGGGGGTAGCCGCAGCCTTGGGCCGCGCTGCCGCCGTGTGAGCACACCCAGCGCGAGCAAACAAAAGAAGACTGCCGCCGCAGCCTCGTAGAATTGGGTGGGATGGACGGGCTGTACCGCCCCGGCGAATCCCAGCACGCCGCTCTTACCGCTGGCCAACTGCTCGGCCCAGGCTGCACTCCCCGCAGGATACGTGACTCCCCATGGCAGACTGGTTGGCTTGCCGAAGCAACAACCATTGAGGAAGCAGCCCGTCCGCATCAGGACGATGCCCAACGTCACCGCCGGAACTGCACTATCTGCCAGATGCCAGGAGGACAGCCCGAGCGCCCGCGATGCTCCGTAGGCAGCTGCTGCGGCGAAGATCAGGCCTCCGTAGAGCGCGAAGCCGTGAAAGCCTGGGGAGTAGATCCTACTGAAATCCTCGGAGTAGAAGCTCCAGTTGACTACGAGGTCGAATAGACGAGCGCCGATGACTGCCGCGACCAGCGCGATCGCCAGGGTGGAAAGCACTCGCCACCAGGAGCTTCCCCTGCGCCATGCGACCAAGGTCCCGAGGGCCAAGACGGCGATCCAGGCAAGGACCATGAAGGTGCCGTAGGCCTGGATCACCCATATGTGGCCTCCCACATGTAATTCTGCCAGGATGGGCCTCATGCTTCGAGCATACCCAAGCGAAGGGCGCTCGCGCAAACTGTGCAACTGCCCGAGTCATATCCAACGCCCGCGGTTTCGGTTACGATTTAAGGTGCGGCGCCGCAGAAGCCGGGAGGCGGGGGTTGATCGTCGGAGGTTGCGCGTGAGACCTCGGAAGGCGGAGGGCAGCAATGAGCGATGAAATCAGCTACGCAGCGGTTGTCGAGAGCCTGGCTCCTTGCGGGATCGACTGTGCCAGGTGCGTTTACTATGAAGAGGGCACCGTGAGGCGCTTGGCGGTTGACTTGTCGAAGGCCCTTGAGGGGTTCGGGGCCATGGCCTCGAAAGTGTCCGACCGCATTTCTTGCCTGTCGGGCTACCCGGAGTTTGCGGAGGTTCTCAGCTTTCTGGCAGGTGTATCATGCGCGGGCTGCCGGGAAGGGGGCTCGGCCCTTCCCTTCTGCGCCACCAGGACTTGCCACCGGGAGATGGGGGTCGAGTTCTGCTTCCAGTGTGCGGAATACCCTTGCGAGCGAAATCAATACCCCGAGAACCTACGCACACGTTGGCGGGCCATCAATGACCGCATGCGCGACGTCGGCCCGGAGGAGTATTACCGCGAGTCCTTGAGCCGGCCCCGTTACTAGGACGCCGCTGGGGCGACCGGGTTCAACATGTTGTAAAGGTTCCAAAGGATCTGCGCGCACTCGGCTCGGGTCCCGTTACCTGCCGTGTTCCAGCCTGCGAGGGTCCCCCCGGGCCCTACGATTCCATCCAAAAGATGGTTGTACTCGGCCAGGCGTATGTTTTGGCCGTGCGTGGGATCGCTGTATGAAAGAACTCCCTTGTAGTCCGCGGGCGCAGGCTGCAGCACCTGACTGCCGGCCCGTACGACTATCGTAATGATTTGTTGGCGGGTGATGTGGTTGAGCGGCCGGAAGCTGCCATCGGGATAACCCTCGATGAGCCCGGAGAGGGCAGCCTTGGCGACGTAGTGGTAGGCGTACAACTGGCCTTCCACATGAAGAATCGAGGCAGAGTCAGTGAAGTTGAATTCGTCGTTTAGGGTCACGGTGAGTCCCATAGTGAGGTCTATCATCTTGGCGAACTGTTGGCGGATGACTAGGTCATTGGGGCCGAAATAGCCGGTGGTGTACCCGCTGATGATGTCTTTGGCCGCCATGCCCTCTATGGCTGCAAAGTTTGGATGGGTCTTGGGAACGTCCGGGAAAGTGGTTGCGTTTTCTGGGCTGACTGCGGTATAGAGCCCATTGTTTCCCCGAAAGACCACCGTGGTGCCGTCGATATCAGCCGAGCCAACCGTATCGCCCTGTTGTGGCAGCGTGACATTGGCGTCGGTAGTCAGGTCTCGCACCACTATGGATGACGGCTGATTGGTTTCCCACGCAACGAGATCGCCTCCGATGGCCGGCTTGGCGTTCCCGGCCACGTTATTTGTTAATGCCGTGGTGGTCCCAGCAGCGATGTCGTAAACCACGATCTGGTAGGTCAGTCCGGTGTTTGGCGACCCCTGGGTCCAAGCATCGCCCTGGCTCCAGACGATCTTGCCGTTGTCTATCCGGGGATCTTCGTTGTCCCTACTGGCATCGGTGAGAGTCGTGGTTTCATTGGTTGCCAGATTGAAAAGCGTGATCTGTGATGAGACCTTGCCTCCCGCAACAACCCCTTTCACACAAACCACGTAGTCGCCCCAGATATCGGGATCGCGGAATTCCTTTCCTGCAATGATTTTCGTGGTGGTGCCCATGCCCACGTCGTAGAGGTAGATTCCCGGCTGGGCGCTGGACCCGACCATGTCCTTCTGCCAGACCACCCGGCCGCCTTGTATCCGTGGATTCCAATCGTTTGCATCCCCGGGACTGGTGTTGAACGTTAGCTGCGTGCGCACCCCATTATTGAGCTCATACAGATAGATGTCGTCGTAGGCTCCCGTCCGTCCCCCCTGGAAGACAACCGACTGACCGTCGATGGACGGATTGTAGTAAGACCCCGAGAGCCCGGAGGAAATCTCAGTGTTCTTGCCTGTGGCAAGGTTATATGCGTAGGTCCGTGAGTCCGTGGAATTCGCGCCGGTCCAGGCTATGATCCCTCCGTCCGCGGACACAAAGGAGGGCACGCGGCCCTGAACTGGGGTGTTGAGGGCTCTGACCTGCCAAGAGCCGGTGGCTTCATCGGCCGCCTGACTCGAAGGGCACATGCTTATCACCAAGATGATGGCGAGGCCCAAAATCAGCGCCGGGACCAGCTTCTTGCCTCTCACCGCGCACCCCCACTGCTGCTACAGATAGTTCTTGTTGAGGTCCTCATTGTCCCGCCCACCTGGTAATTGGGTCAATAGCTGGAATCATACAACCAAGGACTCAGATGACTGCCCGCAGTCCCGGCACCGGGTCTGAGGCGACCACCGCGTTCCTGCCCATGCGCTTGGCCTCGTACAGGGCTCGGTCAACTCGCTCGTAGACTGAATCAAGGGCTTCTAGCTCCCCGGCCCGCGAAACTTGGAGCTGCGCCGCCCCTGCGCTTATCGTCACGGCCATAGGGCCCACTTTGGTGGTCTGGCCCAGTTCCAGCTTCATCAACTCGGTCGCCCTTCTGAGACGGTTCGCGGCTTCAACCGCGACCTCCAGGTCGGTTTCTGGGAGAAGTACGGCAAACTCTTCCCCGCCTACCCGTCCTATCACGTCGCTGGAGCGAAGCTCCCGGCGCCACGCCTGAGCGAGATCGTGGAGCAACCTGTCGCCCGCCCGATGGCCGAATTCATCGTTTATCTGTTTGAAATGGTCAATGTCGAGCAGTAGAAGGGAAACTGGCTCACGGTAGCGACGAGCCCTCTCAAACTCCTTCGCCGTAAGCTCGAAAAAATGCCGCCTGTTTGGCAATCCGGTCAAGTCGTCCTTGTTGGCCAGTTCCCTGGCCTGCTCGAAGAGCCTTACTCTTTCGGTGATGTCGTGCATCATCACGATAAGGCCGAGCGGTTCCCTGCGCCGGCCCGTGACCTTGGATGAGCTCAGGGCGAAGTACCTCGGTATTCCGTCGCGCTCTGTGACCATGTCACGCCGCAGCGAGGTGGCCAAATAGTCTTGTTCCGGGGCGCCGATCACGTCGACCAGTAAGGGGTAGGCAGACAGCACTGACGCAGCAGCCTGACCGAACACTGCGTCTCTTGATAGGCCGGTGATTCGCTCGGCCGAGTGGTTGATATCGATGATCCGATCATCCCGGTCAACCACTATGACACCGTCGGCCAAGTTTTCAATCACTCGGTCGTGCGCCAGCGGGATGATGCTGAACAAGCGCCAGCGGAACAGTCCCATGCCCATGAGGAAGCCGGAGAGCCCAGACAAAGCCACGGCGAAGTTGTAGTCCGCCCAAATGGACAGGTTGAAGACGTAGATGGTTGCTCCCGCCAGCGGCAAGGCCAGGGCAACCATCAGAAGGACGAATTGGCGTCGATAGAAGCGCTTTGCCTTGAAGGCTGCCCGACCGAGAAGAGTGAGCACCGCGGCGTTTATCAGTGCAATCTCAGGCAATAATACCCATGTGTACCAAGGCCCGTAACTGGGGTGAAGGACCGGGAAGGGGGCCGCATTCGAGACTATGAACGGGGTGCCCCTGAAGATCTGCCCCGGATTGACGAAGGCGAGGGTGATAGTGGCCGCAGCCATAAGCCACAATATCGCTGTGCCGAGGCGCGGAATCCGGCGTAGGTCAAGGTACCGCCGCACCATCTCCCACCAGCAAACCGAAACGGTGGCCACTCCAAAGAACTGGACGTTGGCAAAGAACACCTTGTCCTGCAGGCTCACTGCCAGGATCTCGAGACAATACCCGACCGCCCAAACAAGGAGGCTGACAAGCGTAGCCGCAAACCAGCGCGCGGCGGGATCCCGGCGATTCGCCCAGGCGACAGGGACCAGCAGCGTGAGCACGAAGGCCGCCACCACGAAAGGCATTATCTGCGGCGTGAATGCGAAATTCATAGGCAGCGCCCAGTTCGCTTCGGGTTTTGGTTCACTAAAAGGGTATGTCGGACGATAGAGGGTCTTTCTTAAGTCACAGCTCGTGCCGAAGACTGAGAAAAGGGGTGATCTGAATGGAAGAAGCGAGGAAGGTCCAGGAGGTTTTTCCCGCGACGCCAACCATTGAAGGGGCCGGCGTGCATTTGAAGCGCGCGTTTGGTTTTCACCAGGTTCCCAAACTCGACCCTTTTCTGCTTCTAGACGAGTTTCATTCGAGTGATCCGGCGGACTACTCGGCCGGTTTCCCATGGCACCCTCATCGGGGAATAGAAACGGTCACCTACATGCTCCGTGGGGTTATGGAGCATAGAGACAGCATGGGTAATGGGGGAGCCGTAGGACCGGGAGATGTGCAATGGATGACTGCCGGGAGCGGCATCATCCATCAAGAGATGCCTCGAGGGGAAGGAGAGTTGTGGGGACTTCAGCTATGGACGAATCTTCCCGCGGATCACAAGATGATGGTCCCACGCTATCAAGAGGTCAAGGCTATGGATATCCCGGCAGTGGACATGCCGGACGGGACCCGGATCAGGATCATCAGCGGCCAAGTCGCCGGCGTGATCGGTCCTGTTCGAGACATAGTCACGGCGCCGGAGTATCTCGACGTATCGATGACGGCCGGGTCGACCTTCCAGTGGCCAACGCCTACTACGCACACTGTCTTCGCCTACGTGTTAGAGGGTCGCGCGGAGTTTGGAGACGAGAGCCCTCCAACGGTGGACGCCGAGCAGGCCGCCCTCTTTGGCGCCGGGGGAAAAGTGGCGCTGAATGCCGGGGATGAGCCCCTGCGATTCCTCCTCATTTCGGCGCGGCCGCTGGGAGAACCCGTCGCATGGGAGGGACCAGTGGTCATGAACCGGCCCGAAGAGCTGCGGCAGGCCTTCCAGGAGTATCGAGACGGGACATTCATAAAGCGTGGTGCTGTCGGCCAATCTTGACAAACTCTTGACCCACCTTCATATTGGCGCTTAACGTTTATGAGCGTTAACTAAACGAGGGTGTTCGCCATGGCGTCTTGGGATGCACTCCTTCAGCCCCTCCAGATCGGCCCCGTCACAACGAAGAACAGGGTGGAAGCCGCTCCCACCCTTCCCTGTTTGGCCAACGTAGATGGATCTGTCACGACCGAGTTGGTCGATTACTACAAGGCGAAAGCCAAGGGGGGAGCGGGCATCGTCACGGTGGGAGAGAGTGCCATCGATTCAGACTACGGCATCACTCATGCAGGTCAACTCTTCCTTGATCACGACAGCAAGATTCCAGGGCTGAGCCGGCTCGCGGATGCCATTCATCGGTACGGCGCCGTGGCGTCGATCGAGTTGTGCCACGGGGGAGGGCAGACGCTTCCCGGTCTCATCGGTGGGCGTGATCCTATCGCCCCTTCCGTCATGACCAGCAAGCTTCACGAGACTCTCGCGGGGCGGCACATAGATATCCACGTGATGGATAAGGACCTGATCGAGCAGGTTATCCACAACTACGCGAGCGCCGCCCTCCGGGTCAAGAAGGCCGGCTTCGATATGATCTTGCTCCATGGCGGTCACGGTTGGCTTCTCGCCCAATTCGTCTCCCCGCGGACCAACAAAAGGACGGATGAGTACGGCGGCAGCCTCGAGAACCGGGCCAGATTCCCTTTGCAGGTCCTGGAGCGTATTAGGGCGCTGTGCGGGCCGGACCTGGCGATCGAGTACCGCTTCAGTGCAGACGAGTTGGTGCCGGACGGGTTGTCTCAAGACGAAGGGGTACGGTTCGCCCAATACATCCAGGATTCGGTCGACTGTCTCCATGCCTCTTGCGGGACCATGTCGGAGATGGGGCTCATCCCCTACGTGCATCCTGCCTATTTCCTACCGCAGGGCAAGAATGTCCACTATGCCACGGCGATCAAGAAAGCGGTGAGCAAGCCGGTGACGGCTGTGGGAGCGATCGTCGACTTGCCACTGGCCGAGAAAATCGTGGCCGATGGTCTTGCCGACATGGTTGCTATGGCAAGACCCCTTATCGCGGATCCCGGTCTGCCGGGTAAGAGTATTCAGGGACTCGAGTCCGAGGTGGTGCCTTGCATCAGGTGCAATGAATTTCTCAACCGCGTGGCCCGATTCATCCCAGTTCGCTGCACCACAAATCCTCGCACGGGCATCGAGACCGAGTTGTCTACGATCCTGCCGCCAAGGGCCAAGCGCAGAATCGCGATCGTCGGAGGGGG
>JAMDEO010000148.1:38319-57541 GCA_023483915.1 Actinomycetota bacterium
TCGAAGCCGGCCTTCTTGACCCGGAGGGGGGCCTGCCGGTATGCAGGCGGCCATAACAGCCGCGGAACGCGGGCACGAAGTGGTTCTCTTCGAAAAGGCCGCTCAGTTGGGCGGGAATCTGTACTTCGCCTCACGCCCCGACTTCAAGGATGAGATGAAGCGCTTCCATGAATACCTCCTGCGACGGGTGAGCAGTCTGGGCGTTGAGGTGAGAGTGGGGGTGGAGGCCAATCACGCGCTTGTCGAGCAGGAGAAGGCAGACGCGGTGATCGTGGCAGTAGGCGCTGAACCAGCACGGCCGGACATTCCGGGCCTGCTGGAGGCAAAGGCAGTGTGGGCAGGGGACGTCTTTGCCGACCTGGCAGACGTGGGCGCCCGGGTGGTCATCGCAGGCGGGGGTGGCATCGGTTGCGAGTGTGCGCTTCACTTGGCCAAGGGGGGCAAGAAGGTGGTGATTGCCGAGATGCTCGATGAGGCCGCCCTCGATTTCAACTTCATCAACCGCGGGATGCTCCTCGACCTGCTGCGCGATGCGGGAGTCGACATCCGCACCGGCGCCAAGGTCGTAGCCTTCTCCAGCACCGGGATAACCGTGGAGGATGCCGCCCTTGGCCGCACCGACATCGCCGCGGATACCGTCGTGCTTGCCTTGGGCATGACGCCACGTTCAGACACGGTGGAAAGCCTGGCCGGGACCGCGCCAATCGTGGTCGCGGTCGGAGATTGTGTAAAGCCCCGGCTGGTTATCGACGCAGTCCGGGAAGGCTTCCATGCGGCGGCAGAGCTGTAGCTCCGGTTCGAGCGGTCGGCTAGCCTAGCTGCACCGGCGCGAAGTACATGGCTTCCACATACTCTCTCTGGAAGTCGGGGTCGGTGGCCAACTCCACATATTCCACGGTGTCGGCCACCCAAGAGGCCTCTCGGCGTTTCTCCAGGTTGAGCAAGGCGAATCTCGCTCCGTCTCCGGCCGCGTTTCCTACGGACTCGACGCGTTCGGGGTCGGTGTCGGGAAGCATTCCAATAGCCAAGGCGGCGTGCTTGTCGATATAGGTCCCGAAGGCCCCGGCAAGTATGACGCGATCTGGTTTTTCCACTCCATAGGCACGCAAGAGAATCTCAGCTCCCGCCCTGAGAGCTGCCTTTGCCAATTGGAGCGCTCTGATGTCTTTCAAGGATACGGTGATGCTCCGATTCAATGCCGTCTCCTCCGGCCAGGCAATCACGAACTTGCGCGGCTTCCCGTTCTCCAGTACTACCCGTTCGTGCTGCATCTCGGGATTCATGTTACCGGTGGGAAGGATGATGCCGGCCTTGAGCATCTCAGCGGCCGCCTCGATGATTCCGGAGCCACATATCCCCCTCGCGCCGATGTCCGCAGGTGGACGATCGATACTCCATTTGTCCGCGCCGATGACCTTGAAGCGAACCTCGAGGGTTTCAGGATCCATGCGCACCCTTTCGATCGCCCCGGTAGCTGCCCGCATACCGAACTCGATGTGCGAGGGGGATATGCCTTCAAAGGCGGGACCGGTGGCGCACGAGGTTGAAAGCATTCTCTGCCTGTTGCCCAGCACAAGTTCCCCATTCGTGCCGATATCGATTATCAATTGAATCTCGTCTTGCCTGTATGGTTCCTCCGCAATGATCACGGCGACGTTGTCTGCACCGACAAACCCGGCTTCGATGGGTAGAGCGAAGAGCCGGCAACCGGGGTGGAAGTTGAGACCTAGATCGGAGGCCCTGACATCCAAAGCCCGGTGCACTGCAGGCGCAAATGGTGCTATGCCTAGATTGCGGGTGTCGAGGCCGAGGAAGAGGTGATGCATGGCCGTGTTGCCCGCCATGACTACGTCGAGGATGTCCGTAGTTCGTACGCCCGCGCGCTCCGCGGCGCGGGCGCCCAGATTGTTCACCTCGGAGATGACCGTCTTCTGCAATTCGGCCAGGCCGCCCGGGTCGTGCGCCACGTGGTGAAGACGGGCGATGACGTCGTCCCCAAACGCCACCTGCGGGTTCATGGCCGACTCCGTAACCAGGACTTCGCCGGTTTCGAGATCGGTGAGGTAGGCAGCCAGCGTCGTGGTACCCACATCCAGCGCCAATCCGAGGAGGGGACGCGGTTCGGACACCGGCCGGACATCGATGATCTTCCGGTCTCTCCAGATGCACACACCTAGTTCCCATCCCGCGGCTCTAGCCAGACCAGGCAACCGCTGCACGAGCTGAAGATCGAGCTCAAGACCGCGAAGTCCATGCTCCCGCTCTAGTGCCCGAAGCAGTCTTTCCGCATCGGCGGTTGCCTCAGCAAGAGTGGGAGGGGTGAGCTTCACCCGGTGGAGCTTCACTGCGGGGTCGATCGCTACCGTTCCGGTCCCCGCCTCTTTGCGCACGACCTGGGCTACCCTTCGGCTCTCCTCGGGCACAAAGACGCGGACATCTCGAATTATCCGTGTTTGGCAGGCAAGCCGCGTGCCTGCCGTGACCTCTTCCCGGCCAAGCGCCCGGACTTCGAGCTCTCCAGGGTCAGAGACGCTATCCCCGTCGGACTCGATGCGAACCCGGCACTTCCCGCAGGAGCCTTTGCCGCCACAGGCACTCTCAATCTCCACCCCGAGATTGCGCGCCGCCTCGAGGACAGTCTGCCCGGCGCGGGCGGGTCCCCTCCTTCCGGATGGTTGGAAGATGATCATGATCTCGGACGCCAAATCAGTATCTCCCGAATTCCCGTGCGGCCTTGACCATTTGGAATACATTGACGGGCGGAGCCTGAGGGGGCACGTCACAGCCGGCCATCAAGATGTATCCGCCCTTATGGTATTTAGCCACCTCGATGCATTCCTTGGCCTGCCGGAGGACCTCTTCGGCCCGGCTTTCTTGGATGATCGTAGGATCAACGTTGCCCGCAATAATCTGTTCGGGGAACATCTCCATAGCCGTTGCCAGTTCTACCTCACGCCCGAAACTCATCACTGTTTGCCTGGTCACGGGCACCTGCTGCCAGAACTTGAGGTTCTTGTTCTGCTCGCCGCAGATGTGGATGAAGAAGCTCGTCACGCCTAGATCGAGCACTCGGGAGTTGATCCTTTGAAGATAGGGGAGCACAAAGGTTTCGAACTGCTTTGGCGATATGAGCATGTTTGACTCGGTGGCCGCCCCGTGGAACGCCATCAGCTTCTCTGCGCCAAACTCCTTCGTGTAATGCTCCGCCACCTTGATGAGGAACTGAGAGACCTTGTCGAGGACTATGTGTACGAGTTCCGGCTTCTTGATTAGCCACACCATCATGCGCTCTTCACCGATCACAGAGCCTGCCCAAGTGAGGGGAGAGCCGATCTGCAGGGTGACGGGCATGCCGTGCTCCGCCTGTTTTCGGGCCAAGCCAAGCGCTATCGGCAAGGCACCCGCTTTTGTTATGTCCTCGGGCACTGGGAGGGTGTAAACATCATCCTCGTTCTGGATGGGTGTCCGGGTTACCACCGTGGCGCCCGAGTATTTCTTGGCCGGGAACTCGACGTCACCGCCGAACTCCCATCCTCCGGCAGACGCGTAGGCATAGAGAGGACCCCCATCGTATCCGTACATCTCCGCGGCAAGCACCTGGCAGCGAAAACTCTCCTCCGCGTCATCGAAGGCCCGGGCAAGGGGCTGCCCGCAAACGAGTGCCGTATGGCCGAAGATGAAGGGGATGACCGGGACCCGATCGGGCCTCTCCCCGCGCATCAGGGCGCCCATGCGCTCGGCGCTGCTCATCGTCTCACACCACATAGTTACTCTCCCGCGTTGACTCTTATGCATACATCCTTAGCCAAAGCCAGCCCGGCCGCAACTTCGATCGCCTTTACAACACCAGATGGAACCGGGCAGGCTGCGTGCGCGCAGTGGCCGTACGCAACCTGAAGTATGGACGGAAGCCCACCGCGCAGGCCGATCTGCTGCAGGGCATCCACTTCGTCTATTTCGCCTGCGAGCTTGCGCACGTGGGGGCATTCACTTTCGATACCCACCCGAACCGAATACCGCTCGCCTTTGACCGCGGTAACCTTGGTCTTGAAACCGCACACCCCGGCGTCTATCGCAACCGTTGCCATGCGGGCCTCCTCACACGATCATCCTTCGAGCAACCGGATGGCCACACGCGCCGCTTCCATGGCGTTCTCGCCGTACCCGTCCGCTCCCCACTCGTCGGCCAGCCGCTGGTTGAGCGGCGCTCCGCCGATCATGATCTTGGTTCCGGGAAGCTTGGCTTTGAACACCGGCAGGTAGTCCTTGATGGCTATTATGGTAGTGGTCATCAAAGCGGACAGGCACAGCAGATCCGCCTTGACCTTCATGCACTCGTCGATGAACGCGTCCATCTCTACGTCCCGTCCCAGATCATGGACGGCCAGTCCGGAGACCTCCAACATCATCTTCACCAGATTCTTCCCAATGTCGTGGATATCTCCTTGGACGGCGCCGATAACGGCCACGCCCCTATCGATCGCGCCGGAAGCCGACTGCACCACGAGTGGACGCAATATGGCCAATCCTGCATAGAGCGCCTCCGAAGAGACCATCAACTCCGGTACGTAGCACTCCCCCTCTTCGTAGAGACGTCCCATCTCCGCCATCCCGGCGGCAAGTCCCTCCATGATGGCCCTCTGGGGGTCCATGCCGGCACCAACGGCGTCATTTGCCGCTTGAGTTGCCGCGTCCTCGTCGCCGTCCATGACCGCTCTGCTGAGTCGCTCGAGGATTGTCGCTTCATCTAACATGGATTCCTCCCACTGACGCTCTTAGTAGCGACCGAACTCTCGACAAGCCGGGACCATCTGGCCCACGTTGACTGGTGGGGCCTGCGGGGGCACCTCGCACCCGGTCATGAGGGCATAGCCTCCAGGGTGGACCTTGCCTTCCTCAATACTTGCCTTGCACAGGGCAAGGACATCCTCGGGACTACCTTCTTGGACGATCACCGGATCTACGTTTCCCATGATTACGCAATCCGGGAAGGCAGCGCTTGCCGCAGACAGCGCTACCTCCTTACCCACGCTGATCATGCCGCGTTTTCCGTAGCTGAGTTGGGACCAGAAGGGAAGGTTCTTGTTCTGCTCGCCGCAGATGTGGGTGAGGAATATGGCGACTCCCGCAGCCGTCAACTGATCGTGGATCTCCCTGAGATACGGGAAAGCGAAAGTCTCGAATTGCTTAGGCGAGTACAGCTTGTTCGTCTCGATGCACAGATCAAAGGCCATGAGCCGCTCGGCGCCGAACGTTTTTACCCAGTATTCCGCTTTCTTTAGAATGAAATCGGTGATAATCCCCAGAACGTGGTGAACCAGCTCCGGCTTCTTCATGATCCACAGCATCAGGCGTTCTTCTCCACATACGGATCCGGCCCAGGTCAGGGGAGAGCCCACCTGTATGGTGACCGGCATCCCCAACTCGTTCTGCAGGCGGGAGAACTCCAGCGCCACCGGGATGGTTCCGACGGAAAGAAAGTCCTCGGGCACCTTCAGAGCCCAAGCGTCGGCCTCGCTCTGCACCGGATTCCTCTTCATCATGGGGGCGCCGGTGTACTTCCTGTAAGGGAACTCTATTTCGCCTCCAAACTCTGCCCCGCCGGAATTGGCCCAACCATGCATCACCAACCCGTCATGGCCGTAAAGTTCCATGGCGTTCCTCTGGCACGACAGGCTTGTTGCTGCATCGTCGTACGCCTTTGCGATCGGTTTGCCGTTCACCACTGCCGTGTGTCCCAACATGAATTGAAGACAGGGGACGCGGTCCAGCGAGTCTCCTCGTATGAGAGCGTCCCAGCGTTCCCGGGACGACAGCTGGTCACAAAGCAATCCGACCCCCTTAGAATCGGCTTGGTTAACAGCCGATAACAGTCTATCGGTTCCTGGCAGCTTCTGCTTGGTCGGTCAGCCGAAAACGCGGCCACTTACGTTTCCCTAGTATCATGCAAGTAATTGCAGCGCCCGATACGCAGTCGAGAAAGGCAGTCGCCAGATGGCTACAACACCGCTGGCCCAGGCTCTGGGCAATCTGGATGAGGCAAGCGTCATGGAATCTGTGCGGACAAAGCTGGACGGAGGGGAGGCTCCCCTCGATATCCTGGGAGAGCTTCAGGCGGGCATGGATATCGTGGGCGCCAGGTTCGAATCGGGTGAGTACTTCCTTTCAGAGCTCCTCTATGCGGCGGATATCTTCAAGTTGGCCGGTGCGCCTCTTGCGGAAGGTCTGAAAGCGGCGCCCAGGAACAACTTGGGCACTATTGTTTTGGGGACGGCGAGACACGACATCCACGACTTCGGTAAAGACATCGTAGCGACGATCATGAGATCCAACGGCATCGAAGTCATCGATCTCGGAGTCGATGTGGAGCAGCAGGCCTTTGTGGACGCCATCGAGCAGAACAGTGCGCAACTCGTGGGTATCAGCTGTCTGCTCACTACCGCCTTCGACGAGATGAAGCAGACCGTCGAAAGCATCAAAGACTCGGGCCTCCGCAACCGGGTGACCATCCTCGTGGGGGGCGGCCCTGTGGACCAAGCCTGCGCCGACTATGTCGGGGCCGATGTCTACTGCCGTACTGCTCAAGATGGCGTGAGCGCGGCAAAGAAAGCATTGGGGGTGAGTTAGATGCCTGGGGCCGCAGAGAACGCCTACAAAGTCCGCGAGCGGCGCATACGCGACGCCGTCGCCCTGAAGAGTCCCGATCGAGTGCCGGTCGTCCCAAACGGCCCGGCCTGGCCGGCGCGGGCTCTCGGAGTGAAGATGACGGATGTGGCAAGCACCCCGGAGGTCTCGTATAAGCGGATCATCGCGGCCTACACCGGATTGGGTGATATCGACGGCATCCAGAGCCCCGCGTACGATGTGAGCACCCTGGGCATACAGTGGCTCTCCCGGGTGAGCGTGCCGGGGCGTGAGCTGCCCGACACGGACCTGTGGCAGGTGAACGAGGGCGAGATAATGACGTCGGACGACTACGACCTCATCATCGCCGAAGGTTTTGCCTCCTGGCTCGAGCGCTACTACGTCGAACGGCTGCCCGGAACGATCGAGGCCTTCAATCGTTTCGTGAAAACCGTCCCTGACGCCCTTGCCCTCTGCCAAGAAAAAGGCATCGTTCCCTTCACCCCCGCTGTCACGACTATCCCTTACGAGTATTTCAGCGGCGGCCGTTCGCTCAAGCTCTTCCTCCTTGATCTGTTCAGACAGGGAGACAAGGTCCAAGCAGCCATGGATGCTGCCATGCCCGTGTTGATCGAACGAGCCAGGCAAACCATACGAGGCCTCGACCTGGTGGGCGTGTGGGTGGGAGGTTGGCGCTCGGCCAGCGAATTCATCTCGCCGCGTCTGTGGGAGCGGTTTGTGCTGCCGTATTTCAAACAGATGGTCGAAGTAGTGATCGAGGAAGGAGCCATTCCGGTACTGCACTTCGACGCGAATTGGGACCGCGATCTGGAACGTCTGCGAGAATTGCCGCCGGGGAAGTGCGTCCTCTCGCTCGATGGTAAGACGGACATCTTCCGCGCGAAGAAGATCCTGGGCGACCGCATGTGCATCATGGGCGACGTTCCGGCTTCTCTGTTCGCCCTGGGTACCGTCCAGGACGTGAAAGACTACTGCAAGCGGCTCCTGACCGAAGTCGGGCCTGCCGGTTTCATTCTCTCGTCTGGGTGCGATGTTCCCATCGATGCGAAGTACGAGAACGTGAGGGCCATGGTGGAGGCAGTGTTGTAGGAACACCGGACTGGCGGGACGGCAGGTCATTGCGGCCATAACATGCCCGAGATTCCCGACATCGAGGCCTATATCGAGGCCCTTCGCCCTCGCGTCCTCGGCGAGGCGCTGTCCGGCGTACGGATGGCCAGCCCCTTTCTGCTTCGGACCGTGAGCCCGCCGCCGTCCGCGGCAGTCGGACGCCGGGTGGAAGGGATTGAGCGCTTGGGGAAACGGATAGTCTTCGCGTTCGAGCCCACGGTAGCCCCAGTTGGATCGGGTTCGGCCACCGGCGGCACGGAAGCGGGAGCGTCCGGCGATGGCGCGGAGGCGGGACCGGCCGCCGCGTCCCTGTTCATTGTCATCCACCTGATGGTCGCGGGCAGGCTTCACTGGAGGGCTCCGCGAGCGCCGATACCCAGAAGCTCGGGGCTGGCGGCGTTCGACTTTTCTCGAGGCAGTCTGATCATGACGGAGGCTGGTTCCAGGAAGCGCGCGTCCATGCATGTCGTCTCGGGACGGGATGCCCTAGAACAGCTCGACCCCGGCGGGCTCGAGGCGGTAGGGTCAAGTGTGGAGCAGTTCGCGGAGGTTCTTGCAAGGGAGAACCGCTCGCTGAAGCGGGCCCTCACAGATCCTCGTCTCTTCAGCGGCATTGGCAATGCCTACTCCGACGAGATCCTTCATAGAGCTGGTCTCTCGCCACTGAGGAACTGAGAGACCTTGTCGAGGACGGAAGTTGCGGGCCTACACGGCGCCGTCATCGCCGTACTTACAGAGTGGACCGACCGGCTGACTCGCGCCGCACGCGAGAAGTTCCCGGAGAAAGTCACGGCCTTCCGCCCCGAGATGGCGGTTCATGGGCGCTTCGGCTCACCCTGTCCGGTCTGTGGAAGCAAGGTCGAACGCATCGTCTATGCGGAGAACGAGTGCAACTACTGCCCGAAGTGTCAAAGCGGTGGGCGAATCCTGGCCGACAGAGCGCTGTCCCGTCTCCTGAAGGACGATTGGCCGCGGAGCAGGCCAAACTGATAAAATGTCCCCAAGCGTAGAAAGGAGGTGGTCCAAATAGACAGCATGCCTAGTAAGCGCAGCGGCCATAGGACCGGAGGTGGCGCTCGCCTTTAGTCGTTGGATTCCCGACTGACGCCTTCCAACGGCGCCTTCGGGGTCGCAGCGCTACATAAGAGCTTCTGGGGGCCGTCTCGGCAACGAGACGGCCCCCGGCGCATTTCGGGGGCCTGTTCCATGCGGCGGGGTCCCTTCTGTACTGAGGCGCGTTCCGCATGTCGGGGCCATGACTTTACGAGCGAATGGAGCTCGCAATCGCCGCGGCAATATCCGCAGCTTCCAGCGAGTAAAGCTCCCCGTTGTCCGGGCCGGCCGCTGCGGGGTCGCCTATGTAGCCCAGCGGCGAAAGCTCTCGCCACCTGCCTGTAGATTCGGCCTCCTGGAACGCCCGAATGGAGTCCGGAACCGGCCTCAGCTCGCCGATGTCCGTCTCCTTCCCCAGTAACTCTGGATACCAGCGCATGATCATGCTGGTCTCACGTTCCCCGGCATGAACATCGAAGGAAAGTGATGACCTGGTCAGGCTGGCACGCGCTGCGATCGTGGCCGGGGAGTCGACCGCCCGGATGATCTCATCCCCCTCGAGAGGGAGCCGCCTATGGAAAACCGCCTCGTATGCGGTGTCGATGAACTCCTGGACGATTCCGCCCACGACGTAGGTCGCCCCGATTCCCTGAGCCCGAAGAGCCTTGATGGTCTCCACAATGGCGCGATTGTGCTCTGGGTCGCCGTGGTGGTTGATGATGAGTTGCTTGGCGAAGCCCCACCGGGCGTAATTCTGGATGGTCTCCTGGAGTACGGCCCTCATTGTCCCCGAACTGATGCTGAGGGACCCCGGGAACATCCCGGTGGTCAAATTCATCCCGTAGTAGAAGGGCGGGGCAACCACGCACTCGATTCCCATAGCGGCCAGTTCGCGACGGACGAGGGAGCACAACAAGTGTGCGCCGTACGTGTCGGTTCCCAACGGCAGATGGGGCCCATGCTGCTCGATTACCGCAACGGGCACAAGGATGGGCACATGCCGAGAGGCAGCTTCTTCCACCGCGGGCCAGGTCATATCCGCGATGGTGTCCGAGAAGATGGAGTAGGCTTCCATCAAGGCGTCAGCAGCGGACTGACCCGGTCGATGATGAAACCAACGAACTCTTGGCACCGCTCATGCGCGGGACTCTCCTTGAAAGCCTTGAAGCCTTCGGGCGTGCTGAGATCATAGCCTGTGAGGTCACGGCAGCGGCAGGATCCATACGTCACCGCGAAGTCCTTCATCATCTTCTGGAGATCTTCCTTGGTCTTCTGAGACCGTTCGGCAGCTTGATCTCTGTCGTGAAAGTCACGCATGCCCGCGGCCATCGCAGCGCCCGTCACGGCGCCGCAGGCCTCTCCCGTCCCGGCAATCCCGCCACCGAAATAGGCGGCGACAGTCACCAGGTCGCAATCGTATCCCATGGTCTCCAAGCCGAAGCACAATACGGCCTGCGAGCAATTGATCCGATTCGGGCCGGTATCGGCAAAGCGGCTGAGCGCGTTTGCCTTGGCCCGGTCGAGCTTTTCGTTTTCCATGCCGGTCTCCTGGGTTGCCGAAACGACGACTGAGGGATGCACCCGACTCAACAATCTAGCATCTTTCCGGTGTCTTACGGCGTCCTTATTCAATGCAACATAGACGGGGGCCGAAGATCGACGCGACTCGGAGGCCGTATGCGAATCAGAGAGACAATCAGGCAGAAGTGGGTCGTACCCGTCGGCGCGCTGGTCCTGGTCATGGCCATCGGAGCAAGCGCTTGGGCGGCATCAGGCGCATCCGGGGAAGCACCTACTGCGGCTGCAGGCTCATCGATCACTCAGACGGCGATGGAGAGTGCCACGTCGACCACCACCATGACCGGTCAGTCCGACGCCATCAGCGATTTGGCGTCCCTCTTTGGGTTAGGGGAAGCGACAGCCGGTGCTGCAAGCGGCGCCGCGAGGGTCACGACAGATTCCCAGGCCGCCGCTCAGACGCGAGAGTTGATGCAGCAGCGTCGGCAAGCGCTCTTGAGATTGGTTCGGAATTCCATATGGCGCATCGGCCTGCAGTGACCCCGTGGCCTGATGTCCTTCAGGCGGCGCCCGGGTGGTTCGCGTGTCCACGTGGCATCGCCGGCCAAGTTTTCAGCAGCCTTCTTCCAGCTCCGTGAGCAGCTTGAGAAGCAGCGTTGCTGCCGAACCGACCGCGATTACGGCACCGGCGATCGTAATCCCAAGACCGAAAGAATGCGCTTGTCCCATATAGCCCAGAGCGGTCGGAAGTAGACCGCCTCCCAGCAGAAACGCGACGGGGGGTCCGAAACCCGCGGCCAGGCTTCGGAATGTCGGCTGAACGATGCGCGAAAGCGCTTTGAATGCAGGCGGGAAGAAGCCAACGGCAAAGGCGGCCATCAAGAAGATGCTGATCTTCAGTGCCGTGCCCGAGAGAATTCCCACCAAGCAGGTCGAAACCCCCGCTAGAAACAGGAACAGGGACATTGTTCGCTTCTCCCCGATCTTGTCCGTCACCCATCCGGAGACAAAGGCCATTATCAGCGGAGAGATATTCGCCAAACCCAGGAGGGTGTTGGCCGATCCGGATGTCATTCCCCGTTCTTTAGTCAGATACAGAGGAAAGATCGAATAGATCCCCACCTGGGCGCCCATTCCTAGAGCGAAGAGGAAGATCATCGCCCAGAATGAGCGGATGCGCACGACGTTCTTGAGGAGCGACGGGCGTGGAGGGTCGCCCGGGAAGGAGCCGACCCCTCGGAACCCGATGAAGATCAGGCCGAAAAGGGCGCAGATGCCCGCTACCCAAAGCAGCGTGGTTCGCCATGAGAACCAATGAAGCAGACCCACCGCGAGCAGGGGACTGACTACGAGACTGAGAGGGGGCCCGAGTTGCTGTACGGATAGAGCTTTTCCCCAGTCCTCGGGCCGCACCATTGCAGTGATCGTGGCCACCGACGACGGAGTCTGTATGCCGGCGAAGAATCCCAGTGCGATCAGGCAGGCTGCGATGATCCAGACCGATCCGGCAAAGCGGGCTGCAACCAGAGCTGCCGCTGCCCCGATTGTAGCTAGGAGGATCGAGCCACGGTGATTCAGGCGCGAGGAGATGAAGCCGGCGATGAACGACCCCGCGAGCATGCCTACCGCCGAGAGCAGGAACAGCGTGCCTGCTTGACCGGAGCGCAATGGAATGTCCTTCCCAATTGTTGGGAAGAGGGGCGCGAATATGAAACGGCTAACGAAGCTTAAGAAGAAGAGCAACGTGAGAAACACCACGGTAGTAGCGACCGCATTGAACGGGCGGGGTGTTGGACAGGCCTTGCTCATGCCGTCAAAGTTACCCTTGCGACCCCTCCGTTATGCTACTAGGTAAATACGTCACGCTTTGCGAACGCACCCATCGCCAGGACAAACAAAGCTAGGGTTCCGGCAAGAACTGCAAGAACTGCTATCCAGGGAAAATCCCCTTGAATGGGATGGCCGATGTAGTAGAGCAGAGAGACGAAGCGAAGAGGTCTCATGGACTCGGTGGCTTGAGCGAGGCTGTTGATCACGTAGGTGGCAACCAGGATCACGGCAGGAATTGTGATCGCAAAAACGTTCCTACGGACAAACGCCGACAGCAGCAGAGCAAGAGCCCCAAACAGCAGGCAGAAAGGCCAGAGAGCCGCCAGGGCTGAGGCGAGGACTCCTGGGCCCAGGTCCACCCCTGCAATGGGCACTGCGGCATACGTGAAGATCCAGGTCATCGCGAGCACCGCCGCCAGAGATATGCCCATGGTAGCGAGCGCCCCTGCGATGATCTGCCAGCGTGGAAAAGGGTTACTCAGCAGGAGATCTAGGGTTTTCCGTTCTTCGCTGCCCGCGATTGTCCGCGCGCCGAGGGTCACGATCAGGAAAGGCAGAGCCACAGGCACAAGGACATTGAGAAACTCTATCTCCAGCCACTGTTGGATGGTGATGTTGCCCTGAACACCACCCATGAACCGCTGCATGTTCTCCGGGGCCTGTTCCAGGTACTGCTGCAAAAGGTTGCTCATGGCTGGGTAAAGCGCCACATAGAGGGCTCCCAGGCCGCCCAGGGCTACCCCCCAGATGATCAGGGAGCGGTAGCGGCTGCGCAGGCTATGGGCAGTCAGGACCCAGATCGTCCGCAGTGCCGTCTTCAGCCCGGGTGTCAAGGTGTCCAAGGCTGCTCCTGACCGTAGTAGCTCATGAACACCTCGTCCAGCGAAGGATGCTCTATGCTCAGGTCGAGCAGGGTGTGCTGCGCCGCCAATTTGACCACTCCGTCGATGCCGTCCGACAACCGGAGGCTTATGGAGTTCCCGAAGGGGACGACATCGCTCACACCGGGCAACTGTGCGAAGAGGGCAGCGTCGACCGGTGTCGAGAAGATCATCATGATCCGTTTACGCCGTTTCTCAAGAAGGCTTTCCGTCGTCTCCATCGCGGCTAGGCGTCCGGCTCGCACTATGGCCACTCGGTCGCAAACCCGTTCCACCTCGCTCAGGAAGTGTGAGGAAAGAAAGACGGTTCGGCCCTCACCGCGGGCCTCACGGACGATCTGCAGGAAGCTGTCTTGCACTAAGGGGTCGAGCCCAGTCGTAGGCTCGTCCAGGATAAGCAATGGCGGCCGGTGGTAGAGCGCTTGGACCAGGCCGATCTTTTGCCGGTTTCCGCGAGAGAGGCGCCCCATGGGAAGGTCGAGGTCTAGGCCCAGGCGTTGGGCGATCTCGTCGGCGTAGTTCAACTCGTTCAGTGAGCGGAGCCGAGCAAGGTATCGTACCAACTCGCGCCCGGTCATGCGCGGGTCCAAGCCAAACTCGCCCGGCAGATATCCCACCAGGCGGCGAACAGCGACGCTCTCCCTTCGGACGTCGCGTCCCATGACAAAGGCTCGCCCACTCGTGGCGTGTAGCAGGTCGAGGAGCACACGGATCGTCGTCGTCTTACCTGCGCCATTCGGCCCGATGAAACCGAGGACTTCACCGGGCCGAACTTCAAGGTCCAGACTATCTATGCCGAGGCGCGGCCCGTAAGCCTTCGTCAGCTTCTCTGTCAGGATCGCCGGCTGCACATGAGCAGACTAGCACGCCGGGTGCCTCACCTAGGATTCCTCGTCAGGAAGCAGGGGACGGAAGTAGAGGTGGTACTCCTTGTCTCCGCTGCTCCACAGCGTGATCGTTGTTGCCTTGTCCAAAGGCACCTGTTTCAGTGCTGCAAGATCCTCCCCGGAGACGACTGCCCTGCGGAAACCGCCCTGGACCTCGGTCCCCAAGGTGGCCAGGTCGGCCAGCGGCCAGTCGAGCTGACCAGGCATGATGTCGGTCGTGTCCGTCGTGGCATTCTGGTCCACGAGCCGGCTGAACACAGCGAGAGATTTGTAGTCATATGTGGCCCATGATAGGGGAGCAGTGGTGAACGCGGTCAGGTCCATCAACTTGCTGCGGAAGTCGTCGACCGCAGCCCTTGCCTGTTGCTGCTCCATGGTGAGGCCGGTCGCGTCATCTTCCATGCCGAGCGCATACACGTCACTTTGATAAGTACTGCCTTCCGCGTTGACGATGAACGTGGTGGTGGCTACGTCGGTGATGCCGGGTTGGCCGTAATCAACGCCATTATTGAATAAGCCTGCTTCCCGCGCCGCGGACAGTAGAGCCTGCACGGTCTCCTCGGGAATGACCACAGTCTGCAGGTTGGGAAGCGCGGGTGGCGGGTAAATGGCGATGACCGGGCCGCTGACGATCACACGGCCGTCTCCATACAGGCTGAATTCGGGAAGGTTGGTGAGGTTGTATTCGACCGGGACGAACCCTCCGCCGCTCTTGACTTGCAGAACGATCTGGTCGCCGCCGGCCGGGTGGCTTATCGACTCAGAAATGGAGGTGACTGTAGATTCCGTATCGCCTCCGCCTCCACCTCCGCCGCCACCGTCGGATGTCCCGCAGCCGGCTGCGGTTAGCATCAAC
Organism: Actinomycetota bacterium; assembly: GCA_023483915.1. Taxonomy (GTDB): domain Bacteria; phylum Actinomycetota; class Thermoleophilia; order RBG-16-64-13; family RBG-16-64-13; genus JAMDEO01. The sequence continues at coordinate 53,100 of JAMDEO010000148.1, forward strand.
AGGGTGAGCGCCCCGGCTGCAACAGCGGAGGCCGTGCTCCAGGCTGTGATCCGGCGCTTGTTGGGCCTTCCGCAAGAATCGAGATGAAACATGTCGCAGAACCCCCCAAATCGACAGTGGCAAGACACGCCTTTTGACGCGGCCTCTCTCAAGCATCGTTCCGCGGATTTGCCGTGCTTCAGTTCATGGTACCTTGCCAGAGTGTTGTGGGAGGGGACGCTGGAGCGAGGATGTGGATTCGGTTCGCACGTCTCTGATCGTCGTAGAAATCGTTGTCGGGATCGGGGCCGCTTCGGTTGGCGCCCGCATGCTCAATCTCGCTATGCCAGGGCGGCGCACCATTGGGACCCCTCGCTGGGCGGGGACGGCGCTGCTCGCTCTTCTGGGATTGCTCTTGATCGCGGCTGCTGCGCTGGTGGTGGTGAACAACTCGCGTGGACGGCTGGTGTCGGTGGAGGCGGGAGTGCTATTCACCGGCTGGGTGTTGGCAAACCTGTCGGCCGGAGGAGTTCGGCATTGGCTTCAGCCGGTGGCGCTGGCGCTCGGTTTAGCCACCGTGGTGCTGGGTTTTTTGCTGTCCGGCCATGGCTGAAGCGTGCTGTGATCCGGCGGTTGACCGGAACAGCCCGGCAGTGGAGACCGCGCCTTGGGGCCACCCGGACACGGGCCTAAAGGCCTATCGGGATAGGCTCTAAGTCCCGCTAGACGTCCAGGAGCTGAAAGCCTGTGGCCGGGTCCAGTTTGCGCATGGCCGTCGTGTTCACCAATTCCACCATCACCACTTCCCCCACGAGCCAAGTCTGCACTCCGGCTCGGGTGCACCCGACAGATGCTCCTCCCTCGCGACCGGAAGCCGTGTGCATGTGGAGGACCGGTCTTCCGTCTTCGTCAGGGAAAAGGGTCCCCACAGCGAACGACTCCTGGGAACCGTGTAGGGTGTGCAGCAGCGGGATAATGCCATTGGAGTTTGTTTCATCGGGCCCCACGACGATCCTGCTTCCGTCGGCCACGCCCCCCACATAGAAGGCAAGTGCCCTTTCAACTCTATGGGCTCGGGCAAACTCCTGTAGCGCGTCATTCATGACGTCGCCATCTTCCATCCTAAGGACGAAGACCCGTCCCATGCTCGACTCGCTGTATCTCACCTGGTCACCCCTGAAGGAATCGAACGAATCACCAAGCTTCTCCGCCAAGGATACATGCCCGGCGACATCGCCCCGGCATGCGATACGATGAGGCATCAACATCGCAAACTTCAATAGGGGACGGTCATCGTGAGCGCAAAACCTCTGGCCGCGCAACGGCTCAAAGACAAAGTGGCGATAATCACGGGCGGAGGGGGCACAAACAGCATCGGTCGGGCAATCTCCCTTCGCTTTGCGGCTGAAGGCGCGAAGGTGGCGGTTCTCGATATCAACGTGGCCGGTGCGGAGAAGGTAGCCGAGGAGATTCAGGCCGCAGGCGGTATTGCCATCGCCGTTGGCTGTGACATCACCGATCTCGCGCAGGCGGAGGCTGCCGTGAAGAAGGTGGCCGACGCATTCGGAAGCAGGATCGAGATCCTGGTGAACAACGCCGCCTTCTTCGGGACCATGGGGGAGTGGCGGCCCTTCGACCAGTGGACTCCCGAGGAATGGGATCACATGCTCGCCGTGAATGTTCGCGGCATGTGGTTCTGCGCGCGGGCGGTTGTCCCATACATGAAAGCCCAGAAATACGGGAAGATCATCAACCTCAGCTCCAGCACTTTCTATCAGGGTGTGCCGGGCTTCATCCACTACACGACAAGCAAGGGCGGCGTCATAGGCTTCACCAATTCCCTCGGCAAGGAATTGGGCGAGTTTGGAATCCGGGTGAACGCTCTTGCCCCCGGCTTCACCGTTTCGAATGCCCAGATCGCCCTAACCAAGGACTATCCGGATTGGTGGGTGCATAGCCGCGAAGGCCAAGCCCTGAAAGAGCGAAACGAGCTTCCCGAGGATCTGGCCGGACCGGCTTTCTTCCTGGCCTCTGAGGACAGCGATTTCATGAGCTGCCAGACCCTTCTCGTGGACGGAGGATACAGCCCTCATTGATGGGCAGAGTCGGCCCTCCGTGACCGGGGACGCGCTTGTACGCCTAAGATTCGCGCTTCGGGGTAAAAGGCAGGTGTGTGGTCGCAACGCGAAAGGAGCCCAATAATGACGTACGACGTTCCTCTCAGCATGAAGGAGATCGAGGTCATACGCTTCATCATCGATCGTTATCGCAAAGCGATGCTCTTCGAGATCGCCAACACGGATTCTCGGGAGTTGAAGGAGCACCTCAAGGCTCGGGAAGAAATGCTGGAGAGCATCGTTCAGCGGTTGGACTCTTTTTCCGGCGAGCCCGACGAGACGGAACCCATCGATTGAGGGCACCATGATCGCCGGCGCAGTGCCGGAGTAGTGGGGTGCGCAGTGCGGGCGCGATGCGATGCGCCCAGTCGCACCCGCGGCCCCGTTATACTCTGCGGCCCCGTCATACCCTGCGGTCTGTTATACCCTGCGGTAAGCCCGCACGGCCAGCGGGATGAAGATGACGCACATGGCGACGATCCAGATCAGGAGCTGCCAAAGGTAGCCCCATGCCGCTTCGTTATTGAATAGCGCACGGCAGCTGTTGACGGCCAGCGACACAGGCTGGTGCTTAGCGAAAGCTTGCAGCCAGGAAGGCATGGTGTTCACCGGGACGAAGGCCGAGCTGGCGAAAACCAAAGGGAAGAGCGGTAGGAAAGCGGCAGTCTGCGCCGTTTCCGGGTCTTTGACCAGCAGGCCTATCGTCGCATAGAGCCAGGAGAACGCGTAGCCGAAGGCGAGGACCAGCAGCACACCGAGAAGGTCGTCCGCTATGCCTCCGTGAAAGCGGAACCCCACCAGGGTGCCGACGATCAGCATGATGACAATCACCATGACGTTCCTGAAAAGATCCGCCGTGGTCCGGCCGGCCAGTACGGCTGAGCGGGCCATAGGCAGCGTGCGGAAACGATCGATGATCCCGCCCTTGAGGTCGAAAGCCAGGCCGATAGAGGTGCCTGCCCCCCCGAAAAGTGCGGTCTGCACAAAGATGCCGGGCATGAGGTAGTCGACATAGTTGAATTGCGGCACCTTGATGGCGCCGCCAAAGACATACCGGAAGAGAAGCACGAACATGATGGGCTGGATGATCGAGAACACGAGAAGCTGCGGGACCCTCCAAAAATGCGTGATGTAGCGCCGGGTCACAGCCGCGATGTCTCCCAGCGCCAGGAGGGGAGTCATGGGCGTGGCGACCCGGCATCCGATCACGGGTGGCGTGGGGGTTTCAAGCTCAGGACTTCTCATGATGCCCTTCTTCGTCTAAATATGCTCCGCCTGGGAGGCTGGCTGGCGGCACCTGATTCGGGCGCGGTTTCAGCCGCCATATGCCCGGTAAGCGCGAGAAACACGTCGTCCAAGGAAGGCCGGTGCAAGGCAAGGTCATCGAGCGAAATCCCGGCTTCGCTCAGCATGCGGGCCGCAGTGATGAGAGTCTGCGCCCCAGTGTGGGTGGGTACGGAAACCCTGCGTTGGCTCTCGTCAACCTGGGGGCGGGCTTCGTCGAGCGCTGCCAAAATCGAAACTGCAGCCTTAAGCTGAGAACCGTCGCTGACCCTAGCCTCGACCACATCTCCTCCCAATTGGTTCTTCAACTGGTCCGAAGTGCCGTCGGCAATGACCCTGCCGACATCGAGCACAACGATCTGGTGAGCGAGACGGTCCGCCTCCTCCAGGTACTGCGTGGTCAGTAGGATCGTGGTGCCATCGGCTACAAGGCCCTCGATGAATTGCCACAAATCAAGACGCGAACGAGGGTCAAGACCGGTAGTGGGCTCATCGAGTATCAGCACCGGAGGCCGGCCGACCAAGCTGGCACCCACGTCGAGACGCCGGCGCATGCCGCCGGAGTAGGTCTTCACCTGCCGGTCTCCGGCTTCACCAAGGCCGAACAGTTCGAGGACGTGCTGGGCTCTCTCCCGCCTGACTTTCTTTTCCAAATGGTAAAGGCGTCCCACCAACTCCAGGTTTTCCCTGCCGGTCATGGTCTCGTCGACAGCCGCGTACTGACCTGCCAAGCCGATGCATGAGCGCAGACGGGTCGCGTCTTTGACGACATCAAATCCGGCCACCTTGGCCCAACCAGCGTCAGGCAGGAGTAGGGTGGTGAGCACGCGGACCAAGGTGGTCTTGCCGGCTCCATTCGGTCCGAGCAAAGCCAGCACCCGGCCGCCTTCGGCCGCGATATTCACTCTATCCAGAGCGATTGTGCTGCCGAAGGCCTTACTAACGCCATGGGTCTCGATCATCACACTCATGGCGCGAAAGGGTGTCCAGGACCGATCAGAACAGACCCACTATCACGGAGATTAATCCTCCAGCAAGAACTACCCAAAGGATATCGAGCTT
>JAMDEO010000133.1:0-13895 GCA_023483915.1 Actinomycetota bacterium
CCGCAACCGTCGCAGAGGTCGCGGTCGATCTCAATAATCTTTCTGGACGACACGGTCTTCTCCTAGGACGATTGAATAGTGCTCTCTGCTTCCGGAGCGACAAAGGCCAGGTCCTTTCCGAGCTCGAGAGAGATCGGCGTGGGGAGGAAGGACCTGTGTGAAAAAAGACCGCCCGCCAGCTCGTAGCCTTCAACCACGCCGGTACGCTCATCGAACCTGAAGTCCTCGATCTTGCCGAGGTCCTTCCCCTGAGTGGTCTGTAGTTTGAGCCCACGCACTTCGAGGTCTTTGTCCAGCGCGGCCTTGATATCGGGGGCGTCGCCGGCCTTCACCATGCTGTCGGCCGCCGTCAAGATGACTGAATCCGGCCCGATGGCCTGCAGGGCTGCCCAGGGGGCCACCCTGGCGCCGCCGATCAGACCTCCCGAGATAACGAATCCGAGGACCTGCCTGCCGGTGGAGTCGACGACCACGTCTTTTATCTTCCCGGCCTCCTGTCCGCCCTGGCGTATCACCACTTTTCGCCCGATCACGTCACTTGCACTGACCATCACTTACCTCCACTCCAAAGGATGTTAGGGTGCGATGTCTACTGCTTCAGTAGCCCGATCAGCTTCTGCGATACTGCTTCGGGATCCGGCACGACCCCATCGGGAGTCAGCTTGTCAATTATCTGAGGCAGAACCGCTGAGACCTTCGCAGCTGCCTGATCGGGGGAGATTCCCAGCTTTGCTGCAATCTGCGCAACTGCGTCGGAACCAAGGACCGACTTGATCTGGTCTGCGCTGACCGGCAGGTTGGCCCCCTTTCCGACCCAGGACTGAGCCAGGTTGCCGAAACCACCGGCATGGAACTTCTCGAGAAGGCCCGGGAGCTGCTTTCCTCCCTCGCCCATGAGATTGGTGACCACGGCGGAGACGTCATTATCGCCCAGTCCCCCGATCTTGTTGCCACCTTGACTCCCGGCCATACCTTCGAGGCCGTCTAGAATGCCCATTTCGCCTTCCTCCCTCGAGGTGCTGGAAACACTCAGAGGACTTACCCAACTCACGAAAGAACATATCACCGCGCGGGCAGGGGACGTCGCGCGGGCAGGGGACGTCGCGCGGGGAAGGGACACCTTGCGGGGAGGGGGACACGGCGCAGGAAGGGCACACCCACTGCGTCCGGCGGTCTTCCAGGTTTCTGGCTATATGGCGCCACGTGAGAACCGAGCGGAGAATTCGTGTACGCGTGTTGCTGTGTCCGGCCCCGAAATGGGAAGCCCGTGCCCGCCTGCGACTATGTAGGGCTCGAGTCCCGCCAGCCGAGCCACGGACGATTTGGCTGCACTCCTATTCCAGGTTGTGTACCAAGGCGGCCCGGATACTCGTTGTCCACCAACAAGGAAGCCGAGCGGAGAATTGAGGTCCACGGTCACAAGGGCGTCGCCGGCGACAAGGACTCCGTCAGGTTCACGGAAGAAGGCCACATGTCCGGGGGTGTGCCCTGTAGTGGGCACCGCCTGCCAATCAGGGAGCCCGGGAGGCTCGGCGCTCAAGCTGAGCGGGCGCGTGACGTCCGCAAAACTAGCCGCAGCCAGAATGGCCTTGGATCGCCTCCGCCCCATGAGGCGAAGCAAAGGGAAGACCAGCCAGCGGTCGAGAGGATTGGCGTACGGCCTGAACTGTGCGATGTCACCCGAGGCCATGGGCATCTCGGCGGGGTGAAGGTACACGGGGCAATCCCACCTCCGCGCCAGGGCACGCGCTGAACCCGCGTGATCGGGATGACTGTGAGTCAGCAGGATGGACTGGGGGCGGGGGATCGCGCCAAATAAGGAAGCCGCAGCCTCCTGAATATGCTGCTCGTGTCCCGCGGAGGCGGCGTCGATCAGAACCCAGGAAGAACCAGAGCCGACGAAGTAGACGTTGGACCGCATCAGTCCTTTGCCTACCTCGAGCAGGTACACGCCCTCAGCAATCTCGTGGGGACCGCCTGGGTGGTGGCTTCTCCGTGTTTGTGGCATGTTCCCTCTCACTCGCAGGCCGCTTAAGTAACTAGGCAGGAAACCTGGGAAGGCTGGCCTAGGAATTTAGCATGGCGCCCGTTCTGGGGTCGTTCGCGTAGGCCCGCTACCTGAACCCCAACTCCCCGGAAATGGCCATGCCCGTTTCTCGTATGAGGGCCGAGATCGACTCCTTCTGGGCCGGACCGAAGCGATCGGGCGGTGCGACCACTGCGATGCTGGCAACCACCTCGCCAGTGCTATCCCTGAGTGGTACGCCGACCGCACACACACCTTTCGAGCGCTCCTCGAGGTCGTAGGCGATCCCTGATTCACGCACCTGTTGAAGCTCCTCCTGCACTCTGGCTGCCTCAGCCAGTGTCAGGGTATGACCCCGATCGCCGAAAGAGAGTTTCGACAACCGCTCCTCCGGTCCGAAAGCCAGGAAGATCTTGCTGTGGGTGGTGCCGTATGTCGTGGACACGTTGCCGAGGAGCAGGGCGGGCTTGAAGAAATGGATGGTGGGGACATGCTCTACGGAAACTATCCCTCCATCTGTCCAGACGCTCAGCCCAACGGTCTCCTCGGTCTGCGCCGCCAGTTGCTCTAGGTGCGGGTGCGCAATCTGCACAATTTGGCGGTGAGAACTCACGAGGTAGGCGACCGGCATGAGGGCGGAGCCCAGACGATATTCCCCGGAGTCAGGGTCAAGGACGAAGAAAGCTTCCGACTCGAGAGTCTTCACGAGCCTCCTCGCCGTCGCCTTGTGAAGTCCTACGGCTCGCGCCAGGTCGGCTATCCGCCAACTCGGGTGCTCCGTGTCGAAGCACCTTATGAGTTGCAGGCCCCTCTCTAGAGCCCGGACGCCGCCCCCGCTCTCAACGGCCCCCTCTGGCTGGGTTGTACGCTCGTCGATTGCCCGGCCGCTTGCTCTCAACGCAGTCCTCCCACGCAGTATGGCTCATCAGATGAGTCGAGTGTAGCACATCGACGGGCTGCTCTTGACATGGCCGGCCTGCAGCGGTTAGATTGGCTTGCTCTACGAATTCAATGACTCGCTGTGCGAGCCACAGAGGTCGGGCGGATGAAAGAATGGCAAATGCCGGGCAAACCCGCGCTTGTGCTTATGCACATGCAGAACGGCCTGGCGGGGTCACAGACTATGATCCCGAACTGGGGTGGGGATGCGATTGTCGCCATCCGGGAGTCGGGGATGATCGACCGCATCCAGGACCTTCTGGCCGCCTTCCGGAAGAAGCAGCTTCCCATCTGCTTCGTGAACGCGCACTCGACAGGCGCCCTGGCTACCGTTCCGGTGTTCGGCCATATCTACGAAGAGATGCGGGCCTCCGGACTGGAGATGGACATCCTGCACGACGAGAAGACCCGCCACTCGCTCGATGTTATGCCGGAGATGAACCGGCGGCCGGAGGAGGGCGTGCTTATCAACTGGAACCTGGGCGCCTTCACTATGTCGGGGCTGGACATCTGGCTGAAGCTGCGGGGAGTCAACACCATCGTGTTCTGCGGTTTTGCCGGCCATTCGGTGGTCTACACTTCCACCCTGCAGGCCTCCGACCTCTGGTACAACGTCGTGATCCCCCGCGATGCCACCTGCGTGCTCGTGCCTCGGGTCACGCTGCCGGAGGGCTGGACGATGGAGGAGGCCGACAAGAAGGTCGAAGAAGTGACCTTCGACATCCTCGCACCCACTTATTCCCTCGTCACCACCACCGAGGCTGTCGTGGCGCATGTGTGAAAGACGCACGCGCCTAACCGAGTCGACAAGGAGAGAGAATGTTCGACCGCGCCAAGCTTGATACCGACATACCTGGCTGGTCCACGGGGGACTGGGCGGTGCCCGAATGGAGCTTCGATGGCAAGCCCGCCCTCATCATCAACCACATGCAGGAGGGGATAGTAGGCACCGGCCGTTTCACCGGCGCCCCCGTCGAGCAGCAGAAGGCCTACCTGGACTCGCATCCCGGGATCATCGCGAATCAGAAGAGGCTACTGGCCGCATTTCGCGACAAGAATCTCCCTGTGATCTTCATCAGCGTGATTCCCGATCCGGTGGGGTACGTGCCGAAATGGGGCTTCATATTCCAGATGCTCGAGCGTTGCGCTCCGCACGGTCACCTGGACAACCCCGAAGTGGCGGCAATGGCTCAAGTCATTCCGGAACTGGGCCGCCAACCGGAGGAACCGCTTCTTGGCCACACGGGGACCTGCCTCTTCACCGGTTCCAATCTGAACGACCTATTGCGGCGCCACGGCGTGACCGACCTGGTGATAACCGGCTTCACGGCCCATTCCACCGTCTACAACTCGGTCATTCAGGCAACGGACATGTACTACTCGGTGGTCGTCCCGGGTGACTCCACGGGATCCCCCGGGCGTGACGCGGCCTGCGCCGAAATAGTCCTCAACCAAATGATGCGCATGTATGCGCTCGTCACCACTACCGACGACGTGATCGCGCATCTGTAGACCGGCCGAGTCCGGCAAGCGTATGAGCATGAGCCTCCCCCAAATCGCTCGAAATGTCCCCGGCTTCTACACCGGCGGCTGGGGCGGACCGGAGTACACCGACTGGATGGACGAGCAGTTGTCCTGGAAGAATACCTGCTACATCGGCGACTGGTCGTATCTCTGGACGGCCACCTTCAAAGGACCGGATGCGTTCACCTTCCTGCGCGGTCTCTCGGTGAACTCTTTCGAGAACTTCGCTGTAGGCCAGGCCAAGCACATGATCAACTGCAACGGGTACGGAAAGGTGGTGACCGAAGGGATTGTACTGCGCCTTGGCGCCGACGAATTCTGCACGCAGAGCATCCCCACGTGGTGGTGCGGCTTCCAGTTCGAGCAGAACAAATGCGACATGGAGATGATGCGTCCCGACATCTTCAAGTATCAGGTTCAGGGCCCGTATTCCCTGCGGGTCATCGAGAAAGCGTGCGGCGAGAGCGTCCGCGACGTACCTTTCATGCACTTCAAGACCATCCGTATTGCCGAGGTGGAAGTACTGGCGCTTCGCCAAGGGATGTCCGGTGAGGTGGGCTTTGAACTGCAGGGACCGGCTGATGACGGACTGAAGGTGCATGCGGCCATCATGGAAGCCGGCCAGGACTACGGCATACGGCAGCTGGGCCTCAGGACGGCGATGATCAACCACCTGGAGGCTTGCTTCCCCACATCCGCCTACCACTTTGTGATGGCAGTGGGCGGCTACGACTACTCTGAGGCCTACAACGCCTACATGGTCGAGCGCTACCACATGCCGATCCTGTACGCGCCTACCCGCGGGAGCTTCGAGTCGGAAGATATCCGTGACTATCACCGGAGCCCGATCGAGCTGGGTTGGGGCAAGAACATCAAGTTCGACCACGACTTCGTGGGCCGAAGGGCGCTCGAGGCGGAGATGGCCTCTCCGAAACGCGGCATCGTCACCCTCGAGTACAACAAGGACGACGTAGTCGACATCTATGCCTCGATGTTCGAACCCGGCGAGCACTATCAGTTCATGGACATCCCGACCGTGCAACATCACGTATGCCAGTACAACAAGGTGCTGAAGGACGGCAAGCTCGTGGGTATCTCCAGCAACCCCGGTTACAGCTACTACTTCAGAAAGATGCTCTCGCTGACGGTCATCGACCTCGCGTACGGCGTGACAGGGACCGAGGTGACTGTCGTTTGGGGCGAACCGGGCCACCGTCAGAAAGAGATCCGGGCCACCGTGGCCCGAGCCCCCTGTAAAAAGGACAACCGGCGCCTGGATCTCCATCAGGTGCCCTGAAGGCATCACGGGCAATATCGCAAGAACAGGAGGAAAGGACGCCAAGTGGCAGATCTGGAACACATCATCCCGGGCTGGACGGACGGCAAGTGGGAAGTCCCTGAGTGGAGTTTCACGGGCCGGCCCGCCCTCGTCATCAACCACATGCAGATGGGGATCGCGGGCTCGGGGAAGTTCTCCGGGGCTCCCTACGCCCAAGAGAAAAAGGCGATGGACGAGCTGAACACGATCGCGATGCAGAAGAAGCTCATCGCCGCATTTCGCGAGAAGAAACTTCCGGTCATCTTTGTGAGCGTGATCTCGGACCCCATTAACTATCTGCCCAAGTGGGGCTTCATCTTCGAGATGAGCAAGTTCACGGCGCCCAAGGGCTACCTCAACAACCCGGAACTCGCGGAAGGTTGCGAGATCATGCCGGAGATGGGAAAGCTACCCGAAGAGCCCGTCTTCTATCACACCGGACACAGCCCGCTCACCGGTAACCATCTAGAAGAGTACCTGCGCCAGTTCTGTGTAACGGACATCGTGCTCACCGGGTGGACCGCCCACTCGACCCTTTATAACTCCGTGCTCCAGTTCACCAACCACTGGTTCTCGGTGGTGGTGCCCCGGGATGCCACCGGCGCCCCAGAGCGGGACGCCGACTGCGCCGAAATAGTGCTGAACAAGATGATGCGCATGTGGGGGCTGGTGACGACCGTCGACGACGTCATAGCCCACCTGTAACCGAACACGAACGCATTTCGAGCAACTGATTAGGGGGAGGGGTCCGATGCTAGACAAATCGATTAGTCGTCGCGAATTCCTGAAACTGGCCGGGATAGCCGGCGCCACAGCGGGGCTTGCGGGCGGGCTTGGGGGCCTGGTCGCAGCCTGCGGGGCCGAAGAGACCACCACTACGACCACGGCCGCTTTGGCGACCACGACCAGCGGCGCTGCTGGGACCACCACCAGCGTCGAAGGCAGCACGACCACGGTGAGTGCTGCGGTTGAGACCGGCCGGGAGATCAAGATCGGCGTGGACATGCCTATCACCGGCATGTTCGCTGTTCTCGCTGCCGCCGACGAATGGGGGAAGAACCTCGTGGAGGCGACATTCAAAGACGGCCTTGTCTGCGGCGACGGCAAGAACCATCCCATTAGTATCCTGCTCCGCGATGCTCAATCCGATTCGGCCCGAGCCGCCCAGGTCGCGGGCGATCTGATCGTAAACGACAAGGTCGACATCCTCCTGGGCGGCGGGAGTCCTTCCATCTGCAATCCGGCGGCCGATCAAGCCGAAGCGCTTGGATGTCCGTTCATCGGTCAAAACGATCCGTGGGAGGCGTTCGTCATGGGGCGCGGCTACGATCTGGCGGGGAAGAAACCGATGAAGTGGACCTATCTTCACTGTCTGGGTGCTGGGCAGATACACCAGTGCCTGGCCGACGCCTTCAACAAGGTGCCCAATAACAAGAAGATCGCCCTCTTGTTCCCCAACGACGCCGACGGCCAAGCCCAGGCCGACCCCAAGACCGGAGCCCCGCCGGTCTATGAGGCGATGGGGTACCAGGTGGTCGCTCCCGCTCTATATCCGCCGGGAGCTGAAGATTTCACCGACCAGATCACCCAGTTCAAGAAGTCGGGCTGTGACGTCTTGAGCGGCGCCGTTCCCACACCTGACTTCGCCAACTTCTGGAAGCAGAGCCTACAGCAAGGCTTCCATCCCAAGGTCCCCAGCATGAGCCTGGCCATCGGCTTTCCGAAGGCGATCGAGGCGCTCGGAGCTGCAGGCCTCAACCTCATGGGCGAGGGCGGCTGGAACCGTACTTGGCCGTTTACCGACTGGATCACGGGCATGACCTGCGGGCAACTTTCCGACCAGTATGAGAAGGATACCGGGCAGCAGTGGGTACCCTCCATCGGCAGCACCATGGATAGGTACGAGATCGCTTTCGATGCCCTCAAGCGCACCACCAACGTGGATGACAAGAACGCGATCATCGATGCCTTCAAGACCGCGAAGCTGGAAGCCGTGGGCGGCCCAGTGGACTTCACTGCTCCGGTCGACGCCAACCCGTTCGCCGTAGAGAGCTTCCGGCCGTACCCCAACGTGGTTAAGGGATGCCTTGGGGCGCACCAGTGGGTCAAGGGCACGAAGTGGCCCTTCGAACCGGCCACCGTGTCCGCGCTCGGCTTCCCGAAAGATTCCGCCAAGCCTCCGGTAGTTGCACCGGTCCCTTACGTATATTGAGGTCCCCTGGTCCGGCGACGGCTTGTGCCGCCGCCGGACTCACCTCATGCCGGCATAGTGAACTAGAAGAAGGAACACTGTGGAGACTCCCAGCCATCTCGCGCCGCTCTTTCAGCCGATCAAGCTCGGTTCCGTCGAAATAAAGAACAGAATCGTGCTCAGCCCGATGGCCGTGGAAGATGGGAGCCCCGAGGGATACCCGACTGAGCAGACAATTGCCTTCAACGTAGCCCGGGCGAAGGGTGGCGTCGGACTGATCGTCCTCGGCGGGTGCGTATCGACAAGACGGGCATGGAAGGAATCGCCCTATGGCGGCGGCTACCGCCTGGATATCGAGGAGGCGGTTCCGGCGCTACGCCGGTTGGTCGACGCCGTCCATACCCACGACACGAAGATCTTCGCCGAGCCCATGACCTCCTTCGGCCGATTGGGTAGCTCTCGCGGCGGGTTGCAGCCGATCGCACCCTCGGTCATACCGCTGGTGATCCCGGAAGACTCGTTCCCGGAGATCATGGCCGTTCCCGGGGGACGGACGATGCAGATGCCGAGGGAGGTCACCGTCCCGGAGATCGTCGCCCTTGAGGACGAGACCGCCATGTCCGCAGTGATTGCTCGACAGGCCGGGTTCGACGGCGTGGAGATCGGCGCCCACATGAGCTACCTTGTGACATCGTTTCTCTCTCAGCGGAGCAACAAGCGGACGGACGACTACGGCGGCAGCCCCGAGAACCGCATGCGCTTTCTGCTCAACATCGTCAAGAAGACCAGGGAGCTGGTCGGCGACCATTATCCGATGGGCGTCAAGCTGATCTGCAACGAGCATCTCGATGACGGCCTGAGCATCCAAGATTGTTTAGAGATCGGGTTGGCGCTGGAGCGGGCAGGCGTGGACTATCTGAGCTTGAGTGACGGCACCTATGAGAACCAAAGGCTGAGCGTGCCATCGGAGGACGGAGCGCTACTCAAGCACGGCGAACCCCAGGCGTTCAGACAGGAGCTCCGTGTTCCCATTGTGGTGCCCTCCATCCACGATCCCTACCGCGCGGCCGATGCGCTGGCGGCTGGGCACGCGGACATGATCAGCCTGGGAAGACCGTTACTCGCCGACCCGGAATGGCCCAACAAGGCGCGAGAAGGCCGGGTCGACGAGATCCGGTGTTGCGACCGCGACAACTACTGTATCGTGCGGCTCATGACCGGCATGCGGCCCCACTGCAAGATCAACCCGGAGATGGGCCGAGAGAGCGGGCCTTATCCCCTCTCACTCAGGCAGAAGGTAAGAGAGCGTGCCATTCTTGCGGGGGTGACGACGCCCTCGCTCGCCCGCCTTGCGCACGCACTCCACCTCGAACCCCATTGAGTCCAAGAACCGGGAACATTGACCATTAACGGCGGCAGAGGGAATGTCCCATATGAGCGCTTCAAAACTTCCTCCTTTTGAGTATTACGAGCCGGCCACTGTCGAGCAGGCAAGCAAGTTGCTCGACAACCACGGTGATGAGGCCCGGGTCCTGGCCGGAGGAATTGACCTGATACCCCGCATGCGCGCAGGCACGGTCAAGGTAACACAGGTGGTGAGCCTGCAGCGGGTCAATGGACTGGACTACATGCGCCGGTCAACCGCCGGCGGGATCGATTTTGGAGCCATGACCACTCTTCACGCGCTCGAGCGATGGGAGGACCTTCGGGTTGGGTTTGGCGCTCTCTACGACGCCATCCATCAGATCACCTCGGTCCAGGCCAAGTGCATGGGCACGGCAGTCGGCAACCTCTGCGTCGCCACGCCGGCTTCGGATGTGGCGCCGGCGCTGGCTGCCTACGACGCGGGAATCCTGGTCGCAGGCCCCAAGGGCGAGCGGCGAGTCCCGCTACCCGAGTTCTACCCGGCTTATGGGTGTACCGCCCTTGGCCCAGGCGAGATCGTGACCGGGGTGGAGGTGCCGGCGATCCCGAAGGGACATGGGGCCGCCTTCCTCAACCTGGTGCGGACCCATGCGGACATCGCCAAGGTAACGGTGACGGCAGCGGTCGTCATTGCGGATGGTCTGTGCAAGCAGGCGCGCATTGCGCTCGGTGCAGTCGCCCCCACCATGTTCAGCGCCGAGATGGCTGAAGCTTTACTTGAGGGTGAGGAGATGACGCACGAGTTGATTCGCGCTGCAGCGGCTGCTGCTGCCCGTGAAACTCGGCCTATCGATGACTTGCGTTCCACCGCGGAGTATCGAAGGGCCACAACCGAAGTGCTGGTTGCCCGAGCGCTGCACAAGGCGGCGGGGAGAGCACGTGTTTCGGCGGCGAATTGGGGGGCAGACCGAGGCCCGTCCGGGGAAGGGGTGACGAGATGAAGAAGCAGGTCCTGACCTTCAAGGTCAACGGTCTTTCCCATGATGCCATCGTGACCCCGAACATGACCCTCTCTGAGCTTTTGCGCGAGGAACTGGGACTCACCGGCGCCAAGGAATCGTGTGGGGTGGGCGAATGCGGCGCATGTACTGTCCTGGTGGAGGGAAAGCCTGTCCTATCTTGCTCCGCACTTGCGATCGCCGCGCGGGACAAAGAGATCCTCACCATCGAAGGCCTGGCGGCAAGTGTCGGCAAGAAGCCGGGTGAGCTACATCCCATCCAGCAGGCTTTCGTTGATTACGGCGCCATACAGTGCGGTTTCTGCTCCCCGGGGATGATCCTCATGGCCAAGGCCCTTCTCGACGAGAATCCGGGCCCCACCCGGGAGGAAGTCCAGGAAGGCTTGGGCGGCAACCTTTGCCGGTGCACCGGATACGTTAAGATCGTCGACGCCGTGTTGGCGGCTGCCGATGTGCTGAGGAAGGAGGCTGGCACATGAGCACCGACCTTTCCGTAGTCGGCAGGCGTCTCCCCGCCTACGGCGCAGTCAACAAGGCAACCGGGGCAACAAAATACTCGGTCGACATGTGCGAGCCGGGCATGCTCGTCGGCAAGCTACTTCACAGTCCGCACGCCCACGCCAACATCCGCTCGATCGACAAATCGCGGGCCCAGGCGCTGCCAGGCGTTCTTGCCGTGATCAGCTGGGAGGACATCCCGCAGAAACCATTCAACCCCAGCGTCCAGGACTGGGGGCTTCACGACACGAGCAATGAGATCAACGACATGTACGTCATCAGCGAGAAGGCTCGCTTTGTCGGCGATGTCGTGGGCGCCGTCGCGGCGGTCGATGAGGCGACGGCGGTCGAAGCGCTGCGGCTCATCGATGTGGAGTACGAGGTGCTGCCGGCGGTCTTCGATGTTCTTGACGCCATGCGGCCCGGTGCCCCGGTAGTCCATGATTCGTTTGGGAGCAACGTCTCGCGTAGCTTCGGATTCGCGGGTTCCCGCGGGGACGTCGAAAGGGCGCTCGGGGATGCGCCGGTTGTCGTGGGGGAGACCTTCAAGACCTCAAAGCAGTTCATCCAAGCGCTCGAGCCGCTCAATTGCCTTGCGGAGTTCGCCCCCACAGGCGAGCTCACAGTCTGGATGCCGGTCCAGCGGCCCCTCGTCTTCCGGAAAAAGATCGCGGAACTGTTCGAGCTCCCCGAAGCCAAGGTCAACGTGATCTGCGAGCACGCCGGAGGCTTCTTCGGCGAGGCCAACTGGAGCGTGGCCCCGATTTGTGTGGCCCTCGCAAAACAGGCGGGCCGGCCGGTCAAGCTCGAGTACTCGCGTTTGGAGACCGGCATGAACTGCGCGTCGCGAGAGACCTATGTCATCACAGGTACTTTAGGCGTCAGCGCAAAGGGCGAACTCACGGCCGTCAAGGAAGACGTGATCGTTGACAGCGGCGCCTATTTCAACCGGAGCGCCGCGTGCACCGTAGTCCACATGGCCGATTTCACCGGCCTTTATCGCTGCCCCAACGTCTCCGCGAAAGCGACTGCCGTCTATACGAACGTTCCCATGGCGTCGGGCTTCAGGGGCTATGGCGGCCCACCCGCCTTCTTTGCCCTTGAGCAACTCATGGACATGGCCGCCGAGAAGCTCGACTTGGATCCGGTGGAGCTCAGACTCAGAAACGTTAAGCGACTGGGAGATTTTGGCCATGCTTTCCCTCTGGAGACCGACACCCATGCTGCAGTGATCAGGCTGGGGGCTGAGAAGATTGGCTGGGAGGAAAAGCGTGCGCGTCCGAAGGTGGACGGCGATGTGCGCCGGGGTGTGGGCGTCGCCGCTTACTACGATGTGAGCGGCGGTCAACCATTCGAGCGCTTCGATCGTAACCTGGAAATGCAACTCAACGAGGATGGGTCCGTCACGGTCATCATCAACCATCCGGACGGGGGCATGAACTTGCTCGGCACATGCGCCCAGTTGATCGCCGAAGTGCTTGGAATCGACTACCAGGATGTCCATTTTGTTCACGGCGAAACGGAAGGCAAACTTTGGGACGGCGGGATGGCCGCCAACGGAGGCCTTTACACTGTCGGAAACGCGGTGGTCCGCGCGGCTCACTCGCTCAAGGCAAAGATACTTGCCGAAGCGAGCGCCAGACTCGGGGTCCCTATGGACCAACTTGCGCTTCGGAATAGGGAGATACGGCTGAAGGCGGCTGGCTCCGCCGACTTCGTATTGGGTACGCCGGTTCTTAGCCTGAGAGCCTTGGCGGACGACGCCATCTACAAGGCGCTCGATGGCTCACGGAGTCTTGCGATCATCGAGGCCTACCATCCGACGGCCAACCCTAATCCAGTCGGCGCGGCGTTCGCCGACCTCGCGGTCGACATCGGTACCGGCGTAGTCAAGGTCGAGAAACTGGTCCTGGTTCACGATATCGGTCGGGCTATCAACCCGGCGACTGTGGAAGGCCAACTCCAGGGCGGTATCAGCATGGGTTTGGGCTACGGGCTGTTCGAGGATCCGGCGATAGGCCCGACGGACGGCGTCATGCGAGGTGGCGACTTCAATACATACAGGCTCGCCTCCCCGCTGGACATGCCCGAGGTCGAGGTAGTGCTCTACGAAGACCCGGCGCCCTCCGGTCCTTTCGGGGGTAAGGGGGTCGGCATGTGCGGAGTTCACGCCGTCGCTCCGGCTATCGCCAATGCGATCTACCACGCTGTGGACGTGCGCATTACCGAGCTGCCGATGACTCCCGAGAAGATCTTGGAGGCCCTTGGCGGTAGGCAGCTCTGACACACCTTCGTTGAGCCGGCGTCGTTGGGCCGCTACAGGGGCGTTGACATAGCCTGGCCTAGCGATGATAATAATGTATGTAAATACTTACTTACGGAATCATGAGGCCATGAAAAGCACCGATCCCACCCCCTTAACCGCAAAGGTGACCGACAAGAGGCGGGGCCGTCCTCCCGGCTCGAGAAGGCGCGAGGAAATTGTAGAGGCCACCATGGGGCTTGTCGCCGGTCGCGGAGTCCAGGGTGCGACCATAACGCGCATCGCCAGTGCGGTTGGTGTGACTGAAGGGGCTCTCTACCGGCACTTCGAAAGCAAGGAGGAGATTCTGAAGGCGGCGAGCGCGGCGATGCGCGAGCGGGCGCTTCAGTGGCTTCATGCCTCGCGCAACCCCGACGTGCTTCAACGTCTGCGAGAGATTTGGGCCGCGCACGCTTCCTATATGTCCGGCGACACTCACGGCTTGTTCTTCATGCCGTTCGCATTCATCACCTCTGACCCCGATCTGGGCCTGCGGGAACACACCCGCGACGGCCACCGGCGGAACATCGAGGTTCTTGCCGCGATCATCGACGAGGGGATAGAGCAAGGCAGCATTCGGCCGGACGTAGACCCAAGACTCGTCGCCTGGCAGTTCATGAGGCTCGCCTGGGCAGAGGACATCAGCAACCTCATGGGACTTGACAAGGAGGAGAACACGGACGTGTCCGCGGCCACCGGGCTATGGACAGCTA
>JAMDEO010000133.1:13905-16432 GCA_023483915.1 Actinomycetota bacterium
TGTTCACAGGGGAGGTGGGAAATGAGCCAAGAAACGGAATTGGACCAAGCAATCTTGCAGCGGCTTGTGGACGAGTCGGATCTGCGAAGACTGATGTTGGCCATGCCCAGATGCCTCGATATGAGGGACTGGGATGGCTACTCTAACCTATTCACCGAAGACGCGATTTTCGAGATCGCCGGGCAGGTGCGCGTGGGCCGTCAGGCCATTGCCGACGGCCCGAGAGGTGATCTGGAAAAGCTGTATGAGCGCACACAGCATTTCATGGGCAACATCTATGTGGACGTTAACGGGGACGAGGCCCGGCTCGTTTCATACGCGATAGCTGTCCATATCCCGGTGGCCGCGGACATGGCCAGACACGCCGACGTGGGGGGCGGTTATCGAGCTATCGCCCGTCGCACCGAGGAGGGCTGGCGGTTCACGGAGTGCCACGTAGACATGTTCTGGGCGAGCGGGATCGACTTCAAGCTGTAAAAAGCCGACCGAAAGGGGGAGGTCAGCAATGCCATCAAACGACGTATCTGAAAAAGGCAGCAAACAGATCAGCCGCCGGGAGTTTCTGAAGCTTGCCGGGATGGCCGGGGGCGCGGCGGGGCTCGGCGTTGGGTTCGGTAGCCTGGCGGTCGCCTGCGGTGGAGAAGAAACCACGACTACCACCGTGGCGTCGACGACCACGACGGCCGCGCTTACCACGAGCACGACCCTCGGCTTGACCACCACGGTGAGCACTCAGCCGGAAGCGGGGCGTACCATAAAGCTCGGCTACGTCTTGCCCATCACCGGGCCGCTGGCGCCGTATGGCACCGGAGTAGACCTGATGACCCAGTTGTTCACCGACGCCATCGGTGACGGAGTGGTGCTCGCCGACAGTAAGAAGCATCCGTTCGAACTGCTCATACGAGACGCTCAGTCCGACTCCAACCGGGCAGCGCAGGTAACGGGCGACCTGATCCAGAACGACAAAGTCGACCTTGTGATTTCCGTCGGGGCTCCGGACATGGTCAATCCCTCGGCCGACACGGCCGAAGCGCTCGAGTGTCCGTCGCTCTCCAGCTTCAGTGAGTGGCACGCGTTCACGTTGGGGCGCAAGGCTCCGCCAGAAGGCTTCAAGTGGACCTATATCTTCGGCTGGGCTTCGGACGGGAACGCGGTCGCTTTTATCGGCGCGCTAAAGCAGATCCCGAGCAACAACAAACTGGGTCTCATCTTCGCCAATGACGCCGACGGGATGTCCTGGATGCAATTCGCGCCGACCGTCTTCGGACAGGTAGGTGGCTTCCAAGTGGTGACCACCGATCTCTATCCTCCAGGGGCCGAGGACTATACCGCCCAGATCTCGAAGTTCAAGAAGGAGGGTTGCGAGCTTCTGGCCGGAGGAATGTTGACGCCGGACTTCACCAACTTCTGGAAGCAGTGCCGTCAGCAATCGTTCCAGCCCAAGATTGTCTGTATCAGTAAGGCGTTGATCTTCCCAGCTGCCGTCGCCGCCCTGGGGAACATTGGCTACAACCTCTGCGGCGAAGGAGGGTGGGGACCATGGTCCAAGTTTACCGAACCCTTAACCGGTCTCGACTCGAAAGGATTGTGCGACAAGTACGAAGCAGCAACCGGCCAGATGTGGGACGAGACGGCCGCTCAGATCTTCCTTCTTGGTTGGGCGGTGGACGTATTCAAGCGGGCCGCGAACGCAGACGACAAGGGGACTGTAGTCTCTGCCATGAAGGCGACGAATCTTACGTCGCTCTACGGTCCGATGGACTTCTCAGCGCCCGTTGCCGATCAGACGTACCATCCCCATCCCAATGTTGTCACGATACCGTGCGCTGTGGCTCAGTGGGTCAAGGGTACCGGCAAGTGGCCTGTTGACAAGGTTCTTGTCTACTCGTTGGATGAAAGAGTTTTCCAGGCGGCGGCGGCGGTTCAGCCTATCCAGTACGGCTAGCCACCGTCGATTTGCTTCTCCCCGCATGAACGAGGTGAAGATCGATCTAGAAGCGTGCAACGGGTGCCGCACCTGCTACGAGGCCTGCTTCGCAGATGTGCTCCGCTGGGACGAGGCGGTCAAGCGGCCGATAGTCGCCTATCCCGAGGACTGCGTGGAATGCAATGTGTGCGAGCTCAACTGTCCGGGAAACTGCATCGAAGTGGTTGTCGATTGGGACAAGTACTATCCACCGGTAATCGAAGGCGATTTCCGGTGCGAGATCGGCAGAGAGGTCTGAGCCATGAATCTGTCCGACATCGGTGAGACCGTAGTTGGTGCAGATGTGCTGGTGGTCGGCGGGGGAATCGGTGGACACGCGGCCGCGATCGCCACAAAAGAGAAAGACCCCGACGCCGAAGTGGTGGTGGTCGAGAAGAACGTGAGCGGCTGGGCGGGACAGGCGAACAAGGGCGCCGGCGCCCTCATGTATCTCGATACCGAGGACAGCCTGGACGACTTCTTGAGCTTTCACGTGCGGCGGATAGGAATGTACTTGGAGGACCAAGAGCTCCTTGCCGACTTCGCCCGGGGCTCTCTGGA
>JAMDEO010000002.1 GCA_023483915.1 Actinomycetota bacterium
GGAGCGTTGTCCCTGGCTGCGGCGATCACCGCCTTTTTGTGGGTGGGGATTGCACAGGCATACACCTTTGATGCGGGTCCGGATTGGGACATCAACCTGGACAATTCGCTGCAGTATTCCCTGGGCTGGCGCGCCCAGAAGATGAATGACAACATAGGCAACCACCTGTTCTTCAGCCAGGGGGACTACAAGTTTTCCGACAGGGGGGACATGGTAACCAACAGGATTCAGGACCTGATGGAGTTCCAGGTGGTCCGTAAGAAGAATCTGGGCTTTCGCGTGTCGGGAACCGCGTTCAAAGACTTCGCCTACGACGACACGGCGGAGACGAACCCTAACCATCCGGCATTCGCCGCGCTGAATTCCTATGATGACGGTGAGTATTCGGACTACACCAAAGACAATTTCATGCAGGGAGCCGAGTTGCTGGACGCCTTCGTCTTCGCCAACTTTGACCTCGGCGCCATGCCCACCTACCTCAAGGTAGGGCGCTTCACGCAGTACTGGGGCAACGCGTTCTTCTTCGGCTTTTCGAACATTGCCTATTCCCAGCACCCGATCGATTATATCAAGGGATTCTCTCAGCCGGGCTCTGAGGTCAAGGAGCTCTTTCTTCCGCGCACCCAGGTTCTGGTGACCACGGAGCTGTCGCCTTCGCTCTCGGTGTCCGGCCAGTACTTCTTCGAGTATCGGCCCAACCGCTACCCTGAGGCAGGAACGTACCTGGGCTTCTTCGACATCCTCTTCGACGGCCCCCAGGGTGCGGGCGCGCTGGCCGGGTATGGCATCACCGAGAACGACGGCCTGGTGGAGCCGGACAACAACAATGGAAACTTCGGTCTGGGGGTCAGCTGGTCGCCGCAGTGGGCCGGCGGCGATCTGGGCTTCTACTACAGGCAGTTCGACGAGGTTGACCCCTGGGCGGCGCTGATCAACCCCAAGAACGGCCATCTGCAAGACACCTTTGCCGAGCGGGTGAAGCTCTACGGCATCACCTACGAGAAGTCGTTCGGCCTGATAAGCACGGGTTTTGAGGTCAATCAGCGCTACGACACGGCCCTGAACACTCTTGCGCTGGTTCCGACCGACGAAGGAGCGACGGGCACGATCACCAACTACCTGGCCAACGCCTTTGTCCAGCTCGGCGACTCGTACCTGTGGGACACCGGGATCCTGCTGGCTGAGGTCACCTACACCCATCTGAATGAGGCCACCGGGAACGAAGAGTTGTACAACGGCGTCGGAACGGGCCAGGGTGGCTCGAAGTGGGGCGGCTCGTCTACCCGGGATGCCGTGGCGTTTGCCATGCTGTTCAGCCCCCAGTGGCTGCAGGTCTTCCCGGGCGTCGACTTTGCCCTGCCGGTCTCGTGGACCACGGGTGTGTACGGCAACCCGGCCTATCGCGCGGGCGCCTTCTACGCGCAGGGATCGCACATCTACTCCGTCGGCCTCAAGGCGACCTACGCCTCCAAGCACACCGTCTCGCTGCAGTACAACGGCTACTACTGGCGGCCCAGCCGGGTGGCGGACAACGGGCTGGGTGCGGGGCTCGACGCGTACGAAGGGTTCGGCGGCAACGGCCCCTCGAGCCTGAACGACCGTGGCTGGGTTCAGCTTCAGTTCAAGACGTCGTTTTAGCGTCTCGCACCCGCTGCCCGAGGGCCACAGACATGAAGAAGCTTAGGATGGTAGCGAGTCTCAGGGTGGTCGCACTGTCGGCGCTGCTCCTCGCCCAACCGTCGTTGGGAGCGGTGTCGGCGGACGAGGCCAAGCAACTCGGCGCGACCCTGACCGAGTTCGGGGCAGAAGTGGCGGGCAACAAGGACGGTTCCATTCCAGCCTACACGGGAGGTATCGAGAAGGTCGCGGGCTACACCCCGAAGACATCGCAGCGGTACGTCGACCCTTTCGCCAAGGAGAAGCCTCTCTACTCCGTCGATGCCAAGAACATGGCGGAATACGACGCGATGCTGACGGAGGGGACCAAGGCCCTCATGCGCAGGCATTCTGACTATCGGATCGACGTATACCCGACGCACCGGAGCGTCCGCTATGCGCCGTGGGTCTTGGAGAACACCCTAAAGAACGCAACCACCGTCAAATTGAGCGGGCAGGTCATGGGGGACGCCGTGACGGGGGCCGACAAGGGGAATCTGCCCTTCCCCGGGCTTCCCTTCCCGATTCCGAAGAACGGCTACGAAGTGATGTGGAACTACAAGATGCACTATGGACCTGCCGTTACCCACTTCCTCGCGAATGCCTTCCTGGTCGACACCGCGGGCAACATGAGCAGATTGCCGCAGGTGGACCACTGGCTCGTCCGGCCCTGGTATGACAAGGCCGGCAAGATGCGCGCCAAGACATTCGATGCTCTCTCTGGCTTTTCTGCCACGCTGACCGATCCGCCGTCATCTGCAGGTACCGTGTTCCTGAACTACTACCTGGCGACCGCCGAAACCCAGAAGGTCTGGTTCTACACGCCGGGACAGCGCCGCGTCCGTCAGGCTCCGGAGTTCTCCTACGATGTGCCGATCGCCAGCTATGGCGGCGTAATTGTTTGGGACGAGCTGTTCGGCTTTGTCGGCCGCATGGATCGGTTTGACTTCAAACTGGTGGGCAAGAAGGAAATGCTGGTTCCTTACAACGTGTTCGGAGCGACGAACACCATGACTCACCAGCAGTACGTTGGCCGGAAATTTGTAAAGCCGGAAGGGATACGTTTCGAAAAGCACCGGGTGTGGGTAGTGGAGGCAACCCGAAAGCCTAAGGCGCGTCACGCCTACAGCCGTCGCATCTTCTACATCGACGAGGACGCCTGGTGCATCACCATTTCGGAGTCGTATGACAATGCCGGAAAGATCTGGCGGGTCACCAACACGCTCAACTATCCGCCTTATGACATCGGAGGCGTCAATGATTGGGGGTGGGCCACCTACGATTTGATCAAGGGCAACTACTTCATTATCGACACGTACGGAGATCCGGGGTCCTTCGTCCACAGTTATGACACCGGGGAAGGACTGCCGATCCGTCTCACGCCGTCGTCGGTCGCGGCCGGCGGCGTGAGGTGATCCCGCCTGTGGGTATCGCACCCGCAGGGCATAAGACGTGACCTCTAACTCCTACTGGTTAGAAGGAGAGA
>JAMDEO010000171.1 GCA_023483915.1 Actinomycetota bacterium
AACCGCATCTTCTCCAGGCGCCGCCCATATGTGGCCCCCGTGAGCCTCGACGATACTCTTGGCGATGAAGAGACCTAGGCCGTGGCCTGTCTGTCCGCGCGCTGAGCGCAGGCGGGAGAAAGGCTGAAAGAGGTGGCCTAGCTCCGACGGGACAATGCCTGGGCCCTCGTCGATAACGGTGACCACCGCCTCTGATTGCGTGGCCGAGACGGCAACCCTGATCTCGCCTCGCACAGTGTGCTTGATCGCGTTTGCGATAAGGTTGGTGAACACCTGATTAAGACGGGTGGCATCCCATCGAACGCACACTGAATCAGGTGGGGCTTCAGCCACTCCGCGACCAAGCACTCGCGGTGTGGGACAAGGCGACCCGCAATCTGCACAACGTACGCGCGGTCGGCTGGCTCGTGGGGGAGAACGGCATGTGAGGGGATGGCCGCTCCTGCAGAAAGGTCCGCTTCCGAAACGATTGTTTGCCTCTCCTGTGACATCCCCGCCTCCTCCCGCATGCCGCGCCAAATCTTGAAGGATCGTACCGATCGTCCGGGCTAAAACACCGCCACGCCATTATAGCCGGTTGATAACTAATCATATAGTAAACACATGCTCAAGAATTATAAAGCGGTAGGATAGCGACCTCGGATCGGTAGTTGTGCGACAGGCTAACGCGGTATAAACTGCGCGCATGCACGAGATGTCGATCTGTCGGAGCATGTTGGGCATCGTCTTGGCCCGCGCCAAGCAGCATCAGGTGGGCCGGGTGCTCGAAGTGAGAATAGAAGTTGGGGCGCTGAGGGGCATTGTGCCAGAGCATCTAGAGCACTATTTCCAGTTCTTGCGCAAGGGGACAGTGGCAGAAGATGCGACGCTAGTGGTCGACACCGTGCCAGGGGAAGCGCAGTGCCAGCAATGTAGATGCCGATTTGTGCTAGATGAGCGGGGATACGTCTGTCCCGATTGCGGCGGATCTGACGTGGAGGTGGTCGCGGGGCTGGAGCTGCGAGTGAAGACTATGCGGGTGGAGTAGCGACTGACGGTGACCCGCCACGCGTCGGTGCGGCAGCCGGTCTACAGTTGGTCCAAGATGAGGAAGCGGAGGCTCAACAGTGCCTAAGCCCCCGCTTCAATGTATTGTGAAAGGACGACTCGGCGTCCTGGAGTCATACAGCGTACTGGCAATCTCCGTGCCAGACTACAGCGGACCTGGCACCACAGGTCCGTTCTGTGCGGTCTTCGATTTAGTCCGTTTGGGGCTTGTCCACGGCGCCGGCCCCGGTCCCTTTGGATCGTCGGGGTCCTCCGAGGCGCCGTGATCGCGCACGATCCCCGGGCGACTCATCTGCGGTGGCCACCTTTTAGCGGGCCATCAGCAGTTTGCGGGCCTGCTCGTAGGTGATCCGACCTCCGCTCACCGCCGGGCCGAGCTCTTCCTCATGTATAATGCGCCTGTAAGAGCGGGTCGCTTGGCTTCGGCATTGGGCACTCGACGGGCTAGCCAATGGAGAAGACGGCACAACGTATGATGCGTCTAGCTGCGGTTGAAGTGTTCTTGACGTTTCAGGACCGTTAGGAGGGGGCGGCGCGGTTGCGCGAGGAACTCTGCCCACAGTTGGAAGTGGGCGCCGTTTTCGGTGACTAACTCGGCACCCGAGCGCGCCGCTGTGAGTAGAATGAGGATATCGGCGACATGTTCGCCTGGTTTGAGATGCCCTCGTAGGCTCTGGTAGCGGGCCACGAACAGCCCGGCCCGGCGCCATTCCTCACTCAGGGGGGTGAGCACGCGTCCGTCCGCATCCAGCCGGTGCAGCATGGCCTCCGCCTTGATGCGCTGCTCCTTCGAAGTCGAGCCCGCTAAGAGCTCCATGGCGCTGGCCTCAGAGACGTAGACTTGACGTCGGGCCAGTCGCCACCAGACGAAGTGCTCGTAAGCCACGTTGCCGAGGTATGGAATGATAATCGACGTGTCGAGAACGACGTTCATTCCACAGGCTCAATCTCGATCCCCTCGGGGAGCGGTTCCAACTCGTAGTCCGATCCGAGGCGAAAGACCTGCGTCGGGCCGGGTCCGGGGCGCTGGCGTATCTCGTCGATGTCATTGGCGAGCAAGTAGTTGTCGATCAGGCGACGAATAACGTCGGCGGGCCGACATTCGAGCTCCCGCGCCACCCGCTCCAAACGCTCTGGATCGACGTAGAAGTTGACGCGCTTGAGACCGCGATGGCTCGGCACGACCATGTCCTCCTGGCTGAGTTTGCCACAACCTGATGCTACACACCTCCAATTATACTCAGATTCTTGGCGCCCTTCAAGGGCTTTCTCCATATGGAGGCCCGAAGCGCACTGATCCCGGTGAAGCTTATCTCGCGTCAGATTGGGCGTCAAAGTGGTCGTCAAAGGGTCGAAGATGGCATTGCCTGAAGGGGGTATGAGAGTCCACTCGCCCAAGAAACGAGCGACTTCACGCCTACCGAAGGGGGATGTCCCGTATTCATGCGGGTTACCCTGGTGAGCCGGGAGGGATTCGAACCCTCGACCGACGGATTAAAAGTCCTAGTGCCACGAGAGCAAGAAACAGCGGGGAAATGACCAGTTTATTGGTCTGGAACGCCCGGTTCTCCCCGCTAGTCCGTTGGTCACAGTCCGTTGCTCATGTTCGCCGCGGTGTGGGGACGTTAATATCGAGCAAGTTGACAGAAGAGCCATTGTTTGGTATAAGTGCTCACATGCAAGCCACCGTGACCAAACCATCCTCGCTCGTCTCAGCGAGGATCTACGCTCTGATCCTGACCTCTCCGCGACTCAAGAAGACGCTCCTTCCAGAGGGCCTCATCACCAATCCTTACGAGGTCTTGAACAACCAGAATACCTTGAGGCTTGAGGACGTGAAGGGTATGATAGCCACCTTTCAGCGCACTCAAGAGGTCCGGTTCCTTCAGGATGGTGTCGCAGGTTTTCTTGATCACTTCTGGGGCGATGGCGTGCCGCTGACGTCTTACCGTAACGAAGCGGGTCGCCTAGAAGACTCCTTCAAGGACGAAGGTCGCCGCCATGTAGTGATCGGCCTGAAGCGACCAATGGCTAGGGGTGAGACCTTGAAGTTTGACGTCGTGAGGAGAGCGATGGCAGAGTTTACCAAGGA
>JAMDEO010000059.1 GCA_023483915.1 Actinomycetota bacterium
CAGCATCCACGAGGGCAATCACTATCCTGGCACTGGTTTGGCGAGCGAAGTCGGGTCGGGAGACGGCGCGGGGTTCACGATCAACGTCCCCTTGCGGGCTGGAGGCGGAGACGGAGCCATTCTTGCCCCGTCCGGAAGTGGATCTGACCTCCCGCCTGGCTGGCGCGGCTTTCCCCGAAGCAGAAGCGGTAAGCTGGGCGTCACTCCGCTTCTCGCCCCGGTGGCGCTCCTATTTGGAGGATCGTGCCATTCCCTATGAAGCGTTGCCCGATGGGGAATTGCGCGCAAATATGCCATATCTGGACGAGCGTTGGATGATACGGGAGGTTGTCCGCTTCCTGGGAGGCGCCGTCCTGGAGAGCCCTGCCACTGCCCGGGAAGGGGTCAGGGTTCTCTCGGCCTCACTTGCCAGGGCTTACACGCAACCGCCAACCAGTGCCCATGGGGAACACCTGTGAGGTACCTCGGCAGATTCGTGGCGAACGCACTCGCCGTCTTCCTTGCCCTATACCTCGTGGACTCGATCGCTGACGGCCGCTTCCGCGTGACTGCTATGTGGTCGACTGTTCTCCTATCAGTGGCCCTTAGCTTTGTAAACAGCTCCATCCGTCCCCTCCACCGCATCCGTAGCAGGACCGCGCGCTCGCTGATCGTGACTGTGCTTACCCTGTGTGTCAACGTGCTGATCGTGCAGATATTCGTGTGGGTGACTCCACTTGAGGCAGCGAACGTTGCTTGGGTGGCGGCAATAGCCGCCTTTGTCACCTTACTGACCGGACTGGTCAGCTGGCTGATCGGTTTCAAGGTTCGGGCGAAAGGCCGGTCGCCCTCGAGGTCACGCGCTACGTAGACGGCCCAATTGCGCGAATTCGTCGACCAGTGGCACCTCATGGCCATGGGATTGAACCAGGAGGCGGAAGTCATGGGGACTGCTGGCCACCATCTGTGCGTCTTCGAGAGTGACAAGGCCCCTCTCGTAGAGTCCAAGCAGGCTCTGGTCGAAGGTCTGCATCCCGTAGAACTCACCCTCTTGGATCGCGGTGCGGATGTTGTGAGTCTGCGCCGGATCGAGGATCAAGTCGCGGATCCTACCGGTCATGCACATGACCTCGACGGCGGGAACCCTGCCCACGCCGTCGGCGCGGACCAGCAGACGTTGGGAAATGATGCCCCTCAAAGATCCGGCCAGCATGATACGCACTTGCTTCTGCTGGTAGAGGGGGAAGAAGTCGATGATTCGGATGATCGTCTCGGCGACGTCGATGGTGTGAAGCGTGCTTAGGACGAAGTGACCTGTCTGAGCGGCCGTAAGAGCTGTGCGGACGGTTTCCTGGTCGCGCATCTCTCCGATGAGGATGATGTCTGGGTCTTGGCGAAGGACGTACTTCAGTGCCGTCGCGTAGTTCTCGGTGTCAAGACCCACCTCACGCTGGTTGATGATGCATTTTTGATCTTGATGCAGGATCTCGATCGGGTCCTCGACGGTCACCACGTGCTTGCACAGATTGTGGTTGATGTGGTCGATCATGGCGGCCAGCGTCGTGGTCTTTCCCGAGCCAGTTGTGCCTGTTACAAGCACCATGCCGCGCGGCTCCAAGGCCAGATTCTGCACTGCGAGGGGCAGATTAAGCTCCTTGAAGTCGGGGACCCGCGTCACCACTTGACGCAAAGCGATGGAAATCGCCCCTCTTTGCCGATAGACGTTGATGCGGTAGCGCCCGACATTCGGGGCGCTGTAGGCAAAGTCGATCTCATTCGTTTCGCTGAAGCGCCGGATCTGCTTCTCACTCATGAGGGAAGCGGCGTAGTCTTTGGTGTCTTCTGGGGTGCACACCGGTTCAGGCAGAGCGGACAGTTCCCCGTCCACACGAATCGTGGGCGGACTTCCCACCTTGAGGTGAAGGTCGGAAGCGCCTACCTCTTGAACCTTGTGCAGTAATTCATCAATGGTCTTCATAAGGCCCTCCGGAGCACGGGTGGCCGCACGCGTAACTGTCACCATATTGTTTCGGTGAAAACTGTCGGGAACTTGACACCGAGTATGATCCTATCCACGGCGAGTGAGGCACCTTGCGCCAGGATCCACGGGGGGCAAACCCCGGCGGGGATCCGGGGGCAAAGACCGTGGAGGAAATCTACAGCGCGTCTTTCCAGTACGGGCGAACCGCTTCAACGGCCCTCTGCACGTCTTGACGCTCGGAGTCCAGCACGGTCGTTTCGAAATCGGGTTGTTCCCCCAGCACGCCACGCAGAGTAGCCACAATAGAGGTCGCCATCATCGAGGGGACGTATCCGCCTTCCAGAAAGGGCAGCGGGCCGGCGCCGCCCACTTCAAGGGCCAGAGACCGGAGTCGTGCGGCCATCCACTGGAAGGCCGTCTCACTGTAGCGCAGCTCTCCCAGCGGATCACCCCGCTGCCCGTCGTAACCGGCCGAAACGAGAATGAGCTGGGGCTTGAAAGAACGGGCCACAGGAAGAAACAACGACTCAAAAGAGGCAAGAATGGCTCCGTCTCCGCCTCCAGCCCGCAAGGGGACGTTGATCGTGAACCCCGCGCCGTCTCCCGACCCGACTTCGCTCGCCAAACCAGTGCCAGGATAGTGATTGCCCTCGTGGATGCTGAAGAAGAGCACCCGCGGATCGTCGTAGAACGCGTCGTTGGTGCCGTTGCCGTGATGCACGTCCCAGTCCACGATGAGGACCCTCTCCAAACCAAGAACATCGACCGCGTGCGCCGCAGCGACCGCTATGTTGTTGAATAGGCAGAAACCCATGCCCTGGGAAGGCCGCGCGTGGTGACCCGGCGGCCTCACCAGCATGAAAGCCAGCGCGCCATCCTCGACGCCGCGGTCGACCGCCATGATCCCAGCTCCGGCGGCGAGCAGCGCTGCGTCATAAGAATCAGGTGATATCGCGGTGTCCCAATCCAACCATCCTCCGCCTTGGGCAGCGACGCGCCGCACGGTCTCCACGTATTCAGGAGTGTGGACCCGTTCCACGTCGGCCGAGACTGCGGGTTCGGGGGTTACCCAGTCGAGATCCAGCGCGCTGCCCTCCAGAGTCTGCACGGCGACTACCAGCCGCTGCTTGTTCTCGGGGTGCTCACCAGTCTCGTGCTTCAGAAACAAAGGATGGTAGTAGACATCAATAGCATCCACTTTCAACCCCTCATTCTCTTGGTCACCAACCGACTGCTACAGATGAGCCTGCTACAGACGAGCCAGATACGCCTGGACCCCGTGAAGGATTGCAGCCGCCTCCCGCGCTATCACTTTGGGATCGGCCAGACTCGGGCCTTCCTCGGGATGCGTGAGGTAACCGGGCTCCACGGCCACCGAAAGAGGCTTGACCTCTCTCAAAGACGCGTAGTTGCGCCCGTGAGTATGCAGATCCACTCGATGCAATTCTCGGAAGAGGGCGTCAACGAGGTAGCCGGCCAGGCGTTTCCCAGGCATCGAATAGTACGCATTGTTGGCAAAGTAATATGCGGCAGCGCCCTGCGCCACCCGCGATGGACTCGCAGAATGGTGGACGCAGATGTGAATATCCGGCCCCCAGGCATTGGCGAGGTCGGTCCGCTCGTAGAGCTGAATCGTGGTGTCCTCATCGCGCAGCAGGTTGACCACTGCGCCTTCCGCCTCGAGAAGCTCGGCCAGCTGCAGCGCCAGCACCAGATTCAATTCCTTCTCCACCAGGCCCTGGTCGGTCATCCCCCAATCCAGCCCCCCATGGGCCGGGTCGATGCTGACCCGAAGCTGTGGAAGTGAACGCTTTTCCATATACCCATTCATCCGGTCGGGGATGGCAGCCACGTGCCCCTCCGGATCGACCTGGCGCAGCCTTCTGAGACGATCAAGGGTCGTTTCCCCCACTATGCCGTCCACATTCAGGCCCGCATTGCGCTGGAACTCTGTGACCGCGACCTCCAGTGCAGGAGAGAAGATCCCATCCACCGGACCGCAATCGAAGCCCAACTCATCAAGCCTGTGTTGCAGATAGAGAACATCATCGCCCCTCATGTACGGCACTCGCAGATAGAGAAGGCGGTCCCCCGGCTTGTATCCGGCCTCCACAAGCTCGGTCCAGGTATTGTCCTCGACCACACCGCAGGCTGGGATCAGACGTCTCTGCTGGAAGGCCCTGATGGCTTGCTCGGTTTGCGGGCCGAAGAAACCGTCGGCCCCTTCACGACCCAGGAAATGGCCAAGCGCGGCGAGACGCGTCTGGATATCGACTACCTGCTGGCCCCGATGGCCCCTGCCGACCGGACGCATAGCCCTTTGCGGCCTCCAAGAGTATGTGGGTTCGACCGAATTCACACGCCCCGCAGAACGATCGGCGCCCCGGCGGGAGGGTCTGGCTATTATACTCAATGCCATGGTCCCCGATGAAACACGAGTTAGCAACAAAAGACTGGCGGTCATTGCGGCGGGACTTTGGTTGATAGCGATAGCGCTGGCCGGGTTCCTCCTGCTCACCGGCGGTAATGCGGGAGCTGAGCGCTCTGCCGCGTCGGACTTCGCGCCGAGTCACGCGACCTCCGGCGGCATCGCGGAGGCGTCCACGTCGGCCACCAAGCGCGCGACAGCTCTGAGTCCGGCGACTTTGCCTCCCACACCCCAACCTCCGACGAGTCTGCCGTCGACCACGACCAGCCTCGTCACCACCACGACTCTGCCGGAAACAACCACAACAACCATCCGGCCTCCACTCAGCGTGGCAGCCGGGGGCGACGTCATGGGCGATCGCGGCGTCGGCGATTTCGTGGACGGCAAAGGCGGACCAGCCCTCTTCGCCCAGGTAAGGCCTTATTTGGAGAGCGCCCAATTGTCCTTCATCAACCTCGAGTGCGCCGTCTCCGACAAAGGTGTCCGCAACCCAGTCAAGGAGTACACATTCAGGGCCCCCACCGGCCTGACCGAAGGGCTGGTGTCGGCCGGGATCGACGTAGTCAGCCTGGCGAACAACCACGTTCTCGACTATGGGCAGTCGGCCCTGCTGGACACGATCCGACGGCTCGACGACGCGGGGGTGGCTCACGCCGGTGCCGGCAAGAACCTCGCTGCGGCGGCTGCCCCGGCCATCATGGCTACACCCGCCGGCACCGTTGCCGTCCTTGCCGCCAGCGAAATCGTCCCAGGAGGCTTCGGAGCATCCGCCGAGCAACCGGGTACCAACCCCGCCGTCCCCGACTACAAGAGGCTGCTCTCCGCGATCAAGTCCGCCGCAAGGAGAACCGATTTCGTCATCGTCAGCATGCACTGGGGCACGGAATACACCACCTCTCCAAACGCCGGGCAGCGCGAGTTGGCTCACGAGATGATCGATGCTGGTGCAGATCTAGTAATTGGGCATCATCCCCATGTGATCCAAGGCATGGAGCTCTACAAGGACAAGCTCATTGCCTACAGCCTAGGGGATTTTGTGTTCGACCATCACAGCAGGAGAGAGACCGGCGAGGCCTTTGTCCTGCAGGTGACGCTGGCCCAGAGGGGTGCTCCGTACGTGGAGGCAATACCCGTGTACCTGGACGAAGAAACCGGAGTTCCCAGCCGAGTGACCGGTGATGAGGCCGATGTAATCCTCGGCCGCTTGGTCAAGCTAAGCGCCGGTCTCGGCCTGAGGCTTCTCCGAGGTGAGGACACAGCCTGGTTGCCGAACATTCCGGGATCGCCTTATGGGACGTGGTTCTGAAGCTCCGAGGCTCTACTCCCTGACCTGGATCATCACCTTGAACACTCCACCGAGGCCGTCTTCGTCCAAAAGGGCCTCGAGGATAGAGGCCTGCCTGTCTGCCTCCAGAGGGTCCGACAGCAGGCAGCAGGGCAGCTCGCGCGGGGGCTCGAGGTCCTGCCCCGCGCCCCCGGCGGCGAGGAAGGCGGCCAAGCTGGTGAAGACCACGGTCTCGAAACCGGCCTGCCGTCCATGAAGATCGAGAGCTCTGAAATCGACGTCGGCGGTGAGGTCTTGCCGCCCAGCTCGCTCCAGGGGATCGTCACTTATCTGGTGACGAAAATAGCCGCGAACTGTCCGGCGCCGCGCTCCGGCGGGCTTCATCAGGGCCTTTGACGGACGGAAGCTGGCCGAGGTCCCCGTACCAGAAGGGAGCCGCGTTTCTTCTTCGAACCAGTCTCCGTAGTCTATCGTCACCAAGCTTCCGGCCGGCATATTCTCAGCCGCGTGGCACATCAGCCGAGCGACGCCGGGCCGCAGTTCGATTATGCCATCCCGCGTGAGAGGGCGCAGCTGCATGGGATCCGCGCTTCCGAAGAGCGACTCGAGCTCTGCTGCGGCGGGCGGCGAAAGCTCCCCCCACTCTTGAGTAAGTGCGGTCCCCAGGAGCACCCAGGCCTCCCTGGCTCTTGCTGCGCTCACATCGACGATGTGGATGGGGAGCGCGTCAATGAATTCGTTCCCGATGATCACCATGGGATTGACCCCGGCGGACACCAGGTTCATTGTGGGGCCCCAACGCACGTCCCAGCCGGCCTCACACAAATCGGAGAGGGCTTCAGTCTGCTTTCGGACCAGCCCCGGACCAATCTCCACGATGCAGTAGGTGAGGTCGCCTCGCAGATCCTGGCGCGATCCTTCCCAGGAGCTCATCACGGCTCTGGCAAGATGGCCTTCCCCGCCCCCCAGTTCCACTACGGCCATGGGCGGCCCCACCGCGCTACGTGCGGCATCGATCAACTCGCCAAGAAGAAGGGCAACACTCTTGTTGAACGCATCGGAGAGCGAGGGTGCGGTACTGAAGTCGCCAGCGTGGCCGAGGAAACGCGCAGCCAGCTGATAGTAGCCGCCCTCGGAGGCAAGCGCGATCTCCATGAAGCGAGCAAACGTCACCCGCCCGCCCTCCGAGAGCAGAGTAGCCGCTATCTCCTCGGGAAGTGAAGCCTTTGACGAATCCGCGTTCTGACTCATTGCTTGAATCTGCCCGTATGCGGGTAACGCTATGCAGGATACTGCACAAGCAAAGGAGTCGCTATGAAAATTGGGTCGAATCGCGGATTTGCGGTGGCCCTGCTCTGCCTGGGACTTGTCCTTCTGCTCGCGGCTGCACTGACCGCTTGCGGGGGAACGACGACCACTACCTCGGCCGGGCAGGTGACGACAACGGCCGGCCCCGGTACAACGGCGGGGCCCGGCACAACGGCCGCTTCCGGCGGAGCCCAGGTGGAGATGAAGAGTCTTGCCTTCAATCCAGCTTCAGTCACAATCAAGGCGGGCGAGACGGTCACGTGGACCAATTCGGATAGCACGGCCCACACGGTCGTTGCGGACAACGGCGAGTTCGACAGTGGCAACCTGGATCCGGGAAAGACGTTTTCTTTCGCTTTCCAGACGGCGGGCACCTTCTCCTATCATTGCGCGATCCATCCATTTATGAAGGGCACGGTAGTCGTGCAGTGAGGCTCCATGCCACGAGCTAAGCGAGTGTCGTCAAGAGCCTCCGGCGGCAGGGCCTTTCTCGAATCGTCTCAGGTGGGCGCCGTAGCCGGCCATCTTCGCGAGGACCCGTACGGCCCTGAGTGGCGAAGGCAGGACGAACGCCGCGTACCGGCCACCACCGGAGAATATGGCCTGGCTCATGGGCCTGTTGGAGATGTTCGCTATAGGCTTGCGGTAGCGCTCCATGAGATCTGCGACGTCACGGATGAACTGTAGCTCGCGCTCGCTGAGCTCCGGTTCTGCCTCTTCACGGTCGTTCATCACGCAGGATTCGATGGGTACCTGTCCCCCGTGCTCTGCCTTGATCGCCTCTATCTCCTGCATTGCCCGGCGGCTCTCGTTCATGGAGCCCACCACACCCAAGACGATTACCGCGTCAACCTCCTCGCTGGCCACGAGCGTCTCAAGCACGGTCTCCGGCACACCCGGGGTTAGAGTTGCCACCATGTCCACGGGGTTGGAATGGCTCCAAAAAGCCGGGAGGAGGCCGCCGAGCTTGGCGATGACCTGGGGGCTAAGGTTCGCCAATTCAAGTCCGCTCCGCGAGATCTCATCGGCTACTAGGACTCCCCAGCCGCCGCCCAGAGTGGCAACTGCGACGCGTTTACCCGGGGGTAGCGGCATATACGACAGGGCGAAAGTGAGATCCAGGAACTCATCCGGGTCGGTTGTCACGATCATGCCGGATTGCCGGGCCGCCGCATCGAAGACGGCGCTTGATGAGGCAAGCGCTCCAGTGTGCGAAGCGGCAGCTTTCTGCCCGTAAGGACTTGTCCCGCCCCGAAGAATCACCACTGGTTTCTCGAGGGAGGTCGCGCGAACCACGTCGAGAAGCCGCCGCCCGTCGTCAAACCCTTCCATATAGGTCACGATGGTGTTCGTTTCAGGGTCCGAACGTA
This sequence comes from Actinomycetota bacterium, assembly GCA_023483915.1. Lineage (GTDB taxonomy): Bacteria > Actinomycetota > Thermoleophilia > RBG-16-64-13 > RBG-16-64-13 > JAMDEO01. The sequence continues at coordinate 8,352 of JAMDEO010000059.1, forward strand.
GGTAGTTGATGAAATCCACGGCATCGATCATGGCTTCGTTGCCCACTCCGATGAACTTGCCTACTCCGCCCTTCCGTCGCTCGGCCGAAACCAGAAGTTGGATGCCGAGGTTGCCAGACTGAGAAACCATGCTGGCGCCGCCGGGATCCGGCCGCAGCAGCGTGAATCCCGTGCCATACAATTGGTGATGCGAGGAGATGACCCCCATGCAGTTAGGCCCTACCAGTGCCATGCCATACCTCTCCGCAACGGCAACGATCTCATCCTCGAGTTGACGGCCTTCCGGACCCAACTCAGAGAATCCCGCGGAAACAACGACAACCGCCGACACACCCTTGCGGCCGCACTCCTCCATGGCGTCCTTTACCAGAGGGGCGGCTACGGCCACAATCACCAATTCGGGAGTCTCCGGCAGTTCCGCGATGCTTTTGTGGACGGGAAGCCCCATAATCTCGCCCCCTTTTGGGTTCACGGGATAAATTGGACCGGGAAAACATCCCAGGCGAAGGTTCGCAATAAGCATGCCACCCCACTTCGCCGTATCCGAGGAGGCTCCGACAACCGCGACGCTTCGCGGCGCCACCAGTGAGTGAAGCTGGGAAACGTCGGCGGGCGGGCGGGTGGAGGGCTCCCTGGGTTCGCCGAGAGTGATCAAGGCGTCAACCGCCACCGGCTCCGCTCCGTCAATAAGAAGCGGATTGACATCAATCTCGCGGATCTCCAGATGGTCGGCCGCCATCCTTCCGACCGCCTGAAGTACAGCCACAAGCGCCCCGCGGTCGACGGCAGGTGACCCGCGGAACGGTCCTAGCAGATCCCTGGCCCTGATCTGGTCGAGCAACTCCGCTGCGTCCGCATCGCTGAGAGGTGTGACTGCAAAAGCGACATCATGTAGGGCTTCCGTAAAAATGCCACCCAGGCCAAACATGACAACCGGGCCGAAAAGGTGATCGCGGATCAGTCCGACGACAAATTCGCGCTTCCCCTTGACCATGTGCTCGACGAGGATGCCGTCCAGCTTCGCCCCGGCAGCCGCGGCCCGGGATTGGAGTGTGCGGTAGCCCTCGCGGACCTCGGTCTCATCGGCAATTCCAAGCAGCACGAGCCCGGCATCGGTCTTGTGCTGGATCGCGACGGAGGAGCCCTTCATCACGACCGGGTACCCGAGCTTCGCGGCAGCCTTGACAGCTTCATCGGGAGAGGTGACCGTAACTCCTTCGGGAACGGATATCCCATATTCAGCAAAGAATCGCTTCCCCGCCTCCTCATCCAGCGACCGAGCTCCTCCCCCGAGGGCGCTCTCGATCAAGGCCCTTCCCGGAACCTGATTTGCGTCATAGTCGATCGGCATGAGGCCCCCGTGAGTCGGTTGTCGTCGGCAGAGCACAGAGTATCCATCAGCCGCAAGGATGTAAAATGCGGCGTGCGCCTTGACCACTCTTAAGCACTAAGGAGCCGGGACCTTGCCGGTTGAAAAGCCGCCATTCCAGCATAGCCATCCAGTACGGCTCGTCATACCCGCGGATCTAAAAGAGGTAGCCGGTGCCCGGCAGCTTGTCACGCAGATCGGAGAGGCGGCGGGCCTGTCGGAATCCCGAGTCTTCGACCTCCAAGTAGCCACGTCTGAAGCTGTCGCGAATGCCATCGAGCACGCGTCGACCCAGGCTGAGCTTCTCGTATGGCGCTTGCCCGACCGGCTCATCGTGGAGGTGACCAACGATGGGGCTTTCCGGCCAGGCCTGTCCAACGACGACACCAGGCGCCGCGGCCTGGGGCTGCCGTTGATGGTCTCCCTCGCGGATGACGTGCACGTCGTCCGCGACCCCGAGGGCAGGACCCGTCTGTCTCTGACCTTCCTTTTGCAGCCCAGCGAAAGATCGGGAGTGATCGGGGAGGCAGCTCCCGACGGCCCGGAGGCCAGCCCGGCCACGATCTTGGCCCGGCTCAACGCCGAGAGGCTCAAGGCCCAGGCCGAGGGTTCACGGGCGGCGTTGCTGGCCGATGTTCTCGATCATTCCTGCCAGCCCTTCGGCATCGGTCTTCCTGATGGAGGGCTGTTCCTTTTCAATCAGGCCTACGCCGATCTCCTGGGCTACACGAAGGAGGAGTTTACCCGCCTCGATTGGATTGAAGATCTGACCCCGGCAGACTGGAGGGAGCACGAGCGCTTCCAGCTGGAGAGGCTCGCCCGGTCAGGGGAGTCGGTCCGATACGAGAAGGAGTACTTTCACAAGGACGGCTCCAGGGTACCGGTGGATCTCTTGGTGCATGTGGTGTCCAACCCTGAGGGAGGGGTTGTCTATTACTACGCCTTCGTCACGGACCTGACCGCGCGCAAATACGCCGAACGACAGCAGGCGGATCAACTCGCCCGGGAAATGGAAATGGTCGAAGAGCTGGGCGCCCTTAATGAAAAGCTCCAGACGAGCCTGGAAGATTCGCAGTCTCAGGCCGAAGAGCTAACCGCTCAGGAGGAAGAGCTTCGGCAGCAGGCTGAGGAATTGCGGTCCAGCGAGCAGCGCTATCGCATCGTTTCGGATTTCACATACGGCTGGGAGCTGTGGCGGAGTCCCGGAGGTGAACTCCTCTATGTGTCGCCCGGCTGCGAAAGAATCACCGGCTTCCCGCGTGAAGCATTCCTGCGCGACCCGAATCTTTATGTGGATCTCGTCCATCCCGACGACCAAGAGCTGGTGCGGGATCATTTCGAGGGCTCAGGGAGTTGCGACACTCTGCAGTTTCGCATGCGGACCAGAGGTGGAGCCTACAAGTGGATTGAGCACGTCTGCCAGCAGGTAGTCGACGGCAGCGGTCGAGATTTGGGCCGGCGCAGCTCAGACCGGGACATCACCTGGCGGAAGCAGGCCGAGAGCGATCTGTTGGAGACCAAGGCCGCTCTGGAAGACGCCGTTGCGGAAACGGCACATGCCCTCGAATCGGCCCGGCAAGAGTTGGGCGTGCGAACACAGCACCTGGATGCCTTCTTCGAGCACTCACTCACGCCGTTCGTCCTCCTCGACAAGAACCTCAACTTCGTGCGCGTGAATGAGGCCTTCGCCCGCGGTGCCAACCGGGAGGCCGACGACTTTCCCGGCCACAACTACTTCGATCTCTATCCCTCCGAGGCGCGGGTGATCTTCGATGAGGTCCTGCGGACAAGGCAGCCGTTCAAGGTAAAGGCCCGGCCGTTTGCCGATGTCGAAAGGCCCGAACAAGAGTTGGCCTACTGGGATTGGACACTCACTCCGCTGCTGGATGGCGCCGGGGAAGTCGAGATGCTCGTCTTTGCACTGGAGGATGTGACCGGACGGGTGCGCCCCCTGCGGAAGGGGTCTGTCCAGCGGCTCGCGTCATACGCCGGCCGCTGGCTTATCACGAGGAGAAGACGCCTCATGGTCGTGCCGATCGGCGTGCTTCTGCAGTTTCTGCTCTTCTACGGGCTCGACTTCCTCAGCTCCCCATCCCAGTACCTGGGCATTCCAGGACCGACGGCCTCGCTTATCGGAGTTATGACGGCCATCACCGCGGGGCCCGCTGCAGGAGCGATCGTCGCTCTCGCGGGCGGCATGGCCTTCACGGCCTATCTGGGGCACTTCGGGGAGGACGTGATATGGCCGACCATCATCGCGTCCATCGTACTGTGGATGGCGGTTTCTGTCGTGGCCGGGTTGGCGGGAGAAGTGGTGAGACGGCGCGCGGAGTCACGGGAAACCCTCTTGCGGCAGTCTGTCAACGACAGAGACGTACTCCTCGAAACGGCGAAAGCGAGCGAAGAGATGTTTCGCCGGGCAGCGGAGGAAAACTCGCGACTGTATGAAGAGCAGCAAAAGATCGCCGAGAGACTGCAGCACGCCTTTCTCCATATCCCCACGCAGTTGGGCCCCCTTCGGCTCGGCCATCTGTACCGGGCGGCGACGGTAGCGGAACGGGTTGGCGGTGACTTCTATGACGTGTTCGACGTTGGCGAAGAGAAGATCGCGGTCCTCATCGGCGACGTCGCCGGCCACGGCATAGAAGCGGCCCGCGCCGCTGCCCTGACCAAGGACGTCATCCATGCCTTTATCCATCAGAGCAAGAGGGTCAACGAGGTCCTTGCAAGCACCAACGCGCTGCTTCTCGAGAAGTTGCCCAGTGGCTTCGTCACCTTGTTCTTGGCGATACTCGACTTCAAGCATGACGAACTCGAGTACGCTTCCGCTGGACATCCTCAGATGTTCCTAAAGCACAGCTCAGGAGCCATCGCCGCCCTCGGTGGCGGCTCACCGCCCTTGGGCATATTCCCAGACGCCCGCTGGAGAGCCGTGCATACGCAGATAAGGCGCGGAGACCTGCTCTTGCTCTACACGGACGGGGTAATTGAAGCCCGCCGGGACGGAGACTTCTTCGGAGAAAGGCGGCTTCGCTACCTGCTATCCCGGGAAAGAGTGGCGCCTGAGAACCTTCCTCAACTTATCTTGGACGAGATCCTGGAGTTCTCAGGTGGAGGCCTGCACGATGACGCGGCCGTGCTCACCGTAGCCATCGATTAGGACCCTGCGCCTCGTCCTTCACCCCCCCGCCGGCCCCTGTGCTCCTGCGCGCTGCGGCCCGGCCTGTTGCGTCCATGCCGCATCAAGAGCTACATTGCGTCGATTACCCTTCCCGTTCGACCGAGCACCCGTTCACACAGGACTGCTTGCACTCGCGGTCGCAAGGCTCTATGTGGATTTGAATCCGCGATTCGGGCAGCCTCTCCTTGATGGCAACAACGATTTCGTCTCCCAGCGCGTGGGCTTCACCCACGGACATTGTGTCGCTCACGGCCACATGAAAGTCGATGAACCTGTTCGAGCCCGCCTTGCGCGTCCTCAGGTTGTGAAAACTTCTGACCTGAGGCCATGTTTGAGTTACATAGCTCTGGATCCAGCTCACATCCTCCTCCGGAAGGCTGACGTCGAGTAGATCCCGAGCGGATTCCCGGGTCAGATCCCAAGCGGCCTTCAGAATCATCAGGGCCACGATAATCGCGATTGCAGGGTCGAGCCAGCGAATATCGACGCTGGGTGCAGCCAGATTCACGATCCAGATAACAAGCAATCCGGCCATCACGCCCACCGAGGTATAGACGTCGGTGCGCAGATGCCACGCGTCGGCCTGCAAGGCCACTGAATCAGTCTGTTTGCCGACCTTGAACAGACGCCGAGACACAAGGGTGTTCACCATCGCCGACACGAGCATCACCCCTACCCCCCACGCCGGCATGTCTATCAGTTGCGGGCTGATGATCTTGCGGAGTGCTGCATAAATGATCCAGACGGCGGCAAGCAAGATCAGGATGGCCTCGACGGTACCCGACACGTTCTCAAACTTGCCATGACCGTAAGGATGACGCTCGTCCGCCGCTCGCCCCGAGGCACGCACCGCGAACAGGGCTATTAACGCGGCGATCAAGTCCACTCCCGAGTGGATTGCCTCGGAAATGACCGAGACAGAGCCGATCAGCAGGCCGACTACCACCTTGAGCACGATAAGGAGACTGTTCGAGAGGACCGACAGGATCGCGGTGTTGGTCTTCGTCTTGACCACTGACGTCACGAATAACCCCCAAACAAGCGAAAAGCTCTGCGGGAACCAATACGTCCCGCAGAGCTGAGATACCGCCGCTCCACTGCTGGCGTGCCCGGCTACGCCCTACGCCCCTGCCGCGAGCCGGGGGCAGCCGGGCTGCCTGATCAGGGCTGAGTATAGGGCCACCCTGGCGTGGTGGCAAGTCGTCCATAAATACGAGTAGGCAGAGTGCTCGCAGCTGGAATCACCCCGGTCTCAGGGTCAGCGGGGACTAGAGCAGGGCAGCCGTCAGGACATGTGGAACGGTACAGGCGTCGACCGTCGGTTTTGTTATTGTCAGCAATCTGACTCGACCCAGCTTCGCTTCAAACCTGCAAAACCGGAATTCGTCGCGATCGACGTGGACGACTCGGACGACACGCCCAACGCTACAGGGCGACACTCACGGCCAACGTCGGACTAGTAGTTCCAACACGGCTCCTAGCGTTCGAGGTCGCCGTTCCTGCGTCGCCCACAGCAATATCGACAGAAGGAGGTACCGGGCCGCTGTGACCAGCGACGTGAGCACTGATGATCACAGCGCAGCCGAATGATGGTGGGCCTATCGGATGCTAATGCAGAAAAATGGTCATCCCTGTTCGACCAGATAGCCCTGGCCAAGACGGGAGCTGTCGCACCGCGAAAGCGGTCCCCAGCGACCTATGGTAAGATGGCAAGAAAGTTGCGTCAACCGCAAAAACGGCTCAACGAGGGTGAGGTTGCCAAACTGGTTGCGGGATATCAGGCAGGGTCTTCCATCTTTCAACTTGCCGAGCGATTGGGCTGCCACCACGAAACGGTCTGCCGGCGATTGAAGGCAGAAGGCGTGCAAATGCGTGGAAGGCCGCTCACTGAATCCCAGATAGACGAGGCAGAACGCCTCTACGCAGCTGGTCATTCGTTGACAGAGGTGGGTCACCAGATCGGCGTAGATCGGACGGCCGTGAGCAGGCGCCTGCGAGAACGTGGCGTCGCAATGCGGTCGCCATGGGTCAGGTGTTCCCACGCTACATCAGGATGATCTCATCTTCTTCGAACCACTTGCTCTGGAGGACCCTGGTTCGTGCACGGGCAGGATCTGAGGAATAGACAACCAGAGCCAGACTCTTCTTCGTACGACTGGACGTTACGTAGAACAAGCGCCGGGTCCGGTCAAGTGAGGTTTCTTTCCCCTCGGCCTCGTTCTTGATATCTGTGGCGGATCTGTCTTTGGCCCCCAGTAGCTTGTCGTAGTCGAACATGAACCCCCGAGCCTCGGAATCATCCATGATGACCATGACCCGATCAAACTCCAGTCCCTTTACGCCCTGGTGAGTGCCGAATGGAGCAAGCCCGGACACGTAGAGCGCGTATGGTTGGACCTGAGAGAATGGAGCTTCAAGAAACGCTTGCAGTCTGAGGGTCGCATTTGACGGCGGTTCCTGCTGGCGTTCCTCATCACTGTTGCTTGATCGACTTGCCTCTCTCAGCTTCAGCAGCGGTTTCAGGCTGTCGGGAAGCGAGAACAGGTTGCTGGCTGCTACGTTATCCAATACCTCGCCACAGGACGGTTCCCCGTCGTCCCACAAAGCCATGAGACTCAGCACGGCATCTTGGGCAACTCTGATTTGCACAATCGGATCGGCCGCAGCCTCCAGGCTCGACCTGCTAAGAAGTGGAGAAGCCTCTCTGACAACCCTTGCCGCCTTGAATTTGTCTCCCTCTTGCTGCGCTTGAACAAGCGGAAGTACGTCGTTTGTAAAGAAACGAACTGCGGGCAACGTCCCATCGAGAAGACCCGTGCGAAAGCCGTCCACTTCATAAAGAGGACTGAACACCTTCTCGAAACCAAGGCGAGTCGCTGCCATGTGGTGTTCAAGGGTGAGAACCTTGCAGCTATCCCGGTTGGTCCATTCAGCATCCCCCGTACATGCAGACATGTGCGCCCGCGCCCTCTGCTCCACATCCTCCCTGTCGGGGGTAGACGCAGTAGAAATCAAGAACAGTCTTACACAACCATCAATGCGCTCGTCACTGGCCTGCTGGACATGGTTGTCAACCTCACTGCGGACCTGGTTGAGCAGTCGAACAACGCGCTTGGGGCAGCGGTAGTTCAGCAGCTTCCGGGGCCTTGCCCACTCCTTGGGTAATTCCCGTTCAATCCCGGCTTTCCCATCCCCATAAATGCGCTGCATCATGTCGCCGATCAGCCCAAAACACCAGGAGTCACGATGGGCAGCTTCTACCTGCATGAGCGAATCAATGAGCAACCTGTGTGTATCTTGGCTCTCGTCTATGAAGAGAATCGGATACCTGTTGATGAGGATTCTCTGCATGAGAAGCTTCTTCAGCAGGCCCGCGCAGATCTCGATAACCTCGGAGTGACTGAGGGAGTCCCGTTCCCGATTGTCGCCGGTCGGGCTGTATATGAACCTCTTGATTTCGCCCAGATACTCCAGGCGAGCTTGATTCGCGTCAATCTTCGCAAGCCGCGTGATAGAGGCCTGAGTTCCCGGACGTCCTTTCGCTTCCTCGGCCCGCAGTTCTTCCGTGCGCTCGACCAGGTTGGCTCGAAGCCACTCCCTGATGTCTATCGGGAAAGGTCGAATGAGGTCCCAGGCAAAGCTATGGATGGTCGACACATGGAATAGCGGAGTCGAGCCTATGTTCTTGCGCCTGAGGATTTCTTCACAGGCAGCGTTTGTGTAGGTGATGACTCCGACCTTCTGTCCGCGCAGACCTAGCTGCCTGCCGTATGTCTCCGCAATATGCTCAAGAGCATCGACCAGCAATCGAGTCTTCCCGGAACCAGCCCCCGCGTACAGAAAGAAACTCCTTGGCATATCGAGGTTCAGGCAAGCAACAACCTCCTCATATGCTGAGTTGTCATCAGGAGTACCACTAACTGGCTCGGCCATCAGCTTCCTCTTGGGCTTCTGTGTCAGATGCTTTCACAGGTGCGATTGTCCCCAGTGCTTCCTGGTTCTTGCGTAGCTCTACGACAAGCCATGCCAACCCTTCACGGATATACTCGGGGGGAACGAGAGCCCGGGGGTCCTCTAGTTCCAAGAGGTCGAGAGCAAGTTCTGCTTTGCCCCCGAGCCTTAGTGCATCAGCCACCTTTTCGCCGAGAGCCTCTAACGTCTCACTCTCTGCGACAGCTGCCCGAAACTTCGCCATCAATCCTTGGCCCCCAGTTGCCGCGAAGAGCGCAGTATTCTGAAAGACCAGGGCGTCCTCAAGAGTATTCGCCAATGCCTCGCCAGAAAGCCCGTTGAACCTGACCATGGTGGGGCATTGATAGGCCACACGCACAGCAAACTCCTCATCTTCGTATTCCTTGACCTTGCCTTGGTCTGCCAGATCAAGAAGGTCATCCAGAGAGTCTTTCTCGGGACACCAAGATTTGAGCGTCTGGTTGCGAGTCTTCTGGCCCGCGTTTCGCAGTGGCCTGGCAGCGTTTCCGGCCTGATCCATGGCGTCCAGGTCGGTGATGATGAGAGTGGTAAGGCCCAGCTTCTCGATTAGCTTCCTGAGACGATGTGCGTGGCTACCGCCCAGCTCCAGCCAGGTTATGTAGCTTTCCGACAGGCTCTCGAATTCCTCGTGGTGTCGCACGAAATGCGGAATGAGAATTCGCTCCGCCGGTCCTTCGATGAAGACGGCGGCGTCTGCAAACAACAGGTCACAATGAGTAACGTTCAGATATCTGGTTACGAACCTCTTTGTGGCGGCATCTTTGCCGAAAACGTCCGTGAGATTGACCACACGGCAGCAGGGAACCTCGTTGTCCTTCGCCGGTCGCCGCCGGAAATAGCGGAGCGATCCAAACTCACATTCCAGAGCAAGATGGCTAGAATGCGTACTCACGACGAGTTGGGTCTGTAACCTTTCGTTTCCCTTGAGATCGCCATGATTGCGCAAGACTTCGTAGGCCTTCCTAATGAACACCTGCTGAACTTGGGTATGTAAATAGGCTTCTGGTTCTTCAACCAAGACGAGATGTAGAGGCGGAATGAAACTCTGACCTGGATCTTGGTCGGCCTTGCCCACACGCATCCAGGCGTCACGGAAGCTCATGAGGCGGAATATCATCGAGATGAGGTTCTGGTATCCCAGCCCATTGGAATCCTCAGGCAGACGCAAGTCCACCTGTTCCTTGCCCCTCATCATCTTGACGACATACTGGACTGCCGCGTCATGCTTCAAGGCATCCAGTGGACTTAACCGGGTTGATACACTGATATTTGGGTCCGTAACCCCCGGATACCCGATTGTCTGGAGCTCTTCGAGCGGCCTTGAGAAACTCGCCCCGAGCCTATCGTCAAAGGCGGCCTGAGCACTCTCGATGGCCTTCAGCGCTACAAGATCATCGGTCTCCGGAGTGTTCGTGGTCGGATCTAGGTGCTTCTTGTAGTAGCCGCGCAGTTGGCTGGAGAGCTTGCGAGTCGCGATGGCACCGTCACTGTCACCATCACTTCCGATGCTATCGGACTGGCCAAAACCCCGCTGAGCAGGAATATCATCAACCCGGATTAACCCCTCGAAAGGATCACCTTCAATAGGATCGATATCGCCGGGTAGAACCTGCGCGTCCGGCGCGTCACCGATCCTGCTAGGATCGAGGATGTAGGCCTGAACGCTGAACTTCTTGGTCAGTTCACGTCGCAGGAAATCGGTCAGGCTACGAGGCCATAGGGCGGGTAGCGCCTGTTCACCCGCTTCCCCCTTAATACTGGCCTTCTGCTTGGCAGTGCCCATCGCCGCCGCGTGGACGGCAACTGCAGCCGCTCGTTTTGCCAGGAATTCTTCTTGTAATGCTGTCGCGTCCCTAGGCTCAAACTTGAGCCTCACCCCCAGGAGTCCGCCATTCCAGTCCAAGGTGGGAAGGATCTTCTGAACGTAGTGAACTTCGTCATCTTTGACTTCGAGCCACAAGTCGATAGCCGGTACTACAGTCTCCCAGTTCGGCCTGGGCAGCGTCTGCTCTGCTCGTCTCGCTTCCTCCCAGGCATTTCCCATTGCATCGATTGCTGGCCAGTGTGAGAGTGTAAAGTCGTTGAGGGAAAACTTGGATCGCTGCTTATCCACCAGGAAGTACCGCATAGCAACCATAGCAGACGATTTCCCGCTGTTGTTCGCTCCAACCAATACGGTTTTGTCTTTGGCGAAGTCAATGCGAACAGAGCGTAGCTTCCTGAAATTGGCGATATCAACGAAGCTTAGTCTCACGGCTGCTCCAATCTAGATTTCCCTGGACTGTACTTCAGCCTTCTTTCGCGCGAATCGTACTTTGCCATGACGAAGATTCCCTTACGGAGCTAGTATAGCCAACATGAACATACGTTCGCAAAATGGAAACCTGCATTCTTCCGTTGCTTGCTCTTCTGCCTGGCTCTTTGATGCTCAGCTCCCGACCTTTGCCGGATTACTACGCGTTCCCAACTAAGGCTACCTTCGCCCCGGACCAAAGTCGATCTGGACACCCACCCATTTCGCGGAAAACAGCCCTACGGCCTTACACAGGGTGTCAAGCCTTCCTTTTCCAGTGCACCGGTGGCTTCCAGTCCTTGGACGGGCCGTATCGCTGGGTAGTCTTGTACAGCCTCTCAGCCAGTTGCGGATGTCGCTTGACCGCCTCGATGACGAACAGCAGCTGGATCTCCGGGAAGTCTGTCGGCTCTTTCCCGACCACACGGGCGAAAGCGGCAATCGTGTAATAGGCCTGGGCATCTGCCGGATAGACAGTCTTTCGCCTCTCCAGCCGACTGACAGTCCCGTGATCGAACGGTCGCGGGGAATCGACTGCCTGTTCTGTCATTAGGGCCGCAAGGTCAACCTGGCGCAGGCCGTGCTCTATGCGATAACGCTTCACGACTTCGCCAATGGGTGTCATCTCCGGTTCCATCGTGTGCAACGTATTGCATTTCACAATAGCCTACTTGCAACCCGTTACACCCGATGGTAGCTTCTGATGTGCAACCTGTTACACACGCGATCTCAAGGAGAAGAGGAGGGTCATCGTGAGGGTGCGCCGCGAGGATGCCCTCCCTACCGTCCGGAGAGAAGCCAAATGCGGATAGTGGTGACGAGGGGTCAGGGCTGTGGGCGAACGCCGCTGTCTGCTTTCGATCATGCGCTATTCGAGGCGGGTATCCACAATCACAATTTGCTACCACTGTCTTCGGTCATTCCACCAGGATCAACCATCGAGGAGAGCAAGTTCGCGCCCCCCGGCGACGAGTGGGGACATCGACTCTACCTGGTCATGATCCGTGGCATCGCGATGATTCCGGGCACTGAGACTTGGGCAGGCATCGGGTGGGTTCAGACAACCGACGGCCGGGGCCTCTTCGTTGAGCACGCGGATGCAAGCAAGGACAATGTCATCGACATGATCCACCTGTCTTTAGAAGACATGGCCGGATACCGCGACGAGGGGTTTGGGGAAGTCCACTACGTCGTTCAGGGTGGCAAGTGCGTGGATAGACCCGTCTGCACACTAGTCGCAGCTGTATACGAGAGCCAAGAGTGGTAGGGATATGCTGAGCGGGGACCAGGGTCAACAGCAGAACAACCGGGGTATAGTCCATATCCTGGCCGATTTTTGGGGCTGTAACTACACGGACGATGCCGAGGTCCTCCTAAAGACGTTACAGCAGGCGGCAAACGCCGCGAATGCACAGATCGTGGGCTCAACGCATCACCAGTTTCAGCCATTTGGGTCGACTGCGCTCCTCCTCTTGGCAGAATCCCATATGTCAATTCACACTTGGCCTGAGCACGACTATCTTGCCATTGACGTCTTCACTTGTGGCGATCAGATGGACCCCGAGGTAGCGGTGGACTACCTTGAGAAGAACTTGGGACCAACGAAGACCCTCATTACTAGGTTAATGCGCGGGCAAGGGTGACCGTGAGCAGACAGTCAGATCCGCGGGGCAACTGGTTCACGGAGACCGTCCTTCCATTCGCGGAGCCAGACGTAGAGATAGCATTTAGGATCACCCAGACGCTGTGCGACGAAAAGAGCGATTTTGCACGGATTCAGATATTCGACACACCATTCTTGGGCCGGGTTCTCGCTATCGACGGCATCATCAACATTGCCAGAGAAACGGAGTTCATCTATCACGAAATGATGGTTTCTCTCCCGGCCGTATACCATGGCCACCCCGAAACCGTGCTTGTGATTGGGGGAGGAGACGGCTCCGCGGTCAAGCATGCGCTGAGGGTGAAGTCGGTTGAGCGTGTGGTCATGGTAGAGGTTGACTCACTCGTGACCCAATTGTGCCAGTTGCACATCCCGGAACTGGCCGACGGTGCGCTAGAAGACGAGAGGGTGGCTGTCAGGTTCGCCGATGGGATCGACTACGTGAAGGCGACTACTGAGAAGTTCGATCTTGTCGTCCTGGACGTGTCAGATCCGATCCCCGGCGGACCAGCCGAGAATCTGTTGACACCTGAGTTCCTCAGGGACGTAAAGAAGTGCCTCAAGCACCAGGGCGTCGTGGCAACTCATTGCGGATCGCTGATATTCCAGGCTGCCAAGGTAAGACATGTCCTCAAGCACCTACGCGACCTCTTTGGGCATGTAACCATGCACATCGCTCTCGTCCCTGAGTTCGAACTAACCGAGTTCGGTTTCCTGGTGTGTTCTGACGCCGATGGACCGACTATCTCACAGGTGGACGACCGCTTCCGCGAGCTGTTCTCCAATGACCTGCTATTCCTCAGTCCCGATTTCTTCCAAAGCTCGAAGGTACTCTCGCCGTACATGACAAGGTTGACAGGAGCAAATCGCCAATGAGGGAGGCAGAGGCCCCCTCTGGCCGTGTCTGAGTTAGCCCCCGTGTCTTCAACGCCTTATTCTAGGAATCCGGACGAACTTGCCAATCTGTTGTCTTCACTCAGACATGAGGCTACCCGAGTCGGAATTGACGCCGAAACCTACACGGATCTCGGGTCATTGACCATTTACAAGGTAAGTGGACAGGACGCGTGCGCAGATGTTGGCAGGACTCTTGAAGCAAAGATACTCGGTAGCGAATACGGCTATGCGAGGGAGTTCATCGAGCACCATTTTCAGCTATTCGACCGGCATTCGCTTTTCTTTGTTGCATGCATAGAAGATGAGGCCGCGTCTACGCGGCTAGTAGGAACGCTCCGGATAATTGATTGTGCTCAGGGCGATTCAGAGACGGTCAGTATGTTCCGGGAGTTCTATGGGGAGAACACGCCGTTGCCAAGAGAGCTTAATTTCCGGCCCGAGGAGGATCGGGTCTGGGACATCCTGAGTGTCGCTGTGGAGAGGCCATACAGAAACGGGATCACCGCAAGTTGGCTATACCACGCGCTATACAAGGCAAGCCTGCAAGAGAACGTTAAGTGCTGGGTCGCCAACATCACCCCTCGGGAGGCAAAGAACCTCATTTGTAGACTCGGCATACCTTTCAGGACAATAAGAGGGGTCGACCCAGTCCATGATGTGCCGCCAAACGGCACCGTCGTCGAGTACGGTTTCTATCACTTGAATCTCGTCGACTGCGGGCCTGCAGTCAAGTTACGTATGAGCCACCTGGAGGAGGCTATCGAAATGGCGGTTCCGGGCAGCGCAACCGCGCGTATGAACAAGCTGCTGCTGCGCATGGCCAGAATCTGTTGGTTCGGCGCCGGAGAGTAGTGGACTTCAGGGCTCGCGGACCCAGCGCGCTGCTATCCCAGCACTTCAGATGCAAACCGTTTGCTCGCTTTTCGCCCTTTTGGGCTCTTCAGCGTAAGCACGCACTTACGGAAGCGAATATGACAAACAGATATAGGCCGGGTGGGGCGGTTTTCGCCGCCCCACCCCATCGGCGTTTGAACGGTGCTACTTGTGACCCTCATCATCGGCGATGTCGAAGTCTTCGAGAGGGATGTACGCACTCTCGGAGGCCATGATGCCGTCTGGTTTGGTCATCTCGTTCTGGCAGATCGCGATGATCCATTTGAGCATGTTCCAGGCGATGCACTCGTCGAAGACAGCCTGTACGCCGCTGAACGCAACGACAAGTTTGTTCTCGATAGCGGAGCCGCCCCACTTGGTCATGCCAGACAGGTAGAGATGAGGGGCATCCTGCTGCACCTGACGGCTGGTAAGGCCGGTTTGCCAGCCCACCCTGGCCTTGGACAGAGCGATCGCGTCGTACTTCTGAGCGACCTCTTCGTATTCCGGCTTGAGCGGACGTCTGTCGTCCACGCGCGCCTGGAACATGATTTCGCCACTCCATGGGTCAAGTACCACAATGGTACCGGCCAGTTTGTTGGTGGTTCCCAGATGCGCCGCTGCGACGATGGATGCATTGCACATTACCCAGGCGTCTCTGCAGATCTCCGCGTTGAGCCCAGTGAACATGTCAAAACTGAACATGTCAAGACCCTTCTCCTCATCGGGCGAGATGCCCACAGTCTTTGTCTGTCGGTCTCGCCCCAATGGGAGACACAAGATGAGGCCCCGCTTGCCAAGGAAAGCAAGCAAGACCTCATCTTGTGATTATCTGCTTGTCAAAGAAACACCTTCGGAGATAGGTCTCAACGAAGATATACATATTATAGCATATACTTATAGAATTGGCAATAGTTTTGTAGGTGACAACCTCTCATCGCTCCTCTGTGTTTAAATAGCGCTTCCGCTGACTATAAGCCTGCACTTTCCACGAGATCACCTGGTAAACTTAAGTTCACCGTTGCTATCTGTGTCAATGCAACATCGTCCTCTGGCGCAGAAGCAGATCGAAGAAGCAGAACAGCCGCGTTTTGGCCAGTGTCGTTGATCGAGATTGGTCGGCGCTTGGGCGTAGATAGAACGACCGTGCGCAGGAGATGGACGCCCGAACCCAAGCCTTGTGAGCCAGAAGCCACACACGATTGTGAGTCGGGTTCATGGCGTGGCCCCTGACGCCTATTGCAGCGAACTCACGAGTTCGGTCATCTCAGCAGACGTCCAACGGTTGGCAATCGCTGTCAGCAGATCTCGGTACTCTCGTAGCTCGGCTCCAGAAGGTCTGTTCCACCCATGAGTGGCGTTGAGCAGACTGACTGTCTCAGCCTCCGTGGACGTGGCATTTGCGCGCCGAACCAGAGCCAGGTTCACTTCCCAATGACTCCTAAGCCCTCTGCGAATCCCTTCCGACATCCGACAGACGTGCTGAATTGGTGCTGATTCGATCACCCGAACAGCGACTCGGCGAGCCTCATTAGAGCCGTTTGTCGCATGCACCAACCACTCGACTTCCTCCAGCTGGATTCCCCCTGCAGCCGAGCCACGCAGGGCCAACGGTACCCCAAGTGATCGCATTTCCGTGATTCCCCCCTCATGGAGCTCACGGATCGAGTTGGCCATATCTCCTAGCGAGGACTCTTGGCCAACGATCCTTGTTCTCAGAGCTTCGATGAAAGGCGATATGTCCACATTGACTCCCTGGAGACTGGCTAGAGTCTCTCCAAACTCCGCGAGAGACCCCGCTGATACTCTGGGGAGATGTCGGACCATCTCGCCCACCAGCGAGTCACCGGCCTCCTTATCACCTCGGCTGGCAATGATCGCCGCAGCCTCTTTGCTTAGCTTTGCGTATTGATTGTCCGGAGAGCCACTCAGAGCACCAGCTAGAAGGCCATGATTGCGCCCGTTATCAAAATCGGCAGCTAGCCTGGCCCAGTTCTCTCCCTGCGAAGCAGCCCAGCGGCCGATCAGGGTTGGAACCGGGTCCACTCCGAAGCTTTCCAGAGTGCTCTTCTCGTCAATTACGAGCTTCCGCGCCTCAGATTCGCCGGCACTCTGCAACCAAGCTGTTACAGGATTGACGACAGCAGGCTTGATCTCCTCGGACACCGACAGACGGAGCGCGGACGCCAGCCGTGCCGGGGGGTCAACGGTTCCCGGCAGGCTAACCAGCAACTTGGCCAATTGGTCGACCTCGCTGCAGGCAGGGACCGCCCAGAGCAGTTTCGTGAGCTGGTCCACAAGCCGGAAGCCATCTGCGTCATCCGGCAGGCCTCTAGTTTGGCTGGCCGTCCTATCTGCAACCGGCTGCAGAGTTGCAGGGTCGTGCTTGCCAGCTTCGAGCAACACCTGCAAGCGTCCAATCGCGGTCAGCAGAGAGGAGTAGTCCGGTGAGGAAGCCTCCCAGGCACTCAGGCGCTCCACATACTTGTTCGCTACAGGCCCCTCAGCTGCCCACAAGCCTCCGGGCTCCTCAAAGAGTGGGGACAGCAGTGAGTCGTCCAGTCCTTTGAGTGATTCCCGAACCGTGCTCCGCAGTTGTTCTGTGAGATGCGGATCGGACAGTTTTGTTGCCCAGACTAACCCCTGGCTCACGTTGGCTTTCGGATCAGCTTCCTTCAACGTCTTCACGAAATCCGACGCCAGCCTCCGAAGATCGCTATGCCGATAACCGCCGGCAAAAAGGAAGATGGCCAAAGAACGAGTTACCCGACGGCGATTCACATCGTCGCACTCGATGAAGGCCTGCACTGCCAAAGGGTGAAGCCGCCTGGCTGGCCCAGCATGATCGCCGATCGTCTCCCCGACGGCCAGAAGACCGTTTATGGCATCACGAGGAAACGCCGGAACGCTGCGCTCGATGTAGCTGACCGAGCCCGCGATGGCGTTCTCCACCTCGGCATTGTCTGTTTCGGCTAATGCCACACTGAATGCGTCGGACTGGCCTGTGTCCAACGCCTGCTGCAAGGATGTAGGATCAGACACTCCCTTCCAAGCGGTGTCTTCACGGAGGGACATTGCCAGTCTCGTCATCGGAGCCGTGATCCTGATCTCTGAATTCGCTAGAAGATAGTCGCGCAATCGGTTCTTCCGCGTCTCCGTCAGCCCGTGGACTTGCTCAGATACAGCTCTCCCCTTTTTCACCTGCTCGCGAAGTCGGACAAAACGTCGCCCGTCCGGGGCAAGCCAGGAAACCAACTCAGGAAACTGAGCTGTGAGACCCTCAATGAACGCCAACTGCGTTAGCGAAATCTGGGGAACAGCAGTAGGATATAGCAGTCTCCGACGGGCAGCGACACCGTTGAGAATCCGCTTCACGGACCGTGGTGATCCATTGGCGGCAGAACACACCACTTGAACGGCAGTCGTTAGATCGACCTCATCATCCTCCGAAAGAATTCTGCGTCCCTCTCGCAGCGCCCACTGTCGGAGGTCAAGCACGTCGGGTCGCGTTAGTTGGAGATCGAGATTGAAGAACTTCTCAAGATAGTCGGCAGCGGCTATCTCTCTGCTTACGTCACTAAGCTGGCCTGCGTCTGCCGAGACCTCAGGCTCCACGTTTGACTCGATATGTCTGGCGAGGGCCGCTCTGTCGATGGGTATCAGAAAGATGGCTCTGCTTCCGGGTATCTCCACCAGCGCCCGAATCTGCGCCAGTGCCCCGAGTGCGTCACTGCCTTCAAGACGGTCCAGGTTGTCCACAACAACCAGAACTTTGTCAGGGGCATGCTTGTCCTTCGTGGTCACAAGCTGTCGAAAGACATTAGCCGTTTCCACCGACTCTGATGCAGGCGCGCGACTCTGAGATGTCGTGACGATATGAAGGAAAAGGCCTGACTGAAAGATGGTGAATATCAGGCTTGCGCTGAGCAACGCCCCCAGCAAAGCCGCATACGCCGGGAACCAGATAGCCGAGCAGACGACCAGCGCTATGAGAACAATATCAATCGCCAAAAGCACCGCAGATGACTTCAGCCAGTCCGTGATGTTCTTGAAAAGACCACCCGAGGCGAGATTCAGTTTCGGGGGAAGCGTCTTGTTCTCCGTGAGCTGGATGGCGTCATCCAACTTCTTCGCAACGCTTTCGCGATTCTCCGTGTCTACACTCAGCTTGGCGCCAACCCAGATCGCCAAGGTTCGCCGCAGATGTCCTATGTCTTCGGTCCATGCGTCAACAAGGACTCCCGGTATCTTGCGGGTCTCCAACTTGCGTCTTAACGCCTCGGCGATCGTTGATTTTCCCACCCCCCACGATCCCGAAAGAGAAATCGTAAACGGAGGATCGCCCAGCTCCACCAGGTCAGCCATCCTGTCCACAAGACCGGTCACGTCGAAAGCATCGCTTTCCGAGAGATCCAGCGAATCATCGACTAGCCACGACTTCTTTTCAGGCATCCCCATTCTCCGTGTGCGCCTAAGTACAGCAAGGAGCCGCTTAACCGCATTTCTAAGCAGCATTATACCGGCATCGAACGTATGTTCGCAAAGCAGGAATCCGTGTTCTCTCTTTCGCCTCTGCTTTCACCCGTGTCTAATTGAGCTGACACGTGCAGTCTGGTCATTCCCGATAGAATAAGTTGGAGGAACGGATGGCTCCCTCGCTGGAGGCCATTTGCTGTCCCACCAACGCAAATGGTAGCGAAGATGGCGCGTGGACACCGAGGGGTCACGTCCGTGCTGCCTTGCATAGCGCGTAACGGTTATTGACCAGCGAGGCTGAGGAAGGAGTGACCTCATGCCCGTGGAGTTCCAGCTAAAGCAGCGACTCGCCGGATTTGCGGCTGCAGCCGCAAATGAAGGCCAGCAGGTGCGGGTCATCTCGCGGGAACTGGTTTCCCCAAATGATGCACTACATCTTCTGGACCGTCTCGATCAGATGCAGAGCATCCTGTTCGGAAGTATCCCTGGATTACCCCCGCCTTCGCTGATTGACCACATGCTCGTTGTGATTCGACGGGATCTATCCGCGACAGCGTACGTCAATGAACTGCACAACGTGCGTGCGGAAATTCAAGTCAACCGTGGGATCATCGCGGGCGAGCCAGTTTATGCCAAGGACATCGCAAACATCAGCTCCGTCGACCTAGGCGTGGAAATAGGGGAGGACTGCGCGGTGGTCCTGGTGCGGTCTTTCGGATGGCGGCGCTCACTTTTCTTCGATTTCGGCCCTTTGCATGCGTCCAAGGGCAGGAACTACCAACTCTCCGAGGTTCTGGCGCAGCAGGCCTTGATGCTTATCGGCATGCCTTCAGGAAGGGGCCTGATTGAAGGGGCACCTGCGACCCTAGAGCGGATGACTGAAGGCCTAGTGCGGCTGCGATGCCTGCTGGGCGAAACGAACACTGATGAAGCGCGGTACCAGGAGCTGATCGAAGAACACCCCTGGATGCTCGGTGGTACCTACTCGGAAGTTCGTCGACACCCGCGACTCGACGACCGGTGGATTCCGGATTTCATAGTGACAAGATGCCACGATCAGTGCCACGACTTAGTAGAACTGAAGCAACCGTTCCTGGCTCTTTTTCGAGGGAAGGGCTCGCTGAATAGTAGTTTCAATGATGCTTGGAACCAAGCAGAGGGGTATCTCAATTTTGCCCTGCGCGAGCGCGACTACCTACGGAGTGAGAAGCAAATCTTCATCGAGAACCCTCGGTGCATTCTTCTGGCTGGGCACGGGCTGACTGAGGTCCAACGCCGCCGAATCAGGGACAAGGAGGCCCTCTCCGTGTCCGTAGCCGTCATCACCTACGACGAGCTTCTCAAGACTGCGGAGCACATGCATACGTTGGTGGCGGGCGCTGGCAACCGACGTTTCAAGTAGAAGTTGGAGTTGGAGTGGAACCGGGGGTGGCGACTCGACGTGCAAAATCGTCTACGTGCAAGAAGACACTCCTCGACAAACCCCTGATTCCCGACCACACGATGGATCTTCTTGGTACCATTCCACAAGAGCGGCGTCCTCGATCAATCCAAGCTGCGCACGAGAACCCGGCGGGGCCGAAGGCGCAAGACGGAGGTGACTAATGGCCGGTCAGCATCAGGTTCAATCGTCTGACGGAAGTCACAAGGTGACAATCGGCAGCGCGGACGACCCGAAGCTGCCAAACGCGACAGCATTTGTCTCTCAACAGGATGACCGGGGCAACAAGCTGACCACTGTTTATGATTCGCAACACAGGGTCGTCAAAGAAGTACAGAAGCCAAAATAGTCTTGATTGATAGGCAATTGGAGTTATGATCTTAGTAGGGACGGGGTCAGGTTTTCAGCCGCCCGTTAAACGATCCGCAAAGATGGCGGACATCCCTACAGTGATCATCAGAGCCCGGTAACTCCCGGGCTCTTTTCATCTTCTTAAACGGCCATGCTCCTGTGGACGTTGAATGTGAACGACCTCAAATGCAATCCAGACGTCAAAGTCAATGGTGGATCACCGCCCACCCGATTGCGAGCGTCGCGGTGTCAATTCGACCCCATGGTTGGCCGCAAGTTGCTTGAGCGCGAGTGATAGACCAATGCCGAACTTATCATACCGCAGCCTAGGTTGCCTAAGTTCCTCCCAAACGTGATAACCCGCTCGCATTGCCTGTTTCTTGTCGTCATGGAGTTCGGTGAAGTAATCTGGTAGGCTCCACGGGTCACCCCAATACTCTGATTCCTTGAAGTACACGTCAATTCGCTGGGGTGTAACGTACGTCCGACGTATCTCAACTCTCTCTACAGTCTGAATTTCACCGGTTGGTCCCAGCCATAAGACGGTGTAGTAGTCTTCCCACATTAGACCGGCATGCTCATTCTCCTGCCGACGCTGGCTCGTCGTCATATCAACGGACTTCATCAACCCGAATCTCTTGACCTGAAACAGCTGCCAGGCGCGTCCTCTGCAGCGCCGGTAAGGCACAGAAACAGCTTCCTTACCAAAGGGGAACTTGCTCCGATACTCTGTCTCATAGCCGTATTCCATTTGCTCAGGCGGTTCATGACCGGCTTGAGTGAGTGCGGCCGCTACCTTCCGTGCATAGGCGGCGAGTCTATCGCGGGCTTCCGGAGTTATTGTTTGATGGTAGGAGCTCACGACTCCCGTCTTCCGCAGTCTTGCCCTGTGGAACTAGCGCCACTTCGGCTCCGTGGATGCTTTCCTGCAGACCTCCAACGGGAGAGGCGCGTTGCAGTGTCATTGGGTAAAACAATGCTAGAGGTCACGACGCTGTGCTCGGTTCTGCGACAGGTCAACGCCATGACTCGTTGCGAGTTGCCTCAGCGCCATTGATAGGCCTATACCGAATTTGTCATAGCGCAGTCTGGGCTGGCGGAGTTCCACCCACACCCAATAACCAGCTTGCTTTGCTTGCTTCTTGTTTTCATACTTCGTATTCACGTAGTCTGGTAGGCTCCACAGGTCTCCCGAATATTCTGGTACCTTATAGTACACATCGACCCGCTCAGGAGTGATGTAACTCCTGCATATCTCGGCCCTTTCCAGCACCTCAATCTCGCCATTCCTTCGCAGCCATATGACGATACTGTAGTCTTCATGCATCAAGCCAGCATGCTCATTCCTTCTTCGAGACGAGTCGAGTCTCATAGCCATCTGCTTGACCAGGTACAACCTCGTGACACTGAACACCTCCCAGGCGTGCCCCTTGGACCTCCGGAAAGGTACATCGACAGCTTCCTTCCCGAAGGGAAACTTCCTCTGCCACTCTGTCGTGAAGCCGTACTCGATTTGCTCCGGCGGTTCGTGCCCAGCCCGCGTGAGGGTGCTCGCCACCTTACGCGCATAGGCGGCAAGCCTCTCGCGCGCCTCCGGAGTCCTTGTTTGGTGGTACAAGTCCACGACTCCGCTCCCTTACTCAAAGACCTGTCGGGTATTCACCTAGTCGACGATACTAATGCACGTGGCCGCCTTCCCGAAAGCCCAACCACAACAGATCATCAATTTAGAGCCAGTCGCTGCCCGAGGTGCAAAAGGAGTTGTGGATCGTCGATAGAGAGAACGCGGTGCTCCTGGGGCGGCGAGCAGTCAGATGAGACATCACCGGCGAAAGGAATCTTGCCAAGTGCCTCCCGGGCTCGCCCTGTCGTCGAGAACGCACGCGCAAACCGCCGGGGGCTTATCTTCCCCAAGGAAGAAAGTTCTTCTGCCGCAGCGGCGACTTGGATAAGGGCCTCCCTGAAGCGGTCGTCTTCTACTAGGTAATCCGCGTACTCCAGACGGAGGCCCGCCAGTATGTCCCCGGTTATCGCGGCTGAACGCTCGTCTTCGACTGCTACATGGGCCAGCAGCCCGAAGGTCTCGGAGTAAGCTCGATCTCGTTCTGCGTCTCTGCCAAGCCTAGCCAATGACTGGGCACAGTCGGCCAAAGATTCGGCCGCAGACCACTCATCTTCCTGTTCAAGATGCCCTTGGTAGGCCCGTCGGGCAGCGGCCAGTCGGCGCCGGGGCTTGTTCCAGTAGGCAAACAGCTCTTCAAGCAGTTCATTAGCCTGCGTGACTTGCTCTGATTCGCCGAGTGCCTGCAGGCTGTGACGAGCGCGCGCGATCACGCGAACTGCCTCTTTGGGTCTGGCTGAGAACATCAGCGTTGCTCCCCGGTCAAGATCACAGCTAAGTGCCCCGCGCTCGTACCCACTGGCGCGATAGTGAGCAGCAGCAATCGTATAGTTCTCCAGAGCCAGCTCTTGAAGGCCTCGTTCTTCGTGCCAGGCGCCGAGATCGCGTTCCAGCTCTGCCTGCACCATCAGCGGGTAGGCCATGGCAGCACGGCGGAACCGTGCATACTCAGCGGCGGCCTCAGCCTTGAATCCGAGACGTGAAAGGCAGAAGGCGCGCGCCCGGGCGCAGACCAAAACAAACGCATTACCCCCTGCCTTGAGCCCGGCCGTAGCAGCGCGATAGGCATCGATGGCCTGCGGGAGGCGTTCGAGATCAGCATTGAGCTGTGCGAGCGCCCACAGGAGTCTACGCCGGTCGGAATCGCCCTTCGCACCTTCTATCACTTCAGCAGCGATGACCGCGAGAGCCCACAGCTCAGCCCTACACTTCCCGTCGTGGCGCGTCAGCTGGTCGTACAATCGAGCTGGTGGCAGAGAGGAAAGACGGCGCCGCAGAGTCTCCGGGTCGACCCGCACGAGCGCGTCAGGAAGATGAGGAAGCTGCAGTTGCGTTTCCACGGGCATGTCCTCCAACCATCTTGGCGCTCCGCACACAATACCCTGACCAGGCTGGAAGATGTGGCTAAAGCCTCGCCGTGTGGACCATGCGGCGGCGACTTACAGAGTTGCATAAACGAAGCACGCGACAACAGTCCGATGATCTTGATGTCGAGCAGTGCTTTCACGACGGCCCCCAGACTGGGCAGCGCCAGACGTCGGGTCCTTGGGATAAGACCAAGGGTCGCAACCAATGCCGCGACTAGTATCGCTGTAGCTAATTCGCGGTTCGAGAGTCCCACAGGCCATGAAACCCAACGGCTAGCTCAGCCGCCGTTTCATGTCGTACTTCTGGTACTTCATGCCATAGGTCGGCACGCCGCCCTCCAAGTACTTGATAGCCTCCTCAGCGATCTCCGGGCTGTCTATTGCCCCACTGAATACGACCTGGCCACGGTGGGCATCGGCTTCCAAAATGATGTATTGGTCAGTGTCTGAGGGCACAGCAAGGTTGGCGTTATGCGTCGTGAAGATGAACTGCCGGGTCTCCTTACCGATGCGGAGTTTTGAGCACATGTCTTCCCAGATTGAACGCATGTCGAGGGAGTCTTCCGGCTGGTCCACTATTACTGGCATCGTGCCTTCACAGAGCGCCATTACCAGCATCGCCGTGCACTTCTGGCCCGTCGAGACGTCGCGCAGCAGCTCAAACCGGTCTTCGGCGCCGACGCCAACGTTGACCATGATTTCGGGGCGGTCCTTCGGCATCGCCTGATATTGCAGGGCAAGCAACTCCTCGTATTGATAGGTCTTGAGCAGGAAGTCCGCCAGTGTCTTCATGCGCTGCAGATCGATCCCTACGAGATTGGAAATCGCCTTGAGGAACTGCTCCTTGTTTACACTCGCCGCATCGTATCGGAGTAAGTTGAGAATGAAATCGCTGGGGCTAATCTTCTGGGAGATTCGGTCTATCTCGTCATCCCTTAGGTACGATCCTTTCTTGAGGCCAAGCAACCGGGTCCGGAACTCGTCAACATTTGAAGACTCTGTGACCGCTGCTTTTACCCGACCGCCCGAGTGGTCCCCGAAATCCGCGCACTTGCGTTTTCTCTCCGCCGTGTATTCGGAATAGGTAGTCGAGAGCTGCCCGAGGATTTCGTCCCTTTGTTCGCGTATCTTCTTGACTTTGCTCGCGCGTGCGTGAGCCTCCGCCGCCAGCTTGCTGAGTCGCTGCCATTCAAGAACCTGCTTCTCACGCTGAGTGCTCAAGCCCCGGAAATCACCTCCTAACCGCTCGATTTCCTTGTCGTAGGCTTGCTTGTCACGGTCAAACTGCGCGCGATATCGTGCGAGTTCGTCACGTGACCCCTGTGCCAGCGTTTCAAAGGCCGTCACAGTCTCGCTAATGCCCTTGGTCGCGGCATCACGCGCCCGTACGGAGATATCGGCCGCCCTCTTCAATGCTGGGTCGTCTTTTACCAACTCATCCAGTCCTGGCGGCGAAAGCTCTGCTAGCTCGTCACAAAACCGCGTAAGTCTCTGGTTGATTGACTCTACGAATTCGGCCTGCGAGGAAAGACCCTGCATCTTCTTTTGCGCCTCCGAGAAGCGCTCAAATACGTCGCTCTTTAGCCGGGCATCCAATCCGTCGATCGTGGTCCTCAGATTCGCTACCTGAGCGTCAAGTTCCTGAGCCTCGCGTATCGCCCTCAGACTAACCGCGAAGTCCCCATCGATCTCCTGGAGGCGTTTCTCGAGTTCGCGGATACGATTTTGGTAGTAGCGGAAATCAAAGAAGCTGTCGATGAAACGGATCTGCTCGTCCTCACTTTCAGCAATCCGAACGATCTCATTCTGGCTCAGGAATAGCACCGGAAAAACGCTGGCAGGGTCTGGCGACTGGGGATCGGCGTACGGGTGGTCGTCGACGACATCATACTTGCGCGTAAACGAGTGTCGCGTGCCGGCCTCGTCAACTATGTCGCAGGCGGCTTCGCCGAAGCGTTCCAGCTTCATCTCAAGTTTTCGATCATGGTCTTCCCGTATGTGTTTCTGGCTGGGCTCTTGATTCAGCGCGAACCGCAGAAACTCGATGAGAAGAGATTTGCCAGCACCCTTTGCGCCAAGAATGGTATTGAGGCCTGGATGAAGCTCCACGGACATGCCGTCAAGAAACCCACCCTTTACACTTAGCCTCTCGAGCCGGGGGTATCCCGGCCCGCCATCCGCCACTTCAAAGTGCTGCCGGATGCGAACGTCCCGGTCTATGAAGCACTGCCTCAGACTTTCCAGTGTAACGACTGAGTCAACCTTAAAGTACGTATAGCGCGAGCCTATGCCAGCAAGACAGTGTCCAGCAATCTCGCCATTGGCCAGCAAGCGCGGATTGTCGGATGCTTCGTACACCGCCAGCCTTTTGTTCGAGAACTCTTCGTGCTTCCCATCTAGCCAATCCACCGCTCGCTTGCCACTCGCTTTCTTCTCTTCAGAGAAATCTGCATCCGTGACCTCGACTGCGTACAGATTGGGATTCGAGAAAACAGTCTTCCGAGAGGCGCCTCGGATCTCGGCCAATACTCCTTTTGAGGAATTGGCGTGAGCCAGGATCGCAAGGCCACCATGCTGATGAATCTTGCTGATCACATCAGCAATGTCAGTGGCAATAATGTCCCGCTTTCCGTACTTTGCGGCGGGTATTCCAACTGCGCCAAGGAGATTCTCGATATCCTTGGCCGTCTTCGAAACATCAAAGATGCCAACGACGTGAATCCCGTTCTGCCCGCCAATGACGGGAATCTCAACACCCGGAAAAACAGCCAGCTCCGTTTTAGCCGCAGCAGCCTGAACTTCATCTACCATCCCCGCCGAGTGGTGATCCGTGACTGCAATGCCCCGAAGCCCGCTCTTGATGGCAGCCTCTACTATCTGCGCCCCGGTGACGCTTTTGTCGTCAAAATCCTCTGAAGCGGGTGTGTGCACGTGAAGGTCGAGCTTTTCGTACCTGAGCCCGGGACATCTCATAACCACATCCCCCTCCAGCGTCGCGCGAGGCAGAACCGGGCAAGATCGACCATCATGATGACCACTCCTGATGAGCCAGCGGCGCCTGATTGAGCAGATCTCGCAGGGCTCGCCAGGTGGGAAGATACTCATCCATCAGGGTCACGAATCGCTCCCCATGGGTCCTCTCTCGCAGGTGAGCCATCTCATGAACAAGGATGTACTCCAAACAACTGGGATGTTTCTTGGCTAACTCCAGGTTCAAGGAAATGCGTCCCGACGTTGGATTGCACGATCCCCATTTCGTCTTCATTCGGCGGACCATCCAGCCACTCACTTGCTTGCCGACGATTGGCTCCCACTTCGCGAGTAGGCCGGGCACGGCAGCTTTGAGCTGCTTTCTATACCACGCGTCAAGAAGACTCCGACGTTCCTCCGTGTCCGTGTCTCTTGGAACCAGCAGGTGCAGTTTCGTTCCGCTGATCCGTACTTGTGGCCTCCCCTCCTCCTCAGTAATCACAAGTCTGAATCGAGAGCCCCAAGCATAGTGCGACTCACCGGAAACCATCTCGCGGGCGGATTGGC
This sequence comes from Actinomycetota bacterium, assembly GCA_023483915.1. Taxonomy (GTDB): domain Bacteria; phylum Actinomycetota; class Thermoleophilia; order RBG-16-64-13; family RBG-16-64-13; genus JAMDEO01. Next base: position 35,414 of record JAMDEO010000059.1, read on the forward strand.
GACTAGCGTCTCGCAGCCGTTCCCGCTGCTTCTTGATCCAGGGCAGTCTATGGACTATGGCCAGACGCACGTCCTCTTCGGACAATCGCTCTGGAGCTGCCACACGGACTCGGCCGGATGGCGGATACACACCGATATGCAGGTTCTTGATGTCTTTGAAGATGACATCCACGCCGATACCCGAGATCCGTAGGTAGGCACTAGCGGTACTCATCACGCGCCCTCACAAGATCAAACAACTCATCGAATCGGTCGAAGCCGTCGTGCGGCAAGGCCGCGCGGATGGCGTTTGCGACTTTGCGCTCTTTCATCCGGCTGCCGACCCAGTCGTGTGGCTTGTTCTCCATGATCACCTCATCGATTCGGCGAGGTGTCTCCTCGTCTTCAAATCCGAAATCAACGAGGGCTTTCTGGGCACCGTTTTGCGCCCAGGCCGGGTAAATCGTGTCGGACTCCTTCTTGCCGACCTTGGTGGCTAGTGCCAGCAGCTCCTGAAGGTAGTGCTTGTAGTCAAGAGCCTCTTTGCGCCGCTGCTCGATTATCGAATCAAGCAAAGCCGACATCTTGTCGTAGTACTTCGGGTTCAGCGCCCGCTCATCGATGATGACCTTGCGGACGTTGTTGACGATGGTCTCGGCCACAGCCTCGGGGTCCTTCTTGATGCCATCGGGAAGTGCGTCAATGGCCCCGGCACCACGGTTGACGATCAGGTCGACGAGTCCTTGCTCCTCGAACTGAGCGACAACCTCAGATGATCCAGCCTGGATGTAGGTGTCCAGGAGAAAGCGCATTCCGGCTTCGAACTGCTTGAAATCGACGTTCTCTTTGGCCCCCAGCTTGACCTCATCACGCACGGCGACATAGTGTGCAACTTCGTCATTGATCGCTTGGGCCTCTTGGGCTGAGTAGCCAGCCGCTTCCATGTCGTTGGCGAGAGCAGCGTAGGCTCTGACTAGTGTTCCAACCGACTTGTACAGCTCAACGCGTTTGGGCTCATTGGCTTTGAGCTGCTCCATGTTCCCGGCCTCGGCCGCGCAGAAGTACCGCTGATACTGCAGGGTCTGCTTTGGAGGCTCTACCGGTTCGCAGAGGGCGCGGACGCGTTCCAATGCTTCGTCAAGGTCTTTGCGACCTTGCTCTGTCCGGTCTTTGAGCAAGCCCTCTATATCGCGTCTTTCGTAGCCGTCGAGGGCACCGGATGTATAGTCAGCGACCGCCTCCTCCAACGAGTTGAAGAGATCGCGATAGTCGACGATGTAACCGTAGTCCTTGCCATCCCCATCTAGGCGGTTCACTCGGCAGATGGCCTGGAACAGCCCGTGGTTCTGCATCTTCTTGTCGATGTAGAGATAGGTGGCGGAAGGAGCGTCGAAGCCGGTCAGCAGCTTATCCACCACGATCAGCAGCCGCATCTGCCCCGGCTCGTTGACGAACTTCTCTTTGACGTCCTCCTCGAACTTGTCGATCTTGAGGACTGCCTGATCGGCCGGTTCATCGAAGTGGTCGGCCAGCATCTGCCGGTAGATGTCGTACTGCCTGAGCGCCTCGGTGGCGCCTTCGCCCGCGTCTTCCTTGGAGATATCACCCGCGAGCGGAACGTAGCTCGTGATGATCGCGCACTTACCTTTGAAGCCAGCCTGGCAGAACATCTCGTAGAACTTGCAGGCTTGGTAGATGCTCGACCCCACCAGCATGGCGTTACCGCGCCGATCCATCAGACGCGGCTTGGTCTCCATGTCGAGCAAGATATCTTGAACAATGCGACGGGCGCGAGGCTCCGCGCTGACCACTTTCTGCATGGTCCCCCAGCGCTTTTTCAACTCGGCCTTGCTGAGGTCAGTCATGCCCTTGGTCTTGACGTCGAACCACTTGTCGACCTGTTCCGGGCTGGTCAGCTCCTGGTCGATATTCCGAGCCTCGTAGCGGAGGTCAAGAACAACACCGTCAGCCACAGCCTCGTCGAACTTGTAGGTGTGGATGAAGCTACCGAAGGTCTCAATGCTCGTGGCCTTATCGACCTTGAGCAGCGGAGTGCCGGTGAAGCCGATGAACATCGCATTGGGCAGAAGTTGCTTCATGGCCCGATGCATCTTGCCGGATTGGGTGCGGTGCGCTTCATCGACAAAGACAAAGAAGTTGCCCTTGGGCTCGAATCCAGCGGGAATCCGGGAATTCAACTCCCTGATGAAGTCATCCTGGGCTTCGTCCCGCTCGGCATCTTCGTCGCCGCCTCGGAACTTGTGGACCAAAGAGCAGATCAGCCACGGCTGGTGACTGTTAAGCATGGCTATAAGGTCGGCCCCGCTGGAAGTCCGGTAGATCTCTTCGCTGACGCCACCGAACACGTCGTGAATCTGCTTATCCAGTTCGGTGCGGTCGGTGATTATCAGGACACGGGCGTCTTTCTGGTGCTCACGAATCCACTTGGCCAGCCAAACCATAGTCAGGCTCTTGCCAGAGCCCTGGGTGTGCCAGATAATCCCGCCCTCGTGCGTCTCTACTCGGGACTGGGCCGCTTTGACCCCGAAGTACTGATTGTGACGGGCTGCCTTCTTGACGCCTGCGTCAAAGACCATGAAGTCGTGGACTAGCTCCAGGAGTCGGCTCTTGGCGCACATTTGGAGAAGTGCCCGGTCGAGCGGCTCCTCCACGTCGGAAGACTCCTTCCACTCAAGCCAATACTTCTCCGGAGTCTCGATAGCGGCGTAGCGAAGCCCTTCGACATCGTTTCCGGCAAAAAGAAGCTGGACGGTGGTGAAGAACGGGCGGATGAAATGCTTCTGCTGATTGCCAATGTTCTGCCGGATGCCCTCAGAGACCGCGACCTTAGATCGTTTCAACTCAATAACGCCGAGGGCGATTCCATTGACGTACAGGACGACATCGGGGCGCTTGTTGTGCTCGCCTTTAATCGAGACTTCCTCGGCCAGGAGAAAGTGATTCGCTTCCGGTTTGGCCCAGTCAACCAGCCAGACTGTCTCGAATTGATCGCCCATGTCTGGCCTGACCTTGACCCCGTAACGGAGGAGATCGTAGACCTCGTGGTTGGCCTCGTAGAGAGTCCGTCCGCCGCCGAGCGAGGCCGTCTTCTTGAGAACCTCGATGGCCTTGTTCGTCAAGTTGTCGTCGTAGCCGCGAGCAAGCAGGTTCTCGCGAAGCACATCCTCTTCGACATGTGAGTTGTCGGGCCGGTCCTCCCATCTGCCCGCATACTCATAGCTCAAGTAATCGCGGAAAAGGGCGACCACGTGGTCTTGGGTCTTGCGCTCAATCTGGCCGACGCTCATGAAGCCGTCTCCAGTTCTGCCGCGTCCACCCAACGTGCCAGCACGCTAAGCGCAGCCAGATACTCCAGCGCTTCTTGCTCTAGGAGTTCTTGGGCGGCTTCGTGGCTGAGCGGATTGCGAATGCCTGCAAAAATGCCCTCGGCGAACGCCATCGCGCCGCGCTGTACCGACTTGTAGGTGTCGCTGTTGTCTGGCGTCATGCGCCGAAGTCGTGGCTTGCCGCGCACAGCAGCGTCGAGCGTGAAAGCCTGCTTGAACAAGTCTGTCTCACTTACATCGCGGCGTCCTACCTTGTTCTGCGTCTCGGCATTGAGCTTCCTAATCGCGCCTTCGACGGCCTCACGATAATGACCGGACTGCCAGAGCGACGATGCGCCGTTCCAGATCCACGGGTGAAGCTCGGCGGCTGAGAGTTCGGGTGCGTTCTCTCCCAGGTTCTGCTTGATCTCTTGCTGACGTTCTAGTTCCACGCGCGTGCGCAACGCGGCCTCTCGGTGGCGACTCCAGCGATTGCTTGCGGAGTTGTCGGGAACCTCAGTACGCCAGTTCGGAATCACGCGAGTCAGTATCTTCTCAACGACAGGAGCCTGTTGGGTAACTTCTACATCGGACGCGGCAGTCTTGTCTGCGGTTGTGAAATAGGCTCCGCTGCTCGCATTAGTCATCACGGTCATCTGGATGAACTTGTCCAACTCGGCAATCGCCCATTCCGTGTTCATGCCGTGACCTCGACGGGCAAGCGGGTTCGCCCATTGAAAAGCTCCTGCATCATGCCTCGCTTGATGGCTCGTGCCTTCTCAAGACGTGTCTTAACCACGGCAATCTCAGCGTCAGCGTCCCACAGAACATCGCCTATCGCCTCCTGCTCGTCTAGGGCCGGTGCACTTACAGGAATCGCAGCAACCTTGCGGGCACTGATTTCGAGAAAGGTACTCCCAGCAGCACGTGATTCCAGCTCGGACGTGTTGTGTTGTATCCAGTAGTAGAGAAACCAGACCGACTTTGGACTCAGAGGGACAAGGGAAGCAAAGCCTTGGTTGGTGGAGGCAGGCGCAACAGTAACGGCGCAGTTTCCGATACTCGCCCTTGACGTGACAAGCACCGAGCCTGCAGGCAGAAGACACGCACCGGAATTGGCTAGACCTTCGCGACTGATTGTGCGGTGAGACCGCTTGACCAGCCCCGAACCTGCCGCGTCGATCTCCGCTGGTGTGAACCAGGGAATGCCGCCGCCCCAGTAGGCAGGAATGCGCGTCGAGGGTGTTCCGCCGCCGACGACACGAGCGAGTGAGCCCACTGTTGTGGTGTCCCACTTTTCTGTGAATCCAGGCAACCGCGTCCTGCCGGTAAGAAGCTCTTGCATCATGCCCTGCTTGACAAGCCGCTTTTTGGCAAGCAGAGTATCAAGAGACGTAGTGAGTCCATCAACATCGCCCAGAACAGCGGCTATGGCGTGCTGTTCAGGATCGCTAGGGAACGGGACCTGAATTTCTCGAATAAGCCTTGTGTTGAGATTTGGCTGCCCATTCCCAGGAGCCACAACCTCCCGCAAGTATTTTGTCTGTGTGTTGATGTAGTAGCAGAGGAACTCTTTGTTGCCAGAATGTTGGTCGATGAGTGCAGCAATTCCGTCGTTTGCGCAGCACTTGATATCAAGTATCTTGGCTACGCCGAGTGTCGCACCGCTGTTCGCCAGAATGAGGGTGTTGGGTGGAAGGGTGCGACTTCGTTCTGAGCCTTCTTCTGTCAGTCCGGTTGCTGTCTCAGTTACGTGCATGCGGTTGTCTTCCAGGGTCGTAAGAGCCGCCACCGTCAGCCACGGGATGAAGGTGCCGTTGAAGAAACGCGGGTCGCCTGCAGGTCTCGGTGAGCCTCCGCGCACAACACGACCGAGCTGTCCGAGAGACCTTGTCTGCCAACCAGTGGGCGGGTTCGTGGTGGCGTCGGTCATCCCTCAAACCCCATAGAGGCTAGGTGCGCCACAACCCTCCCACTGAGCAGGGACACCTCGCGGTCAAGATCGCTCAGGGTTTCGGCATAGCGCCCGGATAGCTCGCTAGCACGCCTGACCAGAACCCGGGTCAGGGCATCGATTTCCATATCCACACGCTGCGCAATCTCCCCTCCCCACTTGTCGCGGACAACAAGCAATATAATGTCTTCCGCACTGAGCTTGCCGTACTGGTTGAGCGTCCGGTGGTCGAGTGCCGCAGCTGCTTGATTGACGGCTTTCTTCGCCTCAGCCTCTACCTCATACAGAGAGACGAGCGTCGTCAGGGCTTCAACTTCCTCCCGGCCGAAGTCCTCTCGCTTGGCCTCCCGCAGCCGAGCGGCCGCGATCGTCTTCGTGATCTTGTCATCCTCCGCCGCGACCGACAGAAGACCCTCTTCCCCGGAGTTCTCCTCGACGAATTCTTCGACAGCCTGCGTTGCCATCTCAAGCTTTGCGTTCAGCTCATCCAACTCCGTCTGCTGCTCCGGGAAGTGCTTGGCCACGATCAGCTGAGGAGGGAGAAGGTCCATCTTGTACTTCGCCGTGTTGCGGCCGGAGCCAATCGCCAGATCCGCCGTCTCCGAGATCTTCCGGTCCTTGTCCTCGATAGTCTTGCGAGGCTTCGCAGCTCCCTCCCAGCCTTCGCTCATGATCAGCGCCACATCGTCGTGCATGGTCTCGTTCCAGAAGCTCATCAGCTGCTCATAGACCGCGTATTCATTGATGAGAGGGCGAGCCCTGAACAAGGCAAGCAGACTTTCCGAAAGCGATTCAATGAGATTGGCCGGTCTAGTCGATGAATCGACAGCAACAAGTTCATCACGATGGCTCTGCCACCACTGACGCACGACCTCGGCAGTCTCGTGTCTCAGAGTGAGGTATTCCTCTGCGTCCATGACTGTCTGCTGAACGTTCGACGGATCAACCGCCAGTTCCAAATAGCCCTCACGCTGGGGCTTGAACAGCTTCTGGCGGAGTGCCGGGAATGCCTCCCAGTAGTCCTTCAGAGCATCTATGTCCCGCTCGGGAATGCCACCCTGAAGATGGGCATGGAGGTCTTGAATGTCCTCTGGCTCCGATGCGTCGACGTAGCGAGGAATGTTGAGGTTGTAGTCGTTTGCGGCGTTCGAAATCTCACTGAGCGGAACCATTCTTGAATAGCCTGGAACCTCAAGTTGCCTGGTGAAGACATCGACGATCTTGTGCATGTCGCGAGGCCTCAGCCGGTTCTTGTTCCCGTCCTTCACAAAACCCTTTGAGGCATCAATCATGAAGATGCCCCCACGCTGCGCACCGTCTTTCTTGTCAAGTACCAAGATGCAGGCAGGAATGCCTGTGCCGTAGAAGAGGTTTGGCGGCAGACCGATGATGCCCTTGATATAGCCGCGCCGGACGATCTCTTTGCGAATCTGCGCCTCCGCGTTTCCTCGGAACAGCACTCCATGCGGCAGAATCACAGCACCCCGGCCCGTGCTCTTGAGCGACTTCAGCATGTGGAGCAAAAAGGCGTAGTCGCCATTTTTCGCAGGAGGCATTCCGAACTCGAAGCGACCATACTCCCTCTCCAACCCGTTGCTCCAGGACTTGGTGGAGAACGGCGGATTAGCTACCAGAAAGTCGAACGTCTCCAACTGATCGTTCTTGAGGAACTGCGGGCTCGTGATAGTGTCGCCCTTGCGGATATCGGCCCAGGCGTTGCCGTGCAGGATCATATTCATCTTAGCCAAGGCCCAGGTGGCGTTGTCCTTTTCCTGGCCGTAAATCGTGAGCCCTTTGGGAGATTCATCTGCCACTTTGAGAAGCAACGAGCCGGAGCCACAGGTCGGGTCATATACGGTGGCCGAGACCGGCGTGTCGGGGGCAATGCCGATCAGCTTGGCCATCACCCGTGAGACTTCGGCTGGGGTGTAGAACTGCCCCTTGGACTTGCCGGATTCAGTGGCGAAGTGCCGCATAAGGTACTCATAGGCGTCGCCAAGAAGATCGTCACCTTCAGCCCGGGAGCCCCTGAAGTCAAGATCTTGGAAGATAGAAACCAGTTTGGTGAGCCGGTCCTGCATCTCCTTGCCCCTGCCGAGCTTCTCTTCGTCGTTGAAGTCGGCCAGGTCGATGACCTTCTGTAGATCATTGGCTTCGGCCAGCTTCCCGATGGCCTTATTGATCTTGTCGCCGATCTCCTTGTCGCCTTTGAACGAGACGAGATCGTCGAAGGACCCTCCGGCCGGAACGTCTATGAGATTGTTCGGATCGGTCTTGGCCTTGTCAGAGACGTACTTAACGAACAGCAAGGTCAGGATGTAGTCCTTGTATTGGGAGGCATCCATGCCGCCGCGCAGCTCGTCACAGCTCTTCCACAGTGAGCCGTATAGATCGGACTTCTTGAGAGCCACTACCACATCACCGCCTTCTGCATGGGTGGCAATGCTACTTCCTGATATGGATCGAATCTGCTCATGATCAGCGCCTCGTGGTGAATTTGGTCGAGATGATGTTCTCGACAAAGCCAAGCGCATTCTCACTCTACTACTGCGACCGGACAGAAACATGCGGGCGTCGGCCCCGCCTGCTGTCTGGTGCTGATTAGGAGCCGGAGCGGAAAAAGCGTTGGAACTGCCTATATTTATACCACTGCATAGCTCATGCACAAAGCGCATAACTATGCGCACCCCTAGTCCGTCCCCGATCTTGACAATAGGTGTTTGAAGACAGGGTCCTGCCTCGCCGCATAGATCTCTTCCGCCGTCCTGTCGGTCCTGGCCGGCTTGGGTACGTCGTGATACCAATCGGCGATTGCATCCCAGGCGTCATCAAGAATCAGGCAATAGTCGTTGCAGGCCGCTATCAGAATGTGCATATCGCACTGCTCAGAGATGCCAGGATGACCTAGGTGGGTCGGGAAGTATTCCCGACCAGCGCGCGATCCGGGTTCCCAGGTACACTCGCAGGTACTCGCCCAGTCCTGCCAGTCAGCATGGATGCCCTGTCCGATATCAGTGGCCGCGAGTGCTCGGAGAAATGGGTGCAACTCTCGGTCGGGCACCTCCGACAGAGTTAGGCGTAGAAACGAATCGTCACGGTCGATGTTGGGACTGGCGAGGACTACTCGATGGACAGCATCGCGCAGTTCTGTTTCAGCCTGCGGCTCGGGAAGCAGCCAGAGACCACCGAAGCGGACCTCAAAATCCCGCAGCTCGATAAGAAAACGGGCGAAATGAGCCAGAGCAGAAGTCACGCATCCAGCGGCCTGAAGCTCTTGGCTGTAAGGTGAGCCATCCTCCCGCGTGACTTGATCCCAAGGACGGCCCACTTCGAGCATCGTCGACCGATAAGCGGTGAGTTCATTGCCCACTCCGGTGAGCGGCGTCCATATGCGGTACATCGCCTCGAAGCGGGCAAGCCATTCGACAGCCAGACGACTATGAATCGGAATGCGCAGGTCCAAGCGCAAACGCGCAAGGCGCAAACGGTAGTCGTGGATCTCGGCGAGCACCCGGTCGGCGAGGGCGGCACGGAGCCGTGGTTCATAGGCATGTCGAAAATGCTCTACGGTCACGAAGGCATCCTCGGCAGCCATTTTCCGAAGGGCGGGCGGACGTCCGCCCCGCGTCTCCTCCGTGAGACCAAAGAGCTTGGCCGCCAGCTCACCATCTCGACCGCCAATGCCCACGACCGTGTCTCGTAGCATCCGCTCAATAACGTACGCTCCGACTCGCTCACGCGGCTCAACCCGGCCTGCGGCTCGTGCGGCCGTTGTCAACGCAGGGAGTTTGAGTCGACGCATTTCCGTAATGCCAACACGCCTCACCGCTGCTAGCTCAGCGTCCAGCTCCTCTGGTGTGGGCACGGGGATGTCGAGCAAGTTGGTCATTGCTCCTAACTATATAAACACTTCGACCGATTCTCTACGGCCTCTAGAGACACCCAAAGTCAGCCAGCTGCCCCTCCACCTTGCCCCACACCCCCCTTGTCAGACTCTTCCTAGGACAGCATGCGAGCAAGGAGGCGAATGCAGAAGGCTACATCTCACCACCACGAAGGGGCCGACCTCGCCCGGCAACAACCACCACCGAGGGCACGTATTCCCGACAAATTCATCCCGACAGAAAGGCTTCATAAACATGGATAGCACAGATCTCGTTCTGTCCGGAAACGGACTCTCACAGTCCCTGGAGCGAATAAGCAGACCGATGCAACGCCAGGCCAGGCGTGAGATCGAGCGCGTCGTCGTTCAAGGTCTCGTGAAAGATCTACGCGAGCAAGTGCGCGCACATCTGACGAACACCTCTTTGCAGAATACCGGTGCGCTCAGTGAGCTTGAAGGATACCTCCGCCAGATCGCGCCCACCGGTGCCGCCCGATACCAGCACATCGTCGACGCCTACGCACTCGGCGCCGCCCAAACAATTGCGAGGTGGTAGTCATGCACAATCCCGCCGTGTTTGCCCTGGTGGAGACCTGTCTGTGGACAGTGGCCATCTCTTTGACCGTGGGCCTGGTTATCTCCTGGCGTAGAGATCGACGCAAGGCAAGACTCAAAAGAGTGCGGCGCGAGATCGCGGAGACGCAGCGACAGCTCCAGAGCCTGGCCTTTCGCCATGACGCCGCGCTGCGAGCCCAGGCTCACGAAGCTCGCAAAGCGCTGATTATGGAGTCGTTTCGTGCCTCCAAAGAAGCACCGGTCAGCGCCCGCGAAGACCACCGTTGCACAAATCACAACGGCGTCTCGGAACGCTCTAAAAGAACAATCAACAACGAACACTAGACGTCTGTCGGCTCTCGAAGTACCGGGACTCGGTCTAGGTTCTGAAGCACTCCAGGTGTGTACTGGATGGCAGAACGGCAGGCCGGGACCCGGCTTCTGAGCCGTCCCGAAAGGAGACCGACAGTTGAACGATAAGCTCTACCGCACGATCATGGCTGACCCGCCGTGGGACGTGCAACAGAAAGGAAGGAATTCGCGCGGCGCCGAGCGTCACTACGGCTTAATGACGCTCGAACAGATCAAGGCCATGCCTGTCGCCGACCTGGTCGATCCCGAGTGCAGCCATTGCTGGCTGTGGGTGACCAACGCCACGCTGAGGCACGGCTACGACGTGTTGGAGGCTTGGGGCTTTACACCGCGCAGCCCGCTGACCTGGATTAAGCCCCGCTTCACTCTCGGTCAGTACCTCCGTAATGCCACAGAGCACGTAATCCTCGGGACTCGCGGCAAGGCCCCGGTCCGCTTCCGTGCCCAACCGACTTGGGTGTTCGCACCACTTCAGGACCACAGTCACAAGCCCGAAGAGCAGTACGACATTATCGAGCGCGTCTCCCCCGGCCCCTACCTCGAACTCTTCGCCCGTCGGCCTCGGCAAGGTTGGGACGCATGGGGCGACCAGATCGCTTCAGACATACAGATACCGGGATATCCCGTGCCGGATTCCCCAATGACGAGGGTCCAGAGATGAAAGGCGGTATCAAGCATGTTCGACCAATCAGGAGGACTGCTGACAAAGCTATGGCGCCTGTCGCTGACGATTCTCGGAGTGGTGTTTGCCCTCTGGCTGAGCGTGAGACTCCTGACCCAGATCTGGTGGGTGCTGGTGATCATCGGGATGTTGGTCATCGTGACGACGATTGCGATCAGATGGTGGCGGATTCGCCGCTGGTAGATCTCCAGATTGAGGCGGAGTCAAGGCGAGCTGTGAGACGTCTCCGGGTCAAGTCACCCAAGGCCAAACAGCACAAGAAGAGGCGAGGTCGTCCCATCAGCGCTAACCGAGTGCGGATCGTCGCCGAGCACCACGCCGAGCCTGATGCTCGGAAACTCAGCAGAGCCTTTCTCGCCTTGGCCCTCGATCGAGCGGCTCATGAAGTCGAGGCCGAGCGCGAGCACCATGCTCAGTCCGGCTCAGGAGATCGAGATGAGCCAAGCTAACCAAACTCTAGTCTGGAGGGAGGTGTCCTGGCCGCGACCCCTCTCCGCAGAGGTCGCACTCGACCTTCTTGGCCACTTGGCCACCGACCACACGATTGGAACGGTGGTCTGGGAGGCTTGGAGCGACGCCAAAGGTATTCGCTATCTGCTGGGTTGCAGCCAAGCTCATCTTCCAGCGCTTAACCATCTGATCGCGTCGCACGTTGAAGGCGCGAGGCTGTCAGCCGACGTCAAACGACACCACGCCATCACCTCAGCTGCGACTATCCATATGACCCATCATTCGCTCTCGCTCTCCACCGACCGGGTTTCGGCAATCGTGAGAGCGGTGCTGGCGGGGCTGGCGGCTGCCAAGCGAGGACAAGGTGAACTTGTACTGCAGGTGATGTTGGGAGCGCGAGTGAGCCCCGCCATGCTGGGAGATCGAGTTAACGATCCACGAGCCACCTGGCTCGACCTAATCTTGGGTTCGGTGCGCCCGGCCTCGGCCGAGACCAAGGCAAGCATGAAGAGCAAATCTAGCGCCCATGGCTTCAAGGCGGTAATTCGCATCGGCGCCAGAGCGGACTCTGCCTATCAGGAGCGGTATCTCATCTCCAATCTCTTCGGCGGTCTGCGCGTGGCCGAATCCGCGGGCGCCCATCTTCGGCTGAGTAAGGAGTCGCCCGTAGCTCAGAGCACCGCGCGCCGACCTTGGCGGTGGCCGCTGGTCCTATCGGCTCAGGAGCTGGTTTCGCTCATGGGCTGGCCCATCGGCGATGGAAACCTGCCGGGGTTGTCCGGCGTGCATCCGAAGTTGCTTGCGCCACCTGAAGGCATGCGAGACTCGGATCGGCCCTTTGCCGTTTCCTCAGCTCCCGGCGACACGGTAGCGCTAGGGATCTCCGCGAAAGACTCGCTACAGCATACCGTGCTACTCGGCCCCACCGGCTCCGGCAAGTCCAACGCCATGCTCAATACCATCTGCGCCGATATCAACGCGGGGCGTGGGGTGCTCTTGGTCGATCCCAAAACCGACCTGGCCTACGATGTTCTCGCCCGCATACCGGAATCGCGGCGGAAGGATGTGGTGGTAATTGATCCGAGCGATCCTTGTGTCGTCGGGCTCAATCCGCTGGCCGCAAAGCACCGGAACCCGGCTCTGGTGGCCGACAGCATTCTTGCCGTGTTCAAGGCATTGTTCTCGGACTGCTGGGGCGTGCGAATTGAGGACGTCTTGACGAGCAGTCTACTTACTTTGGCGTTGCACCCGAATTCATCCTTGGTCTGGCTACCGTCGTTGCTCACCAACGCCCGGTTCAGACACAAGCTGACCGCCGGAATTACCGACCGGGTTGGACTCCGTCCGTTTTGGGATGCGTACGAGAATATGTCTGCAGCACAGCGCGACCAAGTGATCGCCCCAACAATGACCAGGTTGCGCCAGTTCTTGTTGCGCCCAGCGTTGCGCGCGGTCCTTGGACAAACTCAGCCGTTGTTTGAGATGGGCGACCTTTTCACCAAGCGCCGCATCGTGCTCGTCTCTTTGAACCGAGGTTTGCTTGGAACGGAGGGCGCCCGGCTCGTCGGCAGCCTTGTTGTTGCTCAGCTTTGGCCGCTTGTTCTTGGACGAGCTGCTCTGCCACCCGAACGACGGCACATTGTGAGCGTCTTCATCGACGAAGCCCAGGACTTTTTGGCTTTGCCAGCCGATCTTGCTGATGCGTTGTCCCAGGCAAGAGCGCTTGGCGTCGGCCTCAGTATTAGCCATCAATATCGACATCAATTGCCACCCGCGTTGAGGGCCGGTGTCGACACCAATGCGCGAAACAAGATCGTCTTTGGGCTAAATGCCGGGGACGCACACGACATGGCGGCCATGGCACCGAATCTAGAGCCCGTCGACTTTATGCTGCTCCCTCGATTCGGCATCTACGCGCACTTGATGCGCGAAGGCCATTCCACCGGATGGATATCCGGCCAGACTATGCCAGCATGCCCCCCGATCTCTGACCCTGTCGAACTCAAGGCCGCCAGCACTGCAACATATGGCCGACCAGCAAACGAAGTCGATGAGGAAGTCCTTCGCGCTATTGGCCTCACCAAAGAAGGAGATCACGCACCAGAGGAGGGCGAGACCGTCGGTCGTCGACCAAGGAGGCGATCATGAGCAGCATCAGCTGGCAACTGCGCTGTCCAGCCGATCGACGTGTCGCGACGACTAAGGACCGCCGCAACCTCGGACACGTTGGCAACAAGGCAGCGGATAGGGATAAGACTCCCCCACCATCGTGCTGGTGGGGTTCCCATTGCCAGGCGAGGAGGGCGGCATGAGCACACAACGAGTTGGACGCCGCCAACTGGAGAGCATTCGAGAGAGTCTCGCAGATCGCGATGTGGAGATTGTGGAGACAGTAGCTATCCATCGGTTCCTAACCACGCGGCAGATCTGCCGCTTTCACTTCACGGACAAGTTGACCAAGACGGCCGCCCTGCGGTCGGCCAATCGCTGCCTAGTGAAGCTGCGGGACCTTAGGATACTCGTCTCTCTGGATCGTCGGATCGGTGGCGTGCGCGCCGGCTCTGGGTCCTTCGTGTGGGGCCTCGGGCAGATCGGTGCACGTCTCCTCCACGAGGCAAAGAGAGCGGAGGAGGCACCGGCACGCTATCGCGAGCATGAGCCATCGACCACCTTCCTGAAGCACACGTTGGCAGTCGCTGAGGTCGCCCTTCGCCTCTCTGAGGCCGCAAATGGTGCTCGTTTCGCCATCATCGACATTCAACGCGAACCAGCCTGCTGGCGCGCCTACAACGGCTCAGGTGGCGGCACGTTGCGAATCAAGCCCGACCTGGCAGTCGTCAGTGCGACTGAGGACTTTGAAGACCACTGGTTCTTCGAGATCGATCTAGCCACCGAACCTCCCTCCCGAGTTGTCCGGACGTGCCTTAGCTACCAGGACTACCACCGCAGCGGGAACGAACAGCGGCGGCTGGGCTTGTTCCCAGCGGTGGTCTGGATCGCACCGACCGCGCGTCGCAAAGAGACGATCGAGTCCCGGCTCTCGGAGAACCCCGCCATCGATGTCCGGCTGTTTAGGGTGATCACCATGGACGAGTTAGAGACTTTGATGCAGCGTGGCGCCGCCTGCGAAGACCCCGTGCCCCTGGAGATGGGGGACTGACCGTGACCTGTCCTGAAGGGCCGGTCACGCGGGGCAAAGATCCGAACGGGGGTGACCTTCAGAATCCGCTTGATGATGTTGCCGAAGAGAGGTACATCATGTCGGAAGGAAGTGAGGAAACCCCAGCAATGACACCATTAGCAACTGCGACAGCCCCGTTAGCGGAGATGTTGGCCCAGGACCTAGCCCCGAGGGTCGCCGTCTCCTACCTGCGTGTGTCGACGCGTGATCAGGCTTTCCGAGGTGGTGAAGCCGAAGGCTTCTCCATCCCAGCCCAGCGCGAGGCCAATAGGCGTAAGGCCGCGTCTCTTGGGGCCATCGTGGTCAAAGAGTTTGTTGACCGGGGAGCCTCGGCCAAGACCACTAATCGTCCCGAGCTGCAAAGCATGCTCGACTACATCGCGGACCATCACGTCGACTACGTGATCGTCCACAAGATCGACCGCCTGGCTCGAAATCGAGCCGACGATGTGGAGATCAACAGAGTCCTGGATCGAGCCGGGGTCCGGCTGGTCTCGACCACCGAGAGCATCGACCAGACTCCCTCGGGCATGCTGCTGCACGGCATCATGTCATCCATCGCCGAGTTCTACTCCCGCAACCTGGCGAACGAAGTCACCAAGGGGATGACCCAGAAGGCGCGTGGCGGTGGAACCAACGGTCGTGCGCCACTCGGCTACCGAAACATCCGCCTGTTCGACAGCGAGGGACGTGAGGTGCGCACGGTGGTCGTTGACGAGGAGCGGGCACCACTGATTCGCCAGGCCTTCCAACTCTATGCCACCGGGGAGTGGACGATTGCACGGCTTGCCGACCATCTTGCGGATCGGGGGCTAACTACCCTGGGCACTCCGCGCATGCCTTCGGTCCCCATCAACGGACCTAAGTTGAACAAGGTGCTCCTCAATCCCTACTACACAGGCGTGGTGGTATTCAAAGGTGCGGTGCACCGAGGCAAGCACGAGCCCCTGATCGATGAGCGGACGTTTCAGACTGTCCAGGACATCCTGGCTGCCCATCTCAATGGAGAAAGGACGCGCAAGCATCCTCATTTCCTGAAGGGGACCGTCTTCTGCGGGGCCTG
Organism: Actinomycetota bacterium; assembly: GCA_023483915.1. GTDB lineage: Bacteria > Actinomycetota > Thermoleophilia > RBG-16-64-13 > RBG-16-64-13 > JAMDEO01. Next base: position 50,859 of record JAMDEO010000059.1, read on the forward strand.
CGGGTCGCGCCTGCTCGTGGAGGTGTCCAGGTCCTGCACGGGCGCTTACTATCCCTATTTCATGTGCGGTGGACGGCATGGCAAACGCAACAACTGTCGTCAGAAGGCTGTCCTCATCGATGAGGTCGAAGCGCGCATCGAGGACTACTACGAGCGAATCGCTCTCGATCCGAACTTCCGGGTGAAGGTTCAGGCCCTTCTCGTCGAGGAGTTGAAGAAGGCGCAGAAGGACTCAGATGCCGAGCTGGCCGACTTGCGACGACAGCGGGAGAAACTGGAGCGGCAGCGCGAAAAGCTCATGCAAGCTCACTACGAAGACGCCATCCCACTTGAGCTGCTGAGACGCGAGCAAGAGCGCATCGCCACGTCGCTGCTGCAGATCACGAGCAAGCTGGAGGCGAGCAACCACCAGTTCGATGAGGTCGCTCGAAACCTCCAGGCAGCCCTGGATCTGACTGTGGACTGCGCGCTCGCCTACAGAACAGCGCCGGATCATATCAAGCGGCAGTTCAACCAGGCGTTTTTCAAGCGCATCCTGGTCAACCCGGACACCACGCTCGTGCCGGAACTCGCGCCGCCGTTCGACACCTTGCTCGAACCGGGGCTCCGGTTAGCCTTGGGCGATGGAAGGTCTAGAATCCCCCAAAACGAAAACGAGCCCACTCTGTCGAGTGAGCCCTGTTCCGAATTGAGCCATGATCTGCGCGGCCAAGCCGCATTTTCTCTTACTCATAGTTTTAGTAAGAGACTTTTGGTGGAGGCGGGGGGAATCGAACCCCCGTCCGAAACCCGTCTGGCCCAGGTTTCTACGAGCGTAGCCCCTACTATGTTTCTCGCCTCGCGCTCCCGTAGGAGCAGGGTGCGTCCGGCCAGCCACCTAGGTTTTCCCCCGACGCCGGCGGCGCTCGCCGGGAGTGAGTCCGCCTGGTTTATGCCGCGGCCCTCCCCGGCAGACGCGGGAGGCGCGACAGGCGCATTAGTCTAGTTAGGACTAAGCGGCCAGAGCCAATTCAGGTTTGGCAATTGTTGTTTTCCAGCTTGTTTAACGAGAACCGCTGGGATCTCGGCTCGCTACCCAAACTCAGACATGAGCCCCGTCGAAACCATGTCGCCCCCACGAGACTCAGACGCGCGGCTCCTGAAAAAGCCCGCTCACTGAGCTATGCAATTATACAGCATTGGCTGCATCCGCCAGAGTGCGATGATTGGCATCTCCGCCGGGTCCGAGGGGTCTAAGAAATAGTCGGCGGCCGCGACTTGGACGCAGGCGCCATCAGCCCTGCCGCGTGACCCTTCACGAGAAGCCATCCGTGGACGAGGCTTGCACTTCACAGGATGTAGTGCGACGCTCTATGGAGTGGTGCTCTGCTCCTGAGTGCGTACTTCCGGAGGGAACGATGAGACGCGCAATGGTGATGGTCATCCTTTTTTCGATTTCGATCCTGGTTTCACTGGCCGCCGCCGGCTGCGGAGGTGATGAGAGTTCTCAGACGACCAGTCCCGGTCCGAGCACCCCATCAGTATCGGGTCTTGTCGAAACCATCGCTGAGTTTGTCGATGTGGCCGCCTCCCACCCGTACGCCAAACAGATCGCGGAACTCGTCAAGCGAAAGATCGCCGAGGGCTTCTCAGATGGCACCTTCAGACCCGAGAACGCCGTCACTCGCCAGCAGTTCGCCAAGATGATCGTGAAGGCGATGGGCTACCCCGTGTCCGAGGAGGATGTCTGCCCGTTCACCGATGTTCCCAAGGGTAGCGACCTGCTGGACCCGTTGTATCCAGACAACTACATAGCGGTGGCTGCGGCTCGGGGCATCACGGAGGGCGTCACGCCAACAGAGTTCGCGCCCAATGACAGCATCAGCCGCGCCCAACTCATCACCATGATCGTAAGAGCGGCAAATCTGCCCGAGCCTCCAGAGGACTACACGCCGCCGTTCCCCAAATTCGATGACGTGCACTATCCGTTCGCCCGGAAAGCGGCACACGCGGGACTGCTCACCGGATTGCAGGGAATGGGCCCTGACTACGAGTTCTTCAAGCCGGCCACCCGGGGCGAGGTCGCCGTGTTGCTTTACAACCTGCTGCACATGTAGCCCAGAAGGTCATGGCGGTAATAGCGCTCCGTCTTGCCGACTATTCTCGTTCTCTGGACCGGATCGCTCGTTCCATCTCCCTTTGAGCCTCTTTCTTGGCAAGCGTCTGGCGCTTGTCATAGGTGGTCTTGCCCTTGGCAAGACCTATCTCCACCTTGGCCCGGCCGTCCTTGAAGTACATCTTCGTAGGAACGAGCGTGTAACCGGCGACCTGCACCTTCCCGAACAGGCGGCGCAGCTCGCGCGCATGTACCAGCAGTTTCCGATTCCGCAAGGGATCGTGGTTAAAAATGTTCCCTTTCTCATAGGGGCTTATGTGGACCCCTATCAGGAAGAGCTCTCCCTTCTCCACCGCCGCGTAGGAGTCTCGCAGATTGACCCGGCCCTCGCGTAGGGACTTCACCTCGGTCCCCGTGAGAGCAATCCCCGCCTCCAACGTCTCCTCGATGTGGTAATCGTGGTAGGCCTTCTTGTTCTGAGCGATGAGTTTGACGCCGACGGGTTTCATGGTCGAGCGAGTATAGCAACTGGGTCCGGGGCCGCAATTGCGCGCGGCGGCACGCCTCCGCGACGATCCATTACCTCCGTGAGACCCTGGCGAGAACCTTTCTGCCCCGTGGAAGGCGGGCGCGACGGGGCCGGTCGCTGTCGGGCTCCTCCGCAAGGGCCAGATCCACGCGGCCCCTGGCCTCATCCACAGCCGTCACTTTGACCTGAATAAGGTCGGCGATCTTGTAGGCGCGGCCGGAACGCTTGCCCTCCATCGCGGTCTCCAGGTCGTTCAAACAGTAGTTGTCCCTAGGCAGCTCTCTGACCGGTAGATACCCCTGGAACAGCCGATCAAAGAGAACGAACATGCCTCTGTAGGTCAGGCTCATGATCTGGCCCTCGAACGTACTTTCTTCCCACCCTTCTTCGTCCAATCGCCGCTTCAACAGATGGGCAAGGACTATGTCGTCCGCCTTGAGCTCCACCTTCATGGCCTCCCGTTCGGTGCGCGAGCAGTGCTCCGCCCAATCACTGAGTATGGAGGTGGTCGGCGACGGTCCCAGTCCCAGTTGAGCGAGCAGCGCCCGATGCACAAGGATGTCCGGATAGCGCCTTATCGGCGAAGTGAAGTGGCAATAGGCCTCCGAGGCCAACCCGAAATGGCCGATGTTCATCGTCTGATACACGGCCCGCGCCTGCGCGCGCAACACCTGCTGGACAAGCGCAGCCTTGCCGCGGCCCGATGGAGCGTAACGGTCCACCCATTCGGCGGTTTCTCGCGTAACGCGCCGCACATCCTGTGGAGTCGCCAGCATGGGATCGAATACCGGCGTCGGCAGTCCCAGGCTGGTCAACATGTCCAGCAGACGATCCAGATGGAAGGGATCGGGCAGGTCATGCACTCTGTAGACCGTGGGAACGTGCTCTCGCTCTAGGAACGAGGCCACCTGCTCGTTGGCTAGGACCATGAAGACCTCGATAAACCAGTGACTCTCCAGTTCCTCGCTGGGATCGGCAGAGACTACCTGTCCATCCTCATCCCACTCAAACTCCGGCTCCGACGATTCGATGCGCAGACTCCCCCTCTGATAGCGGAGATCGCGCAGCTTCTGTGCCAAGGTCCTTCCCCATTCCAGCGGCGGCGCCAGCTCCGGGTCAACGGACTCGGTGCCGCGAAACATGCGCTCCATCTGCTCATAGTCGAGGCGCCGGTCACTGCGGATGAGAGAACGATAGAAGCGCGTCTGCAGCACTCGCCCGCCGTCGTCCAGCTCCATCTCCACCGTCACCGTCTTCCGGTCCTCCCCGGGCAGCAAAGAGCAAACCGTCGAGGACAGGATCGGCGGTAGCATGGGCTCCACGCCGGTGGCCACGTAGACTGAGTTACCGCGCCTGAGCGCCTCTCTGTCCAGCGCCGTCTCCTCCGCCACGAAGTAAGACACGTCGGCGATGTGCACATAGACAAGGGTGGCCCCGTCAGGGGTCCGTTCAAAGGAGAGCGCGTCGTCGAAATCCTTGGCCATGATCGGGTCCACGGTGAAGGTGAAGAGCTCGCGAAGGTCGGACCGATAGGAGTCACGGTGCTCGTGAAGTTCCGCCGCCGATGCGGCGTCGGCATGTACTTTGGGACTGAAGCCCCGCTGCACCAGGTTGTCGGCAAGAAGCGCATCCATCACATCGCTAAGGACATGGCTCCTCCCGAGGAACTGAATAATCCGTGCTTTGAAACCGTAGGAGAAGGTGTAGAGCACCAAATCACCGGGGTGGGGCTTCACCGGACCGCGCTCTACCGGTAGGCAGGGGCCCGTCTGGAAAAGGGGCTCGACCTCCAAGCTCTTACCCCTGCGTGCGACTACCCCAGCGATGCTGGCCGAGCGTCCCTGCGGTTCCCCCGGCGGTATCAGCCCCGATCGGGCTAGGGTTGCCCGGCGACGTTCCGAACGGCTCCTCCCCTTCGTGTGTCTGGCCATGACTCGCTAGCTTTCCTTCACCCTGTCTGTCCCGGGAAGCAGCTCGAGGCTGACCCACCCGGCTTCATACACTATCCTGCCCGGCCTGAAACCGCATTCGTGGGAAAGCGCGACAAGCCGGCGCTCTTGCTCACCAGAGAGAATGCCGGAAACGACAAGCCGATGAATCCCCGGCGGTGCCGAGGCCTCACCCGCGGGCCGGCCACCGGTGGTGTCGGCCCGAGTGGCCGCTGGAGTCCCGGCCAGCCTGCTGATCAACGTGGACACGGGATCGAGGGTCATGTTGGCAAGTACAGTCGCCTGGTCGAACCAGGTCGGCTCCGCGGTGGATACATCGGCCTCAAACAATTGGACGGCCGACGCAACCCCATTGGCTTCCACGTTGCCGGCGGCCGCAGCCAGGGCCACCGGATCGTTGTCGAAGGCAATCACCGGAGCCCAGCCCAACTTCGCGGCCACAATCGCGAGAATCCCCGAGCCGGTGCCTGCATCGACGAGCGGCCCTCCCGGAACGGGCGCAGGCCCCCCCGCGGCGACCGATCCGGACGTGCCCGCCTCTGCGGCCACATCCGCCGGCGTGCATCCCGCATCAGGTACCATAGTGGCCTGCAGAAGTTCGAGCGCCCCGCGCGTGGTGGGATGAAGCCCTGTGCCGAACCCCATTCCGGGATTGATCACCACGTCGGTGAGCCAGGCGCCGCCTGTCGACCCAGTGTCAGTCCCGGGCGCCGCGCCGACCCCAGCCGTGGGCTCTTCCCACGGCGGGCGGATCCGTACCCGCCCTATGGCGACCGGGTGGAAATGGTCCTTCCAGCCTTCTTCCCAGCCGCGCGACACTTGCACGACTTCGACTAGGACGCTGGCGGTGGAAACTGGAGTTGCCGCGCTCCCCGCGAGCCCGCCGGCCGGATTCTCCACACCGAAACCGGCGCCTCCAGCAGGAACAGCGCTCTCCGCGGCGATCCGGACCTCGGGCCCCAGCAGGTCGCGCACCTCTGCCTCGCCGGCCGCAGGCAGCCCGGAGGCTTCAGGATAGAAGGTAAGTATCGCGTGGCCGGTCATGTCTGCGGCAGCTGCATCTCTGCACAACTTGGGCGGGCTTTCTTGCGCGAACGGTCCAAGCCGGTCCATGAGAACCGCCCCAACAAGCTCGGCCTGCGCCTCTGGCACCGTAACCCTTATGGCGCGGTCGCGACCCGCAACCTTCTCTGCCGTCATCAGCTACCGAACAGGTTCCGAAGCTTGTGAAGGACTCCCTCGGGCCGCGCCTCGTACTGCTCGGGGGCGCAGCATTCGTCGAACTCCTGCAATAACTGTCTTTGCCGCTCGTCAAGATCATGCGGAACAAGCACTCTTACCCGCACCACCCCGATGTCAACGCCGAGGATCCC
>JAMDEO010000130.1 GCA_023483915.1 Actinomycetota bacterium
TACGCTGAAGCGTTTGATATGTTGAGTCTTCAGTCGGAGAGTTCTGAGGACTCCGGACGAAGAACCCCAGACTGAGGACTCAAAAGAGAGTGTGCCCGGTGTGTGGCCGGCACCTGCATTTCATCTCCCTTTGAAGGAGGGATATCATGAGTAAGAGAATGTTCTTTTTTGGCCTGGCCCTGGGCCTGCTGTGGCTGGCGAGTCCGACGATGGCCGCCGATCCCGGCAAGGGCAACATCCTGATGGAGGAATGGTTTACGGCGAATACGGGTCAGCAGGTCACCGACAACGTGACGACCCTGCACGACTACATCACCGCGGGCAACCAACCGTCACGGTCCTATTGGGCCAAGGCGATGGACCGGCCGGATGGCGGCGAGGACTACTGGGGCGGCCGCATGCGCGGCTACATTTACCCGCCGCAGTCCGGCGACTACACGTTCTGGACCGCCAGCGATGATGACAGCGAAGTCTGGCTGAGCACTGACGACACCCCCGCCAACATCAAGATGATCTGCAACGTCGAGGGCTGGATGAACTATCAGGACTGGACGTATACGTCCGGCGCGCCGGGCACGACCTACAAGTCCAAGCCCGTCACGCTGCAGGCCGGGAAGAGGTACTATGTTGAGGTATACTTCTCGGACGGCACCGGCGGCGGCTTTGACACCGTCGCCTGGGGTGGCCCCGGTATTGGCGCGGGCCCTGTCGTCGTCGACGGCAAATATCTGGCCCCCTGGATCCGGGATCCGGAGCCGATGTTCATGCCCTCCAATCCGAGTCCCGCCGATGGGACGGTGGGCGTGACAGCTCCCCTGCTGACCTGGACCCCCGGCCCCACGGCGATGTTCCACACCGTCTATTTCGGCACCGATCCCAATCCGCCCGTGGTGGCCTCCAAGCAGATGTTCGCCATGTACTATCATCTGCAGGGCCTGACGCCCGGCACGACCTATTATTGGAAGGTCGATGAGATCGAGGCGGACGGCGTGACAACCTATACGGGTCCCGTCTGGAAGTTCAGCTCGGAACCGACGAAGAACTATCTGCCGGTGCCCGCCGATGGCGCCAGCGGCGCGCTTCCTGGCATGTTCCTGACGTGGAAACCGGGCAAAGATGCCGCCCAATATCAAGTGTACTTCGGCACGGACCAGGCGGGGGTCACCAGCGGTGCGGCTTCGGTCGACAAGGGCAAAGTCACCGAGCCGAAGATCGATTCCGGCGCTCTCCGCGCTTCGACGACCTATTACTGGCGCGCGGACGTGATCAAGGCCGACCAGAGCGTCGTGCAGGGCGATGTGTGGAGCTTCACCACGGCCGATGCCGGCCCCGCCAACAAGATTGAGGCTCAGGTTTGGCTGAGTATCGGCAGCGGCACCACCGTCGCCGATCTGACGAACAATGCCCGGTATCCCAGCAGTCCGGATACCGTCCAGTTCCTGGATTCGTGGCTCTTCCCGCCGGGATCGACGGGTGGCAGCGACTGGGCCAACAACTACGGCGACCGCCTGTTCGGCTGGCTCAAGCCCGAGCAAAGCGGCGACTACACCTTCTGGATCGCCGGCGATGACCTCTCCGAGCTGTGGTTGAGCACCGACGGCAGCCCGACGAATGTGAAGATGATTGCGCAAGTGACCGGCTGGACCGACGCCATGGATTGGGACGGCACGACCGGCTCCACCAACGCGGCGGCCCTGAAGTCCGCGCCCATCACACTGCAGGCCGGCCAGAAGTACTTCATCATGACTCTGCACAAGGAAGGCGGCGGCGGGGACAGTGTCGGCGTGGCCTGGCAGGGTCCGGGCATTGCCGCCCGCACACTGCTGGCGGCCAAGTACGTGGACATGTTCTATCTGCCGCCTCTGCAGGCGTTCGCTCCGAGCCCGGCCAATGGTGCGGCCGATACCGCCCAGGCGCTGGACCTGAGCTGGACCGCCGGCGAGAAGGCCCAGAAGCACGATGTCTACCTCGGCGATGATAAGGTCGCGGTAGCGGCGGCCGACAACAGCAGCCCGCTGTTCAAGGGCAATCAGGCCGGCACCACCTATAACACCGGCGCTCTGGAATGGGGCAAGACCTACTACTGGCGCGTCGATGAGATCAACGCCGGGGAGGCCGAAAGCCCGTGGAAGGGCACCGTGTGGAGCTTCACCACGGCCAATTTCATCCCGGTCGATAACTTCGAGACCTACACCGATGATCTCGAGGCCAAGACCACCATCTTCGACACCTGGATCGATGGTGTAACCGACGGTAAGAGCAACTCCACCGTCGGCAACTTCCAGGCCCCGTTTGCCGAGCAGACGATTGTGCACGGCGGCGAGCAGTCGATGCCGATGGACTTCGACAACAGCAAGACGCCGTTCTTCAGTGAGGCGACGCGGGAGTTCTCACCTCTGCAGGATTGGACCGCTAATGGTGTCACCGATTTGAGTCTGTGGGTCCAGGGCTATCCGGCGCCGCAGAGCGTCGATGTGACCGAGACCGCCGGCAAGATCACCCTGACCGGCGACGGCACGGATATCTGGAACAACTCGATCAGTTCACGTTCGGCCTATAAGACTCTCAACGGCGACGGTTCCATGACGGCCCACGTCGTCAGCATCGGTCCGGGGACCAATACCTGGGCCAAGGGCGGTGTGATGATTCGCGACAGCCTCGATGGCGGCTCCACCCATGCCATGACGGTGATGACGGCCAATAGCGACGGAACCGCCGGCAACGGCGCCAGCTTCCAGTACCGGCCGGCGGCCGATGGCGCTTCGTCGAACAGTGACTCGGGCGCCGTGGTCAAGCCCCCCTACTGGGTCAAGATCGAGCGCATGGGCGACAGCCTGACCGGCTCGTACTCGGCCGACGGCAAGACCTGGCGGTCGCTGGGCGTCCCGCAGGTGATCGCGATGAACGCGCCGGTTTACATCGGACTGTGTGTGACTTCGCACCAAGCCGGTGAGCAGCGGAGCTTCGACTTCGACAGCATCACCACGACGGGCGGTGTTACCGGGTCGTGGCAGGGTGCTGTGATCGACAGTCCGCGGTACAACGGCAAGGCAAACCTGTACGTCACAGTCGAGGACAGTGCCGAAATAGACGGTGTGGA
>JAMDEO010000018.1 GCA_023483915.1 Actinomycetota bacterium
CCTCCTCCTGAGGCTGCAATCGTTTCCACCCGGACCTCCGGACGAGCTCTACGGGGCGGCGCGGCAAGTCCCTTGGGAGGACCACGTACGTCCGGATGGGTCGATCGCCGTTGAGGTAACCTCGGCCATCACGCAGGGACCCCTGGAGGACCTGAACACGCACTACGCCGAGCAGCGGGTGAAGGACGCCATTGTCGATCGTTTCCGCGAACGCACCCGCCATCGCCCCAATGTCGATCTTTCGCGGCCGGATATCCGCATCAATGTGCATCTGGCGCCAGGCGAAGCAGCTCTCAGCCTCGATCTGGCCGGTCAAGCTCTGCACAAAAGAGGTTACCGTTTGGAGGGGGGCGAGGCCCCTCTGAAGGAGAACCTCGCTGCGGCGATTCTGATGCGCTGCAGGTGGCCGGCGATCGCGCGCAGGGGAGGAACCTTGATGGACCCCCTGTGCGGCTCGGGTACGCTGCTCATTGAGGGCGCCCTCATGGCCGGTGACGTAGCGCCCGGACTTTTCCGGGATTACTACGGCTTTCTTGGGTGGCTTGGCTTCGAGTCTGCCCCGTGGAGGGACTTGTTGCGGGAGGCTACGGCCCGCCGTGACGAGGGTCTCGCCCACTTGCCGCCGGTGTACGGCTTCGACGCGGATCGCCGGGCAGTGGGCGCGGCACGCGCCAACGCCCGCCGGGCAGGCTTGGCCGGTCGGATCATTCTCGAGCAGCGTGATCTCTCCGCGCTGACTCCACCGGCCACTGAGCCCGGGCTGGTCATGACCAATCCTCCCTATGGCAAGCGCCTTGGAGACTTGGATAATCTGGTGCCCCTATACGAGATGTTGGGAGAGCGGTTGCGACGCTCGTTTTCAGGGTGGGAAGCCGCCGTGTTCACGGGCAATCCCCAGCTGAGCGCACATCTCGGTTTACGCGCCCGACGCGTGAATGTCTTCTACAACGGCCCCATCCTATGCAAGCTGCTCGTGTTCGACATAGGTACGCGGGCGACAGAGGAGGCGGCGCGCCGGGCTTCGCCCTTGCGCGCCGCCTCCGCAACCCCCGCCGCCGAACCCCCGCTCTCCGCAGCAGCTGAGATGTTCGCGAACCGGCTGCGCAAGAACGCGCGGCATCTACGCCGCTGGGCTGAACGAGAAGGAATCACCTGCTACCGCGTGTATGACACGGACCTGCCTGAATACGCCGTCGCGGTGGACATCTACGGAGAATGGGCGCACATCCAAGAATACGCCCCGCCTACCACTGTCGATCCCGTAAAGGCCCGCCGCCGCGTCAGGGATGTTGTCAGTGTAGTACCTGAAGTCCTGCAGATTGCACCCGAGAGAGTGGTCCTCAAGGTTCGCCGGCCTCAGCGAGGACGGGAGCAATACCAGAGATTCCGTAACGAGGGCCACTTTATCGAGGCCACGGAGGGAGGCCTGCGTTTTCTGGTTAACCTTACCGACTACCTCGACACGGGGCTGTTTCTCGACCACAGGCCCACGCGCCAGCTCATCCGGCAGATGGCCGAGGGCCGCAGGTTCCTCAACCTGTTCGCATACACCGGCAGCGCCACCGTCTACGCAGCCGCCGGAGGTGCGCTTTCGACCACGACCGTAGATCTCTCCCCAACCTATCTGGACTGGGCCCGGCGGAACCTCGACCTCAACGGCTTTTCCGGCCCCGAGCACGGTCTCGTCCGGGCTGAGTGTACCGAGTGGCTTCGCGAGGCCGTACGCGGAAACGGGACCGGGCCGCGCTCCGCGGCAGCGCGCGAGCGAGGCCGAGCCGCTGGCGGCCCGAGGCGCGCGGCGGTCGGCTCGCAGACAGGTCCCGGCCTTTACGACCTGATCTTCATGGACCCACCAACCTTCTCCAACTCGAGGTCCATGCAAGCCGTGCTCGACATCCAACGTGACCACTCGCAACTGATCCGTGATTGTATTGCCTTGCTCGCGCCGGAAGGAACCCTTCTCTTCTCTACAAACTTCAGACGATTCAAGCTTGATCTGCAGCTCGTCGCCGACTTCAACGTGGTAGACATCACGCGCCAGACCGTTCCTCCCGATTTTGCCCGTAATCCGCACATCCACCGCTGCTATAGGATCACCCGATGACATCCCGTCAAGCTCATAGGCCTCGCCACCTTCCGAGCAACACAGAACTTGCGGACCTCTTTCAGAAGCTTGCGGACTACCTAGCCATAGACGGCCAGTCAGCCTACCGAATAATCGCCTACGAAAAAGTGGTGGGGCTCTTCCGCGTCCACCCCACGTCAGTGGCTGAGATGGCGCTTCGCGGGGGTCTGCGTGACCTGCCTGGCGTCGGCCAGGCCATCGAGACCAAGGTGCTCGAGTTCGTGACCACCGGCAGGCTGAGCCAACTCGAGAAGCTGTCGGAGCGCTATCCGGACGGACTGCTCACCTTAATGTACCTGCCGGGAATAGGACCGAAGACCGCACGGAAACTCTGGGATCTCGCCCACATCGCTGATATCTACATGCTCAAACAGGCCTGCGCCGAAGGCCGGCTTCGTGGACTGCCCGGCATGGGGGAAAAAACCGAGGGGAACATCATTCGCGCCATTCAAGTTTGGGAGGCCCGGCCTGTGGAGGCGACGCGGGCCCGCCGCCTTCTGGCCGAAGTGGAACCTCAGGCTGCCCACTTCGTCGAGTTTCTCCGGTCGCTGCCCGTGGTGGTCGCCGCAGACTATGCCGGCAGCTTGCGGCGCCGTCGTAGCCTGGTGCGCGACATCGATCTGGTGGTCGGGTCACACGATCCGGCCTCGGTTATGGATGCCTTCGCCCTTCTACCAGAGCTCGAATCCATCGAGGAAAGAGGCGACACCAAGCTTTCGGCCATCACTCATACCGGCCTTGGGCTCGACCTGCGAATAGTGGAGCCTGCGGCGTACGGCAATCTGCTCCAGCACTTCACCGGTAGCGCAGCCCACAACGTGGCCCTACGCGGGTACGCTCAGAAGCGGGGCCTCAAGATCAGCGAGTACAACGTGGAGGAGGTGAAGACGGGGACCAGGATCACCTGCGCCTCTGAAGCCGAAGTCTATGGCCGGTGATGAGTACCGC
>JAMDEO010000218.1 GCA_023483915.1 Actinomycetota bacterium
TTGTGCAGCTTTGGGGGCCTATCTCTTCGGGCTACTGCAATGGTTGAGCGTGGTTCTCCAACCCGACCTCAAAGGGATCCCCTCCCAAGTTCTCCAGGTCGCCCCCTTCCCGCTCATGATTCTGACATTACTCCTAGTCAACATTGGGAACGCAGAGTGGGTTGAACGGGTCCTGGCCGCTCTACCCGAGCCCTCCCGCAAGGTTCTAGCGAGGCTTCTCCGGGGCCTCAGAGTTGCCTCGCCGCAAAGCCTTGGAGTACCTTTTGAGCCGGATTGACCACGGGAGACAAATTCCTCGGATCGTTGTCCCAAAGTACAACTAACTCTGGCTTCTGCTGGGTCATCTGGACAGACTCAAACCCGGTCTTCACTGGTATCGTGAAGCCTGTGTGCGCCGGGCTGATCCGGCGGCAACAATCGGTGGAGAACGATAGTGAAGCAGCTAAGTGTGTTCTGGGGTTGCACGATCCCGGCGCGTTTTCCCTTCGTCGAGAAGGCCACCAGGCTTGTCCTCGCCGACCTCGGTGCGAAGATAGTTGACCTCGGCGGGTTTACCTGCTGTCCCGAAACGACTCTCGTCAGGGCGGCCGATGAGGAGGCATATTACTTGACCGCTGCCCGCAATCTGGCGGTGGCGGAGCAGGCGGATCTGCCTTTGTTGACGCCGTGCAACGGGTGCTACAGCACCTTCAAGTCCGTGCTGGCGGACCTGAAGAAAGATTGGAGACTCAAGCGCCGCCTCAATGAAATGCTGGCCGACCACGGTCTTACCCTGCGCGGGGATATCGAGGTGTGGCACCTGGTCGAGTGGATGAGTGAGGATCTGGGCCCGGCGGCCATCGCCAAAATCGTCATCAAGCCCCTCTGGGGGATGCGCATCGCCGTCCATTACGGCTGCCATATGCTGCGTCCGACTCCTGCCATCAGATGGGACAGTGCCGTGAACCCAACCAAATTCGAACAGTTGGTGAGTGCCCTGGGAGCTACCGTCGTTGACTATGAGACCCGCATGGATTGCTGCGGAGGAGCATTTGACCGAGTAGGCGAGCGCCAAAAGGCGCTTGCCATGTGCCGCCGCAAGGTGGAGAACGTCCTCCAGCAGGGGGCGGACGCCCTGGTAGTTTCTTGTCCCTCCTGCTTTCAGCAGTTCGACCTCAATCAAGCTGCCCTTCTTCGAGAAACAGGCGCCCAGGGGCTGCCCGTCTTTTACCTCACCGAGTTGGTGGCACTGGCGCTCGGACGAGAGGTTGAGGAGCTCGGCCTTGAAATGCACCGCGTGAGCGCTGCCGCCTTCGTGACGAAATGGCGGCGCAAACTCGAGCAGCGTGAGACCATGCTTCGCTTATTCAATCTCTCCGAGCTGCAGATCTGCGCGGAATGCAGGGCCTGCGACACCGATTGCCCGGCGGGCCGAGTCGATGAGGGGTTCGTGCCTTCCCGACTCATCAACCGGCTCTTGACCGAGGGTATCGAGGCCGTCCTCGAAGGACCGGATATCTGGCAATGCCTCGATTGCATGACCTGTTATGAACGGTGCCACAGCCGCCTGGGGATGGCCGTGGTGTTCGAAAGACTCAAAAGAATCGCCCAGGAACAGGGAAGAGCGCCGGCGGCAACGGTGTCCAGCTATCAGGCCTTCCGTTCGAGCGGGGTTCTCGGAGCAGGCAGGCCAGCCGCGCGCCAGAAGCTCGGCTTGCCTGATCTTCCGCCAAATGGAGCCGACGACCTCCGGTCCCTCCTGTCCGAGAAAGAGGGGAAGGAATGAACCCTCCTGGGCAAGAGTTCTCGCCACGTCCCTCGTATCGCGAGGAATCCGAGCCTCGCATCCTCGGCGGGTGCGGCCTCATGGGCGTCTGCGATCAGTCAGGTAAGCGCATGAGCGGGGAGCTGGCCCTGCGCAGCATGGCCTCCATGCACGACCGCGGCAACGGTTTGGGCGGCGGCTTTGCCGGTTACGGCATCTATCCACAGTTCCCTGACTACTTCTGTTTTCACCTCCTCTACAACGATGAGGCGGCGAAGGAAGACACCGAGTACTACCTAAAGAAACACTTCCTCGTGGTAATGGACGAACCCATTCCCACCAAGCCGATACGCGGTATCGAGAATGAGCCCATCCTGTGGCGCTATTTTCTCGATATAACGGAAAGACGTTTGGCGGAGACCCAACTCACCGCCGAAGACTACGTCGTTCACGCGGTGATGGATATCAACACCCATATCGACGGCGCCTTCGTCGCCTCCTCCGGCAAGAACATGGGCGCATTCAAGGGTGTCGGCTTCCCGGAAGAGATCGGAGAGTTCTACCGCATCGACGAGTACAAAGGCTGGACTTGGACAGGGCATGGCCGTTTCCCCACCAACACTCCTGGATGGTGGGGCGGCGCGCACCCATTCGCTCTTCTCGATTACTCAATCGTTCACAATGGGGAGATCAGCTCATACGGGATCAACCGTCGCTACCTGGAAATGTTTGGATACAAATGCTCCCTGCAGACCGACACAGAGGTTGTCACCTACCTTTTTGACCTGATGCTACGGCGCCACAAGCTGCCGGTGGAAGTCGCCTGTAAGGCTTTGGCCAGCCCATTTTGGAAGGACATCGACCTGATGCCGGACGAGCAGCGCCGGCTGTTTACAGCCCTGCGGATGGTCTACGGGTCTGCTCTGCTCAACGGCCCCTTCGCCATCGTGCTGGGCATGAAGGACGGCTTGGTGGCTCTAAACGACCGTATCAAGCTGCGCCCCCTCGTCGCCGCACGTCATGGGGACGTGATCTATGTGGCCAGCGAGGAATCCGCCATACGGGAGATCTGTCCTCATCCGGAGGAAAGCTGGATGCCGCTGGCCGGCGAGCCCGTTATCGCTTTGGTGAGTGACAAAGGCCGCTGCCGGGCCATCGCGCAAGGTGGAGCGAACGCTGCGCTGCGGGAGGCCGGGCGTGGCTCACCTGTGGTTTCCGGGGTGAAGTGATGGCGACTACTACCTTCGTTCCCACGTGATCACG
>JAMDEO010000139.1 GCA_023483915.1 Actinomycetota bacterium
GTGCCTCGCCTTTAGGAGATCCCAGCGACTGCGCGAGTTAGCAACCCGTGCCGAATCTATCAGCTTGGATTGCCGGTCCCACACGCAACACCCATTTCTCATAATATTGGATACAGTGCCGTTAACGCTTGAGGGAGCCGCGGCGTCTGTCAGAAGGGCAAAGGCGAATTCTCCGCCGAGTAAGTTGGTCGGACTCGTTGATCCAAGAGTGGGAGATATCATCCCGTTGTTGCGCCTAGGATTGAGCGGCCTGGTTCAGGCGTCGACCAACCTCGAGGCTGACTTGGCCTCCGCCATCACCACAATTCACCGAGGATCTACCTGGGTGCCAGAATCTATGTTGCTTGAACACACGGCACGTGTGCAATCGCTCATCGATTGCACGTTGGCTCCTCATACGGTGTTGAGCGCGCGGGAGACGCAGGTGCTGGACTCGGCGATATGGGGACGGTCTAGCAAGGAGATTGCCAGCATCCTTGCCATAGCGGAGCGGACTGTCAAATTCCACGTACCGAACATCCTCTCGAAGCTGGGCCTGGAACGACGAACCGAGTTGGTCCGGTGGCACGCATCAAGTTGATGAGGGTCTCATGATCACAATAGTCGACGATGTTCGACTTGGGGCACGGGCTCTCGCCAGGAGTTCCGGCTTCACGCTGGTAGTAGTGGCCACACTCGCCTTCGGCATAGGCCTGACCACGGCCCTCTTTAGCCTTGTCGATCAGCTTTTGCTGTGGTCCGTTCCGGCGCGCGAGGCGAATCGCCTGGTGAGGATCGAAGGCGGCTACAGCCGCACCTATCCCTTTTTCCGCGCCTATCGCGACCTCAACCAGGTTTTCGACGGAGTCCTCGCCAGCAGCGACAATCTTGGTGCCGGCTTTCGGCCCGCCGGGTCGCGGGGCGTGGAAATCGGCCGCGTGGAATACGTCAGCGGGGGCTACTTCCAAATCCTCGGGATTGGAGCCGCCGGCGGACGAGTTCTCACGCCGTCTGACGATAGGGCCGACGGGCCACCGGTTGTTGTCCTTTCCTATCGCTATTGGCATCGGCGTTTTGCCGGGGACGTGCGAGTGATCGGCCAGCAGTTCTCGGTGAACAACAAACCGCTCGTGATCGCCGGCGTGGCGGACAAGGGGTTCGGCGGCTTGTTCAACGGCGACGAGCCCGACGTCTTCCTGGCCTTGGCAATGTATCCGGTGACGAACCCCGGCGCGGCACAGGAATGGAACACGACGCGCAGTCCCTGGCTCACCTGCGTGGCGCGATTGAAGCCGGGCGTCTCAGTTCAGCAAGCTCAAGCCTCCATGCCGGTTCTGTGGCGGCAGGCAGTGGAAATGGTGAACGACAGAGCCGTCGAAGCTGTCACCAAGGCTCATCTGCTTCCGAAGGATGAATACCAGCTCACGCCCGCGGCCCGTGCCCCCAACTTTATCCGCAACCAGGAGCTTCTAAATCCGCTGAAAGCCCTGGCGGCCATAACAGTTCTGGTGCTGCTGTTGACCTGCGCCAACGTGGCGAATCTGCTGCTGGTACGCGCGTCGCAACGCTCAAAGCAGACGGCCGTGCGTCTGTCGCTGGGCGCTACGCGCGGGCGATTGATTCGCCAGTTTCTCACCGAAAGCTTGCTGCTGGCCGCGGCGGGGAGCACGATGGGGCTTGGAGTCGCCTATCTCGTCGTACGCGCTCTTGCCCAACTCAATTTTCTGGACCCGAATTTTCGTTTCCATCTCAGCCTCTTCGTTCTCGCATCGTGCGCCGGCCTTACGCTGCTCACCACCATCCTATTCGGCCTGATTCCCGCCCTCCGGGCCACGCGGATGAAACTCGCAGAGAGCATGAAAGAGAATGGAATGGCCACCGCCACGCTCTCCCGGTCCCTTCTTTCCAAATTTCTGATCGCCAACCAAATCGCCTTGTCACTGGCGTTGCTCACCGGGGCCAGCTTGTTTGGACGCACGCTCAGAAATCTTCAGAATGTCGACCTCGGGTTTCAGCGCGAGAATGTCGCGATCTTCGAGATCGACCCCACCAGCGTGGGGTATAACGGGCAGGGACTGCGCACCTTTTACGAACAGCTCCTCGATCGCACGCGGACCCTTCCCGGCGTGCGCTCGGCCACCTTGGCGGGCACGACGCCGATTAGCGGCCACATCACCGCGCTCTTTGTAAGTACAGATGGGATCCGGACAGCTCTCTGGCTCAGAACTAATGCCGTCAGTTCCGGCTACTTCGCCACGCTGGGCATTCCCCTGCTGGCGGGCCGTGACTTTCGGCGCGAGGATGAGCCTGATGTTACACCCGCCAGCCGGGGAAGATGGATCAAGCCCCGGGTTTGCATCATGGGCCAATCCCTGGCGCGCCAACAGTTCGGGACGGTAAATGCTGTTGGACTCCGCTTCTGCACTCCCGGCTCCGATTGTTCCGGCGATAAAGGCACTGAGGTGATCGGCGTGGCGAAGGATATGCACTATGCTGAAATCACCAGCCCAGAACCAATCGGGACGATCTACTTTCCCAGTTGGTCAAACGGCGCCGACGCGCGCCGGCTGGCGGTGCGGTTTTCGGGGAGCGCCGCACCGGTGATCGCGAGTATCCGCAGCGCCCTCCAGGACCAGGACCCGAACGTGCCCCTGCTGCGCGTCCGCCTGCTGGAAGAGTACATCAATACCCGTTTGGCGAACGAGCGCCTGATCGCGTACCTCTCGAGCTTCTTCGGGATCTTGGCGCTCGGCCTCGCCGCGCTGGGGCTATTCGGTGTGCTGGCTTGCGTGGTGACGCAACGGACGCGGGAGATCGGCATCCGCATGGCGCTGGGAGCACGGCGCGGAGACGTGGTCAGGATGGTCTTGCGTTTTACTCTCGTGCCGGTGGTGGTGGGACTGGTCATCGGGACCGTCGCGGCCTTTTCATGGGGTCTCTTCCTCGGTAGTCTGATCTACGGCATCGACACCTTCGATCTTGTGTCGGTGTCGCAATCGGCCGCCGTCCTGGTGGCCGCTGCGTGGC
>JAMDEO010000138.1 GCA_023483915.1 Actinomycetota bacterium
GCACTTTCCGGACGCCACCATCGTGGTCCATAAAAAGGAGTATGAAGCCGCGAAGAACCCGGCTCCGTTCGAGTACCAGAGTTACTCTGATCTCAGCTTTGACCCAGCGCTTCACAGACTGAACTTTGTCGGGAAACGGGACATCCTGAACCGGGCCGCTATCCCGGAGGAAGTGCAGGCGCCTGTCGACAAGTCTCCGACATACCGGTTCCTAGAAGGCGATACGGAGTTCGCGAAAGGCCTCTGGCTCTTCGAGGTTCCCGGCCACTCAGCCGGCCAGATAGCGATGCTGGTGGAGGTGCCGGGGCGCAAACCCATGTTCTTCCCGGCCGATGCCTGTCACCTTCCCCGTCACCTTGAGGAAATGATCGTCCCGAACTTCCATACAGACCCGGTCGCCGCCTACCACTCGCTGGAACGAGTCAAAGAGCTGCGCGAAGAATACAAGGCGGAGATCTTCTGGGGACATCCTCCCGGCGATTCTCTGATGTATCGCTCCTCCCCGGAATGGTATGAGTAGCATTCCCGAGCCGGCGGCAACTGCCGTCGCCGACCTGCTCGACGAATGTGCCCGTCTCGGACCCGGACAAGAAGTCCTGATCGTTGCCTATAGAGACGGTCTGCGAGGAGGCGATAACCTCGTCGACGAGCAGGCGATCGCCTGGATCGAGGCCGGAGTAATGGAAAGGGACGCTAGTCCCACCGTGCTCTGGGCGGACGAGCATTCAACAGTGCACCATTGGCGCTTCCCGCCCATCGTCAAAGCTGCCATGGCGGCCAGCGACGTGATGATCAACAACACGCTGGATCTGTCCTTCGAGGAGTTGATCGAGTTCAAACGGTTCACGTGGGACGAGAAGAACTTGATGGTGCGGAACTTCGCCACTACGGCATCGCTTCTCTCCACCGACTGGGTGCTGACGCCCCATCGATTGGTCAACGAGATACGGTATCGGGCGGCGACGCTCATCCAGCCGGGTGCCACTTTCCGTCTGACTGACGCGAACGGCACCCATCTCGAGGGCAGGGTACTCCCGGCCTACCATCCCGACCACCCCTGGTTTACCGGCTACGCGGTGACACGCGAGGAGTGCGGATACTACCGGCCGTGGCCAGAATGGATGCATCCGCCCATATACATTCAAGGAACCTCGGGGACGTTCGTCTTCGACCGCATGCTGAGTTGGTGGTCACGCTACCTGGACATTAGTCCCTACTTTGACGAGCCGATCAGGTTGACTATCGATGACAACCGCATCGTCGGCATTGAGGGAGGGGACGAGGCAAAGGCTCTGCGGCGTTTCCTGGCCTCCATGGAGGAGCGGACGGGAAAGAGGGCCGATAACCTCGATGCCCTGCATTTCGGCGTTCATCCCAATGCGGGGGTGACCGAGGAGGAATGCCCGAGTATCCTCTACCGCAGGCTCATCGAGCACGCGCATACTTCCAACATCCACGCACACATCGGGGTCCCCGAACTGACCCCTCATTACCCCTACTGGGTTCACATCACAGGGGATATCAGGACGGCAACCTTCGAAATTGGAGAGACGCTCATGCACGATGGGGGCCACCTGACCGTGCTCGACCATCCTGCCGTGAGGGCGGTGGCGGCCGAGTACCCTGGACGGCCGGGGGTGTAGGTGACGACCAGCTTGACGCCCATCAACAAGGAGGAGGTGCGGGTCGATGGCTAAGTACAAACGAGCTTACGAGCCTTGGCAGATCAAGAAGGTCAAGTTCAAGAACCGCATGTTGAAGACGCCTCAGGATATGAACATGGCGGACTTCAAGAACGGGAGCATCACCCAGGACCTGCTCGATTTCTATGAGGCGCTGGCGAGAGGCGGGATCGGCGGGATCATCACCGAGCAGTGCATGGTCGACGCGCCCCAGGGGAGCCGCGATGGGTGCATCAATGTGCACGACGACTCGATGCTGCTTGGGATGAGGGCACTGGCCGAAGCGGCGCACAAGTACGATTGCCCGATCATCATGCAGATCAACCATTTGGGCCCCAACGCCATGTTTCCCCCGTATCCGGGACATCTTCCCAAGGGGTTCGTCGCGGTCGCCCCCTCGGACCTCGACCCACAGACCAAGAAGATCCTCTTCCACGGGATGAGCGACTGGCCGCTACGGTCGCTGACCATCGGAGAGATCAAGGACATCGTCGTCAAATATGCGGATGCCGCGGAGCGAATCAAGAAGGCCGGCTTCGACGGTGTGGAGCTCCACGGAGACCACTACTACCTCATGAATTCCTTCCTCTCCCGTGTGTGGAACCGCCGGGACGACGAATACGGAGCCGGAAGCCTGGAGAACCGGTGCCGCTTCTCCCTGGACGTCCTCAGGGCGTGTCGGGAACGGGTGGGTGACGACTACCTACTGGCCGTAAAGCTGAACGGGGCCGAGTATGGGGTACCCGAGGGGACCACATCCGAGGAGTGCCAGCAGTTCGCCAAGTGGCTGGAAGCGGCCGGCGCCGACTATTTCAACATCGTCGCCGATGGGTACGCTGCTTACGCACGTATCGCAATCGCCGAGCAGCTCTCGTATCCTGAGCCACCCAAGCCCATCATAAAGGAGCTGGCCTCTATCGACTTCAAGCAGGGGATGAACGTTCACCTTGCGGCGGCGGTCAAGAAGGTCGTCTCCGTCCCGGTGATCGCGGTGGGCAAGCTCGATGCCCCGCTGGCCGAGAAGTTCATCTCCGAGGGGAAATGTGACGCCGTTGCTATCGGCCGGCGCTTGTTTGCCGATCCGGACTATCCGAACAAGGCCTACGAGGGGCGGGATGAAGATGTCCGTCCCTGCACTTCCTGCATCACCTGCGAGACCCGGATGGTGGAGTACGAGGGGGTGCGGTGTCAGGTTAATGCTGCCTTGGGCCGGGGGTCCGACAACGAGCGGTTCGCGCCCGCCGCCGAGCCCAAGAAGGTCGTGGTGGTGGGCGGCGGCCCGGCCGGTATGGAAGCTGCCCGGGTCCTGGCCCTTGTA
>JAMDEO010000046.1 GCA_023483915.1 Actinomycetota bacterium
CTTACGGGCCAATTGGTGCACTTTTTACAGTCGGAGCCCCCCGTGCAGCGCCGGGCGCGGCCCTCGGCTTTGGGGCCTCCGTTTCGCGGGTCGGATTTGCCGTTGTTCAACAATTACGGACTGATTCGCGCACTCTCCCGGGCCGAGACCGGCTCCGGGGCGAGCTTCAGCGAGACAGGAATCCTTCGCTTGGGCGGACGGCTCTGCCTCCCGGCGGAGAAGATTTCTGCCGGGTGGTTGAACGTGTTTTCCATCAGTTAGGGGCCACTTAGTATACTTGTTCCAGCCGAGAGCGGCGCCGGAGGGCGATTTTTGCAGGATGCCGAGAATGCGGGAAGGGGCTGGCCCGGACTGCCCCTCTCCAAAGGATGGGAGGACATGCAGTTGTCAAATACCGTGAGCGCGGGCAGGGGGCTCCACGCGGAAGAGATTATCGCTCCGGGGGAGAAGCGAATGGGCGGAAGTAATTGAAGAGAGTTGGGATTTGACGCGTGAACGATGGAGTTTTCCTCCGTGGAGAGGTGGCGAAAACAAAGGGAAGATAGCGATGGTGCGCGCCCCGGTGATGAGAGCGCGCGTGGAACGAAACCACTTCGGCCACGGCGCCGGAATTATGGCTGCTGCTTGGCTCAGCGTGGAGGCAAGCAGTCCGGCAGTGGGGGGCTGCGCCTCCGGCCAGATGGCGCATCGGGCGCGGCCTCGCCCAAGCCCAAGCGACGCACGGCCAAAGCAGAAGCCTCGCGGCAGGCCGGTGGGCGTGGTCCGTGGCGGGACGCGAATCAGCCCGCGGAGAGCCGCGGTAGAGCCACAACAGGCGGATCGGCTCTCGAGTGCCGCGCGGGGACCCCGCCGACCGCCAAGAGATGACACCGCGGAACGAAACGGGTAGGACGCGCTGGAGGCACTCCCCAGCAACCGGCCAGCATTCGATGGGAAAGACGGCACCCACGCCGGAAATGACGCTACCCGCCTGTCACATTATTGCCTTTACATCACAAGTCACTGGCTCTAAGATCGTCCTAACCTGGGTGGCGGTACGGAGGTGCTGGCAAATGAAGTCTCTCAACGCCGGAAATCCAGATCAGGCTGCACCGCTGGTTGGAATGATCGCGATCGTTGCAGGGGCACTGGGCCTGTATTTTTGGGTGGAGCCACTGCGGACCTTTCGTCCAAACGGACAGGAGGAACCGCGCCCACCGCTGGAAGTCAAATTGCCGAGCCGGTTGTGGCAGGACCCGCTCCTACAAGCCAGGGAGAGTGTCGCCCGTACACCGTCCGGACCCGTCCAAGGCCAGGTCCCTCGCATCCCGGATCTCGAGCTTAGACGGGATGCGCGCGTCCTTGCCGTAACGATCGCCGGAGGATACGGGCAGCAGGATCACGAAACCCGGCTGCGGTCACGATACGCCGTCGAATTGGCCCTCGGGGAGCAAGGGTATGCTCCCGCCGGCGAGGATACGGAATTCCTGCGATTTCTGCTGGTGACCTGGCGGGGAGGCGACGACCAGATCACTGTCAAGGCCGTGCCATTTGAGTGGTGGGAGGGAAGCCCGGCGGGGAGGCGCGGTGGACAGCAACAGAACCCGTTCCACGTTCTTGTGCTCTGGATCGACGATTCGCTGCTGGGATCCAGTCCGCGGCAGAGCCTGCGGAAATTTGCCGGCCTGGCCGGCATACCGCCGAAGGCCGTCGAGGACCTTCGATTGATCGGCCCCACGGCCTCATCGGGACTGAAGGATCTGGTTGCGGAAGAGGGATCTTCGGCGTGGCCCAGTCACATCTATTCTCCGTGGGCCACGGCCGACGAGGTATTTCTGTTTGGTGATGACTTCAGCGTCGAAGACATGCGCCTCCCAGCGACGATCGAACGCACCATTGCCACCGACCGGCAGGCCTGCGGCAGGCTGATTGAGGAGATGAAGGCCCGGGAAATCAGGTTCCGGAGTCCATCCGAAGAAACGCCCGACACCATCGCGCTGCTTTCCGAATTCGACACTGTCTACGGACGAGCGCTCCCGATGACATTCGCCGCCTGCGTTTTGACGCAGGCGAAGGGCAGGAATTGTGCGAATAACGAAGGAGCAATCGAGTTTCGCAAAGAGGTCCGGAACCTGCAGAAGGGTGAGAATTGGCCGGCTGAGGTTTTGCGTATGGCATATCTGCGGGGTTTGGACGGCGTGGGGCCCCGCTCTCCCGGACAAGAGAAAGATCAGAACACGAAAGCCAAGCCATCGCTCGCCGACATGGAGCGGCCCGACGGGACCAGCCAGTTGGACTATGCGCGCCGTCTTGCGGACAAGCTGACGAGGACGCGAAGCAGTTCGCTTCGAGCGGTGGGAGTGCTGGGTGGAGACATCTATGACAAGTTGTTGCTGCTCCAAGCATTGCGCGAGAGACTGCCGGGAGTCTTCTTTACCACCGACCTCGATGCGGCGTACCTGCACCCGAGCCAGAACGCATGGAGCCGCAACCTGTTGGTGGCTTCCAGCTTCGGGCTTTCCGAGGACAGATGGAAGGGCCCTCCCCTCCGTGACACCTATGGCGTGGCCATCCACCGCGCGGTGTCCCTCGCGATTTCTTCGTCATCCAATGGGCGGCAGCCCCTCAACCCGTCGATCTATGAGATCGGACGAACGGCCGCCCACCGTCTAGGGCCGGAAGGGTCCGAGGGAACGGAGTCACCCGAGCAGCGCATGATGGCGCGAGACATCCTGTGGATGCTGCTGCTCATGCTCCTGACCGGGGTCCTGCTGACGATGCACTTTGGCCGCCAGGCCATCTGGGGGTGGCTGGCAATACTGGCAGTCCTCGCGGTAATTCTGGCGATGCTGGCGGCCGGGAAGAGGGACGAGCCGATCTTCTGGCTGGAGGGCATTAGCGTCTGGCCCACTGAGGTGATCCGGCTGCTTTCGGCAGCAGGCGCGGCGGTAGTACTGCTCCGCGTGGGCAAAGCCATGCAGCAGAATTTCGACGAACTGAGAGGCACCTGCCGATTCGCC
>JAMDEO010000203.1 GCA_023483915.1 Actinomycetota bacterium
CATCCCTACACTCACATCAAGAGAACACAAACAGCTCAGAGGGGGTTAGCGTGATGGGTAGGAGAGTTTGGTACGCACGGGGGATCGCGGCGGCTGTTCTTCTCATGATCCTGGCACTGGTCGCGATCACGTCCGCCGGATGTGGGTCTGCCGCCGACGCGGCCTCGGGACCGCTCAAGTTGGGGGAGGCCGACAACGGCAAGGCCTACACCGTCAAAGTCGGCGACACTATCGAAGTCATCATCCTAGGGAACGTGACCACCGGCTTCGGCTGGGCTGCGGCCCTCGCCGCGAAGGATGCGGCTCTCATCGAGCAGGTCGGCGAACCGGCGTACGCGCCCGACAGTACGCTGATCGGCAGCGGGGGCACCTTCACCCTCACCTTCAAGGCCGTGGCCAAGGGCGAGGCGCTCTTGAAACTGGTCTACGTGCGGCCGTGGGAGAGCGTAGCGCCCGAGAAGACCTTCAGCGCGACGGTCACCGTCGAGTAGCTGATGCTGCCTCCGGAGCGGCGGCCATCGCAAATGATACGGAGCGATCGGGAAAGCATTCGTTGTTTCATCCCAGCCACTACCTTTCAAGGGAGGTTCTTGTGATTGAGGTCTATGGATTGACCAAGGACTACGGCCGGAAGCGCGCCGTGGACGACCTGAGTTTCAACGTCCGGCCCGGTGTCGTGACCGGGTTTCTGGGCCCAAACGGATCGGGCAAATCGACCACCATGAGGCTGATCCTGGGCCTCGATGCACCCACTGCCGGGAACGTGAGGCTAAACGGAAAGCTCTGCCGGGAGCACGCCGCTCCACTCCGTGAGGTGGGAGCGCTGCTCGAGGCTCGTTCGGTCCACACCGGTCGCTCCGCGTACGATCATCTGCTCGCGCTCGCCCAGACTCACGGTATCGGGCGCCGACGGGTGGATGAACTCATCGATATGGTGGGACTTACCGAGGTCGCTCGCAAAAGGGTCGGCCAGTTCTCCCTGGGCATGGGGCAGCGACTTGGTATCGCATCCGCGCTCCTGGGTGATCCAAGCACCCTTCTCCTGGATGAGCCCGTGAACGGTCTCGACCCGGAGGGGGTCCACTGGATTCGCAACCTGCTCAAGGACCTGGCCCGCGAAGGACGAACCGTCTTTGTCTCCTCTCACCTCATGAGCGAGATGGCCGTCACCGCCGAGCATCTCGTCGTCATCGGCCGGGGCCGTTTGGTCGCCGACACGAGCGTCGAGGAGTTCGTGCGCGGCGCCTCCAAGAAGCTCGTGCACGTGCGCACGCCCCAGGCTGCGCAGTTGCGAGACTTGGTGCTCGGCCCGGACGTAACGGTAGAGAGCCGTGAGCGGGGCACGCTGGAGATCACCGGCCTGACCGCGCAGCAGATCGGAGAGGCAGCAGCCGAGGAGGGCCTTGTCCTCTATGAGCTGACCCCGATCCAAGCCTCCTTGGAAGAAGCGTTCATGGATGTGACCCGCGACTCCGTGGAGTTCCGGGCAGACTCCGTACTCCTAGAGTTAGAGAGGGAGGTCCTGGTATGAGAGCCGCGATCGGACAAGGAACGATCCGGGTTACCCAACGCCGCGTGTTCGTTTCGGAGTGGACCAAGCTTCGGTCGGTCCGCTCGACGCGATGGGCGCTCCTGGCGGCGGTTGTCCTTACGATCGGCTTGGCGGCGATCACCTCTGCCGTGGTTGCGAGCCAATGGGCGGGGATGCCTGCCGGGGAGCGAGCAAACTTCAATGCTCTTGACCCCAGCATGATAGGCTTCACCTTCGCCCAGTTGGCCATCGGGGTCCTGGGGGTGCTCCTCATCAGCGCCGAGTACTCCACCGGTATGATTCGCTCGTCCTTCTGCGCCGTGCCGCGGCGCCTGCCGGTGCTTTGGGCGAAGGCGGGCATCTATGCCGCCGTCACTCTCGTGCTCATGGTTCCCGCCGCCCTGGTGGCCTTCTTTGTCAGCCAGTCGATCCTCTCCGGGCAGCACATCCAGATCGCCCTCTCCCAAGCCGGCGTGGCCCGCGCGGTCATCGGGGCCGGCGCCTACCTGACGGTACTCGGCGTCTTTGCGCTCGGGCTGGGAGCCATCATACGGAACACCGCCGGAGCCATCACCGCGCTTGCCGGGATTCTCTTTGTGCTGCCGGGTCTCATGTTCGTGCTCCCCTCGAGCTGGAATCACGCCGTCAGCCCCTACCTGCCCAGCAATGCCGGTCAGCGGATAATGAGCATAGTCCCGGACTCGAACGCGCTCTCGCCGTGGGTGGGATTCGCGGTCTTCTGCGGCTACGCCGCGGTGGTAATGGCCATTGCCGCCTTGCTGATGAGCCGCCGCGACACTTAAGCCCGCGGATGACGGCTGGGTTGCGATGAGAGATCCGCTCTCGGCCCGACCGTGCAATTGCGGGGTGCCCTCCAGTCCCCCGGACAAGTCCGATCCGACCGGCCACCTGACGAGGGCAGAGGCTCTCGGCAAGGGCCAGAAGCGGGCAAAGGAAGAAAGTGACCAGAAACTGGACAGTGCCGGCAAGAAGATGAGGAGTGCATATGAAGGCGATAGTCTACACACGCTACGGTCCGCCGGAGGTCCTACAGCTCGCTGAAGTGGAAAAGCCGGTCCCCCGGGACAATGAAGTGCTGATACGAGTGCGCGCGACCACGGTATCGGCGGCAGACTTCCGGTGCAGGAGCTTCACGGTGCCCCTCTCGTTCTGGATCCCCGCTCGCCTGGCCCTTGGCGTGCTCAGACCCAGACGTCCGATCCTCGGCGGCGAGCTCGCTGGGGAGGTCGAGGAGACGGGCAAGGACGTGACCAGATTCAAGAAGGGCGACCAGGTTTTCGCGGCGACCATCATGGGAC
>JAMDEO010000022.1 GCA_023483915.1 Actinomycetota bacterium
CCACGAACGACTACGTTCGTGCAACAGTGGAAAAGATAAAGCCGCCCCGGGGCAGACTGTCCCTCTACCTATGCTCCGTGTTGCACGAATCGTGCCGGAATTCTGTGCGCGGGCGAGGCCCGAAGGTCGTGTAACTCTTTGTGACTGAAGGAATAAAGAATTTCTCGCACGCGGGGCGTCTTTATCTTTTCCACTGTTGCACGAACGTAGTCGTTCGTGGCGTGCGCGAGCCCAAATGCGACTATTGCGCTTTCAAGGGGGTGCGTCCCCGATCTCCCTGTTGGAACATCCCTTGTGTGCTACGGCTGCACGGCCCGGCTGTAGATGCGTATGTCGTCGATCAGGCCGGACCAGAAGGTGCCGGGGGTGAGCTTGCCGGCGACACCCAGGTATAGGCCGCCGGTCGAAGGTTCCAAACCGGCCGCTGAGTCCCGGGCTACCTCGACATCATCGACGTACAGGATTCGCTGGCTGCCATCCCAGACGAAGCCGACGCGGTGCCAGTTGCCGTCGGCGATCACGGCGGAGGAAGTCAAGGGAGGCCCAGCCGGCTGACCGTTACGTCCGCTTGTGGCCGGCTGGCGGAGGTCCGTGCGCAGGGTCCCCGTGGCCTCATCGGCCCGCAGCCAATTCGCCCCTTGGCCCTGGGACACGATCACTTGGCCGGGAGCCCCGCCCTTGACCCAGGCAATGACGCTGAACGGCCCCCGGGCCGGATTCAGGACCGATCCGGCGGAGGCCGCATAGCCGCTTTGGCCATCCAACGCCAGGGCCCCGCCGATCTTGCCGCCGACCGGCTGCCAGGTTGCACCGCCCGTCACCGTCAGGTTGTTACTCCCGGCGCTGTCGGCCGCCGTCGTCCCCGCCGTCTCATCCAAGGCCCAGTGCGCCACGAGCGTGGGATCGTTCACCTCCTGTCCGACGTGCCCGGCCAAGACCTTCAGGTCGTTCGCATCCACGACGCCATCTCCCCAGGCGTAGGGAGCGATATCGCCGGGCGCGTAGTTCTGGCCCCAGTGCTGCGCCAGGGCCAAGACTTCCTTGCCGTCGACTTTGCCATCGCCGTTGAAGTCCACGATCAGGAGGATCGGCGCCTGCCAGTGCGTGTAAGTGCCGCTGGAAATCCGCCAGAAGTACAGCGTGGAGCCATCGGCAGCCAGGATAGGCCTTATTTCTATGCTCGGTCCGTTGATAACGGGTCCCACATTCACCGGCGGCTGCCAAGGAGCAGAGCGGCTGGCCCGCCTCGTCACGTAAATGTCCAAATCGCCCGACCCGCCGGGGCGGTCGGAACTGAAGAAAAGCAACAGCCCGTCTGGTGAGATGCAGGCGGCCTCCTCGTTGGCGGGACTATTCACCGCCGGGCCGAGATCGGCCGCAAGGCCCCACGGATCGCTCGTGGCCGCACGCTTGCTGACGTAGAGATCATAACCGCCATATCCACCCGGGCGATTGGACGTGAAGTAGAGTTCCAGGCCATCCGCCGACACCGAAGGGACATCATCGAGATACGAGGTGTTCACCGCCGGGCCCAGATTGGTCGGCGGACCCCAAGCGCTGTCTCGGGTCGCACGTCGGGTGACGTAGAGATCAAAGTCGCCGTACCCTCCGGGCCGATTGGAGATGAAATAGAGCCCCAGACCGTCGGTGGTGATGAAGGCATTGAAATCCCAGCTTGTACTGTTGACGGTAGGCCCGAGATTCTCTGGAGGCCCCCAGTTGTCCTCGGGCGAGGTCCGTTTGCATACCCAGAGATCCCAGCCACCGTATCCGCCCGAGCGGGTCGATTCGATGTACATTTCCAGCCCATCTGCGGAGAAACAGTCGATATCTTCGTTCACTGTGTTGAGGAGAGGAAAAGCAGATTGGAGATTCACCGGCGAGCCGAACGTGAAATCCGCCCGCGCCGGCGGCGCGTCCAGACCTGCGAGGAAACGCAGACCCACCAAGGATGTTACCACCATCGGGATCTTAAACAGCTTCATCTCAGACCTTCCTTTCGGCCCGAAGGCAATAGACGACGTGGGAATCGTATTGACAGGTCTTCATGACTCTGCAAGCGTGATTCGTCTTCACACTGCCCCTTCCTTTCTTTCCCGCCGCCCATGGCGTGCGTATAGAACGCTACCGCCCGAGAAACGGGACGCGGGCCGAACGTTGCAGTGACAGCCGGATCAAGACAGGGAAAGAGGGAACCCCAAGGTATGCACGGCCGATATGCGACTGCGTCGCTCCATATTTTGCCGCTCCGTTTGGAGTCATAGCGTACAATGCCTACCCGCAATTGTCAAGAAGGAATACCGGGGCAGGGGATTGTGTGCGACTAGGGAGATACCGGGACAGACGTTCGCGGGACAAAGACCTGTGCCGTGGGGAGAAGAGAGTGGAGGGCGAGGTTCAACCGAGCGGCGGGCTATGGTTGGTGGCGGGCGCGCAAGCCTTCCCGCGCTGCTGGAACATGGGGGAAGGCCGGCGTGCCCAGGGGCTCGGAGTCCCCGGCATGATTCCCACCTGCACCGGCAAGCGTCGCACCGGGGAATCCATCCAAACGCGCTTCCGCACGTTTGACGCAAGTTCCCCATCGCGGAAGCTCGCGATGGGCAGGGGTTCCCCAACGCGGAGTTATGCGTTGGGGGCCCCAGCCCGACCCCACATCACCGCTCCGCATCACCCTTCCCCGTCCCCTCCATCTCCCCTCCGGTGGGGCACCCAAATGCGCTTCCCGCCACCGCGGGAAGGACCCCTGCCTGAGCAAGGGCCCCCTTGGGGGTCCCGTCACACCTCCTCGCCGGGACCGGGCTGCGCCCTCGGGCGTTTCCCGGTTCCCCTTAGAGCCGATGCCGCACTCGTTTGGCCCCTCTGAACACGGCCCAGCCTGTTTGTTGCCCTCCGCTGCCAACCGCTGACCGCAACGAGA
This sequence comes from Actinomycetota bacterium, assembly GCA_023483915.1. Lineage (GTDB taxonomy): Bacteria > Actinomycetota > Thermoleophilia > RBG-16-64-13 > RBG-16-64-13 > JAMDEO01. The sequence continues at coordinate 2,918 of JAMDEO010000022.1, forward strand.
CGGACGATGCTGACGCCGTGTTGCTAATCCTTTACTCTCACAACGCCACCCGAGATCGG
>JAMDEO010000135.1:0-11373 GCA_023483915.1 Actinomycetota bacterium
CCCAGGCAAAGATCTACCTTGGCCATGATGAGATCGCCCGGAGACACGGACCCTTTGCCCGCGGCCCTTGCGAGGATCTTCTCGGTTATGGTCATGGCCACGCGGATACCTCCAATCAGCCAAGATCGAGAATGGCAGAATAAGCTGTCGAACGTAGACGGAGTAGGTATTCTATTCCACGTGCTAGGCTAGGGCAATGTCGGCCCGAAACGAGGCATTCGATGCATAAGCGCAGTCGAAGTCACCGGGTGATATTTTGGGCGCCGATCTCTGTCGGGGTGGTCATCGTATTGACCGGCCTCGCGGTCCTCGTGCCTAACCTCGTTATCGCACGCGATGCGGAGCCCCACATTGCCAACGGGCCCGAAGACGCACCGCACGCCCAAGCCGCCATTGTCCTTGGAGCCCTCGTGCACGCGGACGGCACACCCTCCCCAATGCTGGCCGACAGGCTCGAAACCGCCGTCAAACTCTATAAGGCGGGCAAAGTCGACAAACTGCTTCTGTCCGGGGATCACGGCCGGACCACCTACGACGAGGTCAACGCGATGCTGGACTACGTTGTCGCTCGGGGAGTGCCCGACGAGGATGTGTTCACCGATCACGCCGGTTTCAGCACCTACGACACCATGTATCGGGCCAGGGACGTCTTCAAGGTGCATTCGGCCATCGTGGTCACCCAAGGATTCCACCTGCCACGGGCTGTCTATACGGCGCGTTCGCTCGGTCTGGAAGCCACCGGCGTTGCTGCGGATATCCGGCCGTACGGAAACGAGTGGCGCTTCGCCATACGGGACTGGCTGGCGCGGGCCAAGGCCTTTCTAGACTTGAAGATAACGCGCCCCGGGCCTCGCTTCCTTGGTCCGGTGATCCCGATCGACGGAGACGGCAGAGCTACTCGGGGCTAGGAGTGAATGTGGGGGCCCAATCAGGGCAGCCAGGATCAGATTGGGGGCCAGGGCAGGGCTCGGAGCCACCGAACAGCGCCGCACTCAAACCAGGGGCGAAACGCTCACGAAGCGGCCAGTGCCCTCCGCCCAGGTATCTTCGGTACCCAGAAGTGAACCGGAGCGGAAAGTACAGCGCGCCCCTCCCTACCAGAGGCCGCAGGTCGGGGTGATTGCAGCTGCCTTCTTCTTGATGGCGTCACCATAGTCTGAACCAACGGCCCATTTGCCGCTTAGGTCGTAGAGGGTTCGGACGTTGCCCTTATGCGGGCCGCCGTCGGGCTGCAAGAAATGCCGGGGGTCACCCGGAGTAGCGATCGGGCCATCAGCGGGCTGGGCCACCATGGCACAGTATGGATCGTCGAGGTGGTCAGGATATACGTACCAGGCGAGATGGGCGAACTGGGCGACCACGCCCAGCTCCGCCGTTGCGAACGAGTTGCCCGCAACTCCCGGCCCGGTGGCACCGATACCGGCCATGTTGTTCTGTTCCGGCAAGACCACACCGCCATACCGTCCATAACCCGTCTCGTGGATCATCTGCGCCCAGGCCATATCCGCGCGGATGCCAAAGCGCTCACCATACTTGACATACAGTTTCGCCAGTGTCTCCAGCGGCACCGAGAACTTGCCATCGCCAACCCCGGCTGCCCGGAAATATCGGACGAGATCCGTCGAGTCGCCAAGGAAGCGCCCGTTGAGCCCTGCAGTGTCGGTCCCCATGATGTTGAAGAGCAAGGCGGCAGCCTCCGCCCTCGTCGCATTGCCCCAGGGAGACAGGGACTTGAGCGACCTGCCGGCTGGGGCCACATCGCGAAGAAGCCCGTTGTACTGCGCCACACGGGCAATGACGGCATGCACCGGATCGAAGTTACCCCAAGCCGATTTCCATGAATCAGGCGGCACGAATAGGCCGCGATCGGCAGATTTCGTTCCCATGGTGATGAGTTGAGCCAGGGTTATCGGGGAGTCCGGCTTGAAGATGAGACCCGAGCTGGTCGAGTACCCGGTCACGATCCCCTCCCGAGCCGCGGCGGCAACGTAGTGATCCGGATAGAGTTCGCCTTCGCCGGTCTTCTTGACATCGCGGAAGGCGCACACGTCGGATTCGCTCACTCCGATCCGCATTGCGAGCACAACCATCTTTGCGAACTGCTGGCGTGTCACGGTGTTGTTGGGGCGGAAAGTCCCGTCCGAATAGCCATCTATGATCCCGAGGAGCGCAAGGGTCTCTATCTGGACGTGATAGGAGCTCGTGGACGGCACATCGCTGAAGGCCGCGGATCGGGCCTGCGCACCACCCGGGTACAAGGCGATGCCGGCCAATATGATGAGCGAACCAAGGACCAGAAGTCCCGCACGCTTCAAGGACTTGGCTTCCATGGTTGGGTAGGATATCAGCATTCTTTCTCCCGGCCCAAATGGGCCGTCCTTGGATGTTCTGTATAGTTTCCCGACCAAGGAGGAATGCCCTGCAACTCTCGGCAGTGACTTTCGACATCTGGAATACCTTGTATTCGGCCGACCACGGCGTCGTAGACACCGTGCGACCGCGGAGGTTGGCCGTGCTGAGCGCCTTGCTCGACTCCGCGGGCGCACGTCCCAGCGAAGACGAACTCAGCCGAGCATACCGGTCCGGCTTCGATGCGTACATGGCGGCATGGGACCGTGGAGTCCATTTCGGCGCCAGAGACCAGGTCCTACATATCCTGGACTTCTTCCACCGGGATGCCTCCGCAGACAAAGTCGATTTGGCCGCCCGCGAGATCGAGGATCTGTCGTTGCTGGCCTTTCCTCAGCTCCTTCCCGGTGTCAGAGAGACGATTCCGGAGTTAAGCGCCGCGGGATTTCGACTGGGAATCATCTCGGACACCAGCCTAACTCCCGGGCGGCTCCTGACGCGGTTTCTCGCGGCAGATGGGTTGCTCGACTATTTCTCGGCCTTGACTTTCTCCGATGTGACCGGCTATACCAAGCCCAATCCCCGCATGTTCCGAGACACCCTGACGCACTTGGGGGCAACGCCAGAGCGAGCAGCTCACGTCGGCGATACCCCGCGGACCGATATAGCTGGTGCAAAGACACTGGGCATGCTGGCCATCCGCTGCGCAGGCGCGGTCGATCACGAGGAACCCCCGACTGCCGACTTCGTAATCCGCGACCATCGAGAGCTGCCGGCGCTCCTCCAACGGCAGAGGCGCGAGCGGCAAGCACGCTAGGCCTGTGGCGCCCGTAGCAGGGAGCAGGGAGCGCTGGGGCCGTGGCGCTCATAGCAGGGAGCGCTAGGACAATTGCCTCCGGCGGGCCTTCAATTCGCCTTGACGAGGCTCCGGCACGAACGCCACCATCAGGATTCCGGCAAGGACTGCCCCGCCTGCCCCGAGCCAGAAAGGTGCGGCCGCGGAGACCCGGTCGTAAAGGACTCCGGCAATGATGCTGGCGGGCAGCGCCGCAACCCCAACGACCATGTGATACGCCCCGAAAGCGGTCCCTCGATGTTCCCCGGAAGAGAACTCCGCCAGCAGCGCCCGACCGTTCCCGTCGGCGATGGCCATGTAGATGCCGTATACGGCGAAGACCCCCCAGGCCGCCGCCTGCGAGTGTGCGAGCGCCATCCAGACATAGGCCCCGGCAAACACGGCGAAGCCAATCAGCGCGACTTTCCGCCGGCCTATTCGATCGGCCAGCAGACCGGAAGGGATGGACAAAGCGGCGTAGATGAAGTTGAACACCATGTACAGCACGGGAATCAGGCCGGTCGCAACGGCCAGGTCCCGCGCCCGCAAAATCAAGAAGGCGTCCGACGAGTTGCCCAGTGAAAACGCCGCCGTCACCAACAGATAGGCCAATAGTGGACCCCGTAACCTGCGGAGCCGCCTGAAGAATCCGGACGGCAGTACCGCTCCAGCGCCAGTTCCCGTGGCGCCGGTTCCCGCGGCCTCGGCTCCCGCAGCGCCGGTTGCTGCCGCGTCGGTCGCAGCAGCCTCCCCCGCCAGCCTCTCCACAGCCGCTCGCCGCTTCCTTTCCTGGATGAAGAGAACAATCACCGTGACACATAGAACTCCAGGAATCAGGGAGATCCAGAAGACGGTCCGATATCCGCCCGGCCTGGCCGCCAGCACCGCAAAGGCAATCGCCGGTCCGATGACCGCCCCAGACTGGTCCATTGCTCGATGGAAGCCGAAAGAACGCCCCAACTCTTTTTTCTCGCTGGAGTCAGCGACGATGGCATCGCGTGGCGCCGTCCGCACTCCCTTTCCGAATCGGTCGATGAAGCGCGCCCCGAGAACCATCCCCCAGCCGGTTGACAGGGCCAGCAGGGGCCTGCTTAGCGTGGAGATGGCGTAGCCGAAAACCATAAGCCCCTTGCGTTTCCCCAGCTTGTCGCTCAGCCAGCCGGCGAACATCTTGAGTAGGCTCGCAGTGCTCTCGGCGATTCCCTCGATCACGCCGATAAGCGACTTGTTGACCCCAAGGACCGAGGATAGGAAGATCGGAACCAGCGAATAGAGCATCTCCGAGCTGATGTCCATGAAGAAGGACGCCACACCCGCCCAGAAGACATTGCGATCGAGACCCCAGATCTTCGTGCGAGACGAAGCAGTCTGCGAGAATCCCATCCTCTACGAGCTCTTGGCCTCGGGCACGATCCGAGTCCAGCGAACCCCGACAGGTATGGCCATGTCTGCCAGCTTGCTCAAGACTCTCTCCCGAACCTCCACTGCCAAGGTCCATGCATCCGCTTGATTGCGGGCCCATGCCATCAAGCGGATCGACACGCCCATCTCATCGCTGGCAATAACCTGCACGGATGGCTCGGGGTCCCCGAGAAACAGGGGATGCGCTTTCGCCTCCTCGAGCAGAAGAGAGCGCACCGTCTCGACGTCCGAACCGTAGTCCACACGAAGAAGCACCAAGGCCGGCATCCGCGGATCGACGAGGGTGTAATTGCGGATGGCACGGTCGGAGAGCAGCTTGTTTGGCAGCACCAGGCGTCTGTTGTCCCATGTGCGGATGTTGGTGTAGAACAGACCGATAGACTCGACTGCCCCGTAATCGCCGTCAACCTCGACGTTGTCACCCAGGCGTACCGGCTGGGCAAAGGCGATGATGATGCCGGAAACCAGGTTGGCCATGGTGGTCTGAGCGGCGAATCCGAGGGCGATGCCAACAAAACCGGCTGACGCGAACATCCCCACCGCCACCCGCTTGAGGGCCGAGATGTCCATGATCCAGAAGACCAAGCCGACCGCCACGAAGAAAAGGACGACCACAGACAGCCGCTCAATCATGCGAAACCGGGTTTCGGCGCCTGGATCTTCCTTGGCCAGATTTCGCTTGCGCGAGAAGCGATCGATGCCGTGCTTGAGTCCCCTGAAGATCAGGTAGGCAGCGACCAAAACCAGGACCGAAACCCCGGCATTGATGAATGTCTTCTCATTGGCATCCCAGAAACCCATGGCCGATGTCCACTATATCGCGCCCGATGACACGGGGCTGCGCCGGGGGCGCCAACCGGTGCGGACGAGACGGAGAAGCAGCCAGCTCCCCAAACCCGAGACCAGTGAAGCGATCAGGATGCCCGCCTTGATTGACGGCAGCAGCGCGCTGTCGGAGAAGGCAAGGTGAGCGATGAATATGGCGACGGTGAAGCCTATGCCGCCTAACCAGGAGGCCGAGTAAAGGCTCCACCACGATGTGTTGGCGGGCTTTTGAGCGATATGCAGCCAAACCGCCGCCCGTGCCAACAAGAAGATCCCGAGCTGTTTACCCGCGATCAGCCCAAGAATGATCCCAAGAACCACCGGCTCTCCCATCCCTCGCAACAGGCTTGTGTTGAGCTCGATGCCCCCATTCGCCAAAGCAAAGATAGGCATGACGAAGAACACGACCCAGTTCCTGAGGGTGTCCTCCAGCACGCTGAGCGGTGCCCGCACGTGGCTGGCGGAAACCCGTATTTCCTGAGCAAGTTCGCCCATCTCCTCCGTGCAAAGCACGCATGAGTCGTTTTCCGCAAGAAGTTCAAAGCGCTCCAATGAATCGCGGCCAGAACGGATGAAGACCTGGGGGCTCAAGCGGCTGCGCGATGGGATTGCGAGCGCGAGCAGAACGCCGGCCAACGTTGCCTGGATGTGCGCTTGAAGGACGGCGAGCCAGAGCAGGAAACCCAAGGTTCCATAGACCCACACATGGCGGATGCCCAGCAAATTCATGGCGGCAAGAAGGCCCACAATGGCAACGATGGCGAGTACCGGAGGCAAAGTGATCGCTCCGCTGTAGTAGAGCGCGATGACCAGGATGGCAACGATATCGTCGATGATGGCGAGCGCAAGCATGAATACATGCATCGCCCCCGACAGCTTGTGGCGGAGAAGCGACATCATGCCGCTGACGAGGGCAATATCGGTCGCGATCGGAATCGCCCAGCCTTGCGAGTCGTGACCCTGGTTGAGGGCGAGATAGATCAGCGCCGGGAAGGCCATTCCTCCCAAAGCTGCAAAAAGCGGCAGGCTGGCGCGTTTAAACGAGGAAAGCTCGCCAACGAGCAACTCTCGCTTGATCTCCAAAGCGACGAAGAGGAAGAAGAAGGTCATGAGCCCTTGGTCAACCACGTCGCGCACGCTGAACCCACCGGTGGAGCCTCGGAAGGACAGGGACATCTCCGAGTCCCAAAGGGCGTTGTAGCTATTGCCGGGAACATTTGCCCAGATGATCGCGATGGCAATGGCAGCGAGGAGCACCAAGCCGCCGGAGACATGGGCCTCGATGAATCGGCGGAAGGCCGAAGCCACGAACCTGGGAGCACGTATCGGCAAAGGTTTTTCGACGCGTCTCATGGACAAGAGATACCCTATTCTGAGCGATTAGATGACCAGGGACGCATAGGACGGACCGCAACCGGGAAGTGTAGTGGGGGCGCGGCCGGGGCAACCACGGTGGCGCCGTCGCGGCTGAGCCCCGCGCCGCGGCCACGAAGGAGCCGCCCAGAACGGTTCCGGTTAGGAAGGTCGCAGTGACTGTTCTTGTTTCAGGAAGCACAGGTTTCATCGGTGGGACCATCACCCGACATCTCCTGACGGGCGGACATTCCGTAAGAGCCATGGCGCGCTCGGAATCCCGGGCGCGGCGGATGTACGAGGCAACCCCTGCCGGCCGCGAGGCTCTAGCTAAGGGCCGGCTCACCTTTGTCGAGGCGGACGTCACGGCGCTGGCCACGCTTATCCCCGCTGTTGCTGATGTCGACGCCGTCGTTCAAGCAGTCCAGTTCACTGGGGCGCCGGTCGAGGACCCGGCGCGGGGACTGACCTACATGCAAGTGGACTACGGCGGCACTCTCAACCTGCTGGGCGCCATCAGCGAGGTCTACTCTGCCTCCACGGCTGGTCAAGGAATGGCCCGCTTCACCGACAAGGCGCCACGATTTCTGTACATGAGCGGGATAACCGCGGGCGCCGATAGCCCCTACATGTGGGACCACGCCAAATGGCTGGCCGAGGAGGCGATTAGAGCTAGCGGGCTGGACTGGACGATCGTGCGCGGTTCCTGGGCGTTCGGGCCCGGGGACAGAGCCCTCAACCGCATCCTCCACTACTCAGATTACCTGCCCGTCGTTCCTATCTTCGGGGACGGCGAGGAGTTGCTCACTCCCGTGTTCGTGGAGGACATCGGCCGGCTATGGAGGCTCGTCATCGAGAATCCGGATCCGGCCAAGGACATGACCTTCGGCCTGGGCGGCTCCGAGACCGTCACGCTAAACGAGTTCCTGCGCCTCGCACTGAACACGATGCGGCGCCGGCGTCCAATCCTTCACATCCCTGAACCGATCGGCAAGGTCCAAGGAGCCATCATGCAGCACATGCCCGGACGACCGCTCTCTCCCGACGCGGTGGACTTCGTTGCCCAGGAAGGCGTGGCTACGGAGGCCGACAGGGCGTTGCTGGCAGAGAGGTTCCCGGAGTTCGAGGGGACACTGTTGAGGGAGGGGCTGGGCTATCTGAAAACCAGGGAGTGAGCGCGAAATCGGTTTCTCGAAAAGAGACTGTGACGGGGCCTTGCATGCGAGGCCCCGTCACATCCAGTATCGAAGTGCATGTGCGAAGGTTAGTGAATGTGGTTCACAGTTCCGGTAGTGATAGCGGAAGTTGTCTGCGGTGTTCCATCGTTGAATAGGAACGGATAAGACCCCGGCAGCAGCTCCAAGGAGTGGCACCACTTCCTTTCTGCGGTGGGAAAAAGTGCACCGCCTCAACCAACCGACGCGAGAGGCAAAGGGGGAAAGTACCTGCTAAAACGCAGCTCGTTCGGCTGCTTTGGACTGAGATAGCACGATTGCACTAAGCGTGGAGGCCTTGTGCACTTGACACGCTCTTCCTGTCGTACTAGAGTCAAAGCTGCCTCGTTGGGGAGGCATGTCGAGTGGGTGACGAGAGCAGCTAGAAACAGCAGTTACCCGATAAGGGCAAACTCGTCGTAAGACGCGGACGCAAAGCCTTCGGCCCAAAGAAGTCTTAATGGGCGGCTGGGTTGCCGGGTGCGGCGCACAGCTGCCCTTTGTCTTGCCCGCATAGCCTTGAGGAAGGAGGACTTCGTGAGGAAGCGACTAGTGGTGGTCTTGGTGCTGGCGCTTGTCTTGGCACTGGCGATCACGGTGCCCGCGTTGGCAAAACAGCCACCGGACAAAGGTTTCGATGAGTTCGGTTACAACCAAACTGCTAGCGTCTTTGTGGGTACCGGCCAGAGTTGGGGACTCGGCAAGGGACTTACTCAGGCCTACATCGATTCTTACCTAGGCGACTACCAATTTGACAAGCTCGTCATGAACTGGAACGCCGAGTGGAATCGTGGCAACGAAGAGGGCTGGGCTAACCCTCCGTATGATGCCTGGTGCACCAACCAATGGATTGGCACGTACACGGGAGAGAACGAACACTACAAAATCATCTGGGTCGGGACGGACTTGGAGGATAGCCCTTACTGGGTTGAGGGTGGTTACGCGGTGTGGGGGCAGTTTGAGGTAATCTTTGACCGCTATCAGTACGCCGATGGGAGCTCCGAGTGGTTTGCTCATGCTGCGCCTGCTGGTCTTGGAGGCATCCTCAACTGAGCTACGCTGACCTATGCTGGGCAAGGCCCGACGCTTGGGGGCCATCCTTCGGGGTGGCCCTTTTCCTTCCTCGTGCCAGACATATCCCAACGCGCTCCAACGTGCGGAGGCTCTCGACCGCCACTGTTTCTGGCAGTTCGCACATCGCGATTCTTCAGCATGCGGCTCGACGGGACAGATTTCCTTCCCACGAAGCCTGCATTATCCCGAACAGCCGTCATCAAGCACAACGGCCTGCAACTGTTCTTCATTCTCGCCCTCGTCCACATATACGTGACGTTCTCCTTCCTGGTTTTGGGCGTGGCTCCGCCACGGCGGCGATACCGGGTCTCAGAAACGGAAGGGATTAGACGATTGGATCTAAGGCGAAGAGTCTCTCTTCTTGAGGCGGCTCAGTGATGCGGGTGGCCGGGAAGAGAACATCTTGCTCATGCTCTTCAGTTGGCACCTCACATGCCCACGTACTTCGCGTATATCGACCGTGCCAATTTCTCGTCGCGCGTGCCGCGAACAATGGCGCGTCCATCGTAGAAGACGACCAGTTCCTGCTCCCCCACGGGAAACCGGATCATCTGCTCGCTTCCCTCCACCGGCCCGAGCGCGCTCAGGCGCTCCTTGATCTCGCCCAAAGACATCCCGACCGCCCCGGCATTCCAGATCTGCACCGCATTCTGCCCGCAAAGGCTCGTCACACGGGTGCGGGGTTTTCCTTCAAGAAACTCGTAGGTCCCGCTGCAAGCCGGGCATTCGTCCCCGGTTAGAGTTGCCAGTGGGATCGACTCGAATGTCCGCGCCCACACATCGGCCACCACCAAGTCCCGGCTCACATCTGGTGAACCCAGAAGGATCTTCAGAGCCTCGGCCGCCTCCAGCGAGCCCACGATCCAGGGGATCGCGTTTACAACCCCCGCCGTGTCGCAGGTGAGGGTGCTACCCCGTGGCGGCGACGCAACCAGGCACCGGAAGCATGGTCGGCCACCCGGCAGGAAGTTGGCCGTCATGCCTGAAGAGGCGATAGCGCCTCCGTACACCCAGGGAATGGCCAACTTGAGGGCGACATCATTGATGAGAAACCGGGTCTCGAAGTTGTCGAGGCCGTCAAGAATGACGCCGGCCCCCTCCACGAGCTTCTCGGCGTTGCCGCGGCTGAAGTCCGCCACCACACCATCTACCTCAACTGCAGAGTTAGCTTCTCTCAGATGCCGCTCGGCGGCCACAGCCTTGGGCAGATTGTCCTCGATGTCCTTCTCAGTGAAAAGGAGCTGTCGTTGCAGATTGTGATACTCGATGAAATCACGATCGATCACCCGCACACGCCCCACCCCGGCCCGCACCAACGAGCTGGCGATCACGGTGCCCAGGGCGCCGCACCCAACAACGACCGCGAAGGCCTCGCCCAGCATCCGTTGGCCTTCCGGCCCTATCCCGGGAAAGATCGTTTGGCGCGAGTAGCGGTCTATCTCCTCCATCGTTCCCCGCTCCCTGTCGTCCGTCGTTCCGGCTCCTCGAGAATCACCGTTGCGCCGCAGCGAGCGAAGTGCACGATATCACTGAGCGAACAGGTCCGTCGATAGATACCTCTCCCCTGCATCCGGCAGGATCACCACTATTGTCTTGCCTTCGAACTCGGCGCTCCGCCCAAGTCTGACGGCTGCCGCCGCGGCTGCCCCGCTTGATATCCCGGCCAGGATCCCTTCCTCCCGGGCGAGACGCCGGGCCATTTCGATGGCCTCCTCGCTCGACACCGCCTCCACGCGGTCGACCAGCGAGAGGTCGAGGTTTGCCGGGATGAACCCCGCGCCGATCCCCTGGATCTTATGCGCTCCAGGCTTGATCTCGGCCCCGGCGAGGGTCTGGCTGATCACCGGGCTTGTGGCAGGCTCCACGGCCACGGAGTACAGGCGCTGATGCTTGGCACGCCCAAAGAAACGAGAGACACCAGTCAGCGTTCCGCCGGTGCCGACCCCGGCCACAAGAACGTCGGCCTTTCCGTCCGTATCCTCCCAAATCTCGGGGCCGGTAGTCTTCTCATGAATGGCCGGGTTCGCCGGGTTGTTGAACTGCTGCGGCAGAAAGTATTTCTCGGGATCATCGGCGGCCACCTTCTCCGCTAGGGCGACGGCTCCTTTCATGCCTTCAGCCGCCGGTGTCAACACCAGGTTGGCGCCGAAGAAGGTCAGCACCTTCCGTCTCTCCATGCTCATGGTTTCCGGCATGGTAAGTGTCAGCTTGTAGCCGCGAGCTGCGCACACGAAGGCCAGAGCAATCCCGGTATTGCCGCTGGTAGGCTCGATGATTTCGGTGTGGGGCTTGATGATCCCC
>JAMDEO010000135.1:11383-12053 GCA_023483915.1 Actinomycetota bacterium
CCCCGCGCCAGAGATTCCAGCAGCACCATGCCAAACCCCTCGAAGTCTGACGGCAGCACATCCCGCTCGAGATACGTCCCGACGCGGCAGTGGCTGAAGGGGCCGACGTGCACGTGGGCCTCGAGGGGACTCTGCCCCACCACCGCGTGCCGCACCACCCCGTGGTCCCCCACCTGGCTGTCGATGATTTCGGTGTGGGGCTTGATGAGCCCCCGCTCCTCGGCGTCCCATATCATAGATGCGCCGATGCGGCACTTCACGGAATAAGACGGGTTGCGGCCCTCTATCTTCGCGAGAACCCGGGCCCCCGTCTTGCCGACCACCCGGTTGAGCCGAACCAGCGGCGTGCGCCCGATCGAGAGAGAGTTGTCGTCATATGTCTTTGCCATCATCGGCTCCTTGTCCGAGTTGAGAAACCTTCAGTGCATTGTCGAGATCCGCCATGATGTCCCGAACATCCTCGATCCCCACGGAAACCCTGATCAAGCCCGGGGTCACCCCCGCCTGCAGCTGCTCCTCCGGAGTCAACTGCTGATGCGTGGTAGAGGCCGGATGGATCACGAGCGTTTTGGCATCGAGAATGTTCGCCACGTGGGAGGCGAGCTTCATGGAATCGATAAGCCGCCTCCCGGCCTCCAAACCACCCTTCACCTCGAAGCTGAGGACTGCC
>JAMDEO010000135.1:12063-15562 GCA_023483915.1 Actinomycetota bacterium
TCCGGCATAGTCCACCGAAATAACGGCCGGGTGACTGCTCAAAAAGCGCGCTACCTCGAGGGCGTTCGCAGTGTGTTTGCGCGCCCGCAACGGCAGCGTCTCCAGGCCTTGGATGAAGAGCCAAGAATTGAACGGCGATAAGGCTGCCCCCAAGTCACGGAGCAATCCGGTGCGGATCTTGAGAACGTACGCCAGTCCGGGGGCCACGGCACCCGGGTGGTTTCCGAAGGCATCCCAGAAATTGACCCCATGATAGGCGCCGTCGGGTTCGGTTATCTCAGGATATCTTCCGGACGACTTCCAATCGAAATCTCCCTTCTCGACGATCGCTCCGCCGATTGAGGTCCCGTGCCCACCAATGATCTTGGTGAGGGAGTAAACGGCGATGTCCGCCCCGTAGTCGAAGGGATTGAAGAGTGGTGGGGGGGTGACGGTGTTGTCGACTATGAGCGGGATTCGGTGCTTATGCGCTATTTCCGCGATGGCGGCAAAATCGTCGACGTTTCCCTTGGGATTTCCGATCGACTCCGTGTAAAGGAGGCGCGTATTGTCATCGATCGCCCGCTCGAAGTTGGCGGGATCTCTTGAGTCTACGAAGCGTGCCTCGATCCCGAAGCGTTTGAGTGGATAGCTGAATTGCGTGTAGGTGCCGCCGTACAGCTTGTCGCCGGTCACGAAGTTCTGTCCGGTCGATGTTATAGCCGCGATAGAATAAAAGACCGCTGCCTGGCCGGAGGCGGTGGCCAGAGCACCGGCCGCTCCATGGATGGCCGCTAGGCGCTTCTCGAGGACGTCGGTTGTCGGGTTCATCAACCGCGTGTAGATGTTGCCGAACTCCTTTAGAGCAAAAAGGCCGGCAGCGTGCTCGGTGTCGCGGAACACGTAGCTGGTAGTCTGATAAATGGGCACTGCGCGGGACAGGGTGTCCTTATCGGGAGTATGGCCGGCGTGAAGCGCCAGCGTTTCTATGTGATACCTCTCATCTTCAGCGGTCATTTTGGCCACCTTTCTTGTTCAAAACGTGACAATCAGCCAATCAAGAAATCGAATCGAGTCTTTAGCCGTGGGATGCGGCTGCGCCTTTCCGGCGCACGGACATTCGCCTGGTACATCGCCTAGATCGCATAGTCGAGGACCTCACATCCCGTGATGGCGCGTTCTTGCTCGACCAGATCTCCGAAGAAGGTCTCGTCGTAGACGCTCATCATCGCGTTATGGGCCTTTTCCCACATGGGAAGAAGTACACACCCCATGCGAAGAGCGCAGTCGCGCCCCGAGACTCCGCCGGCACACTCGATAACCGAGATCGGCCCCTGCATGAGACGAATCACCTCCCCAACAGAAACATCCGCCGGCGGCCGGGCAATCCTGTAACCGCCCTCTTTGCCCCGCGTCGCCTCTACCACCCCGGCTTGCCTTAATTGGCCAAGGATGTTCTCCAGAAAGCGTGCAGGGATATGCTGTGAAGCAGCGACCGTCGAAGCCTTCACCGGTCCCGCGCCCTCGCGTTTTGCCAGTTCGAACACTGCCCGTACCGCGTACTGCGTTCGCTGAGAGAGCACCATGGTTTTGCTGCCTCGAGCCCTTTCACGTAGTTTCTACACCATTCTGGTCGGAATAGTACAGAATTGCCCTCGGACTGTCAAGACCTTGCGCAGGGACACTAGGCGCGAGAGCTCGCGACGCCGGCAGGCCGGGGGCGCTAGAGCTTCTCCCCGCTTCCCGCCAACTCGTCGAGGATCCCGGGGAGCTCCGTCAGATCCCGGATGACGAAGTCGGCCAAAGAGATTCGCGGATCTGTTCCCTGCGTTACGCCGGTCAGCACCAGAACCGTCGTCATTCCCGCGGCGTGTCCCATTACGATGTCGGTGCTGACTCTGTCACCAACGAAGATGGTCTCTGCCGGCGCTATGCCCGATTCCTCGGCCAAGACCCCCGCCATTACCGACGACGGTTTGCCGATCAGAACGGGTTCTGCCTGGGCCGCCGTCGCCACTGCAGCTACGACCGCACCAGCCCCCGGAATCAGCCCGGATGAGGTGGGAAAGGTGGCATCGGGATTGGTGGCAAGGAACAGCGCCCCCTCCCTGATCGTCTGCTGCGCAGCAGACAGCGTATCGAAGCAAAAACCGCGGTCCATGCCCACCACGACGGCAGCCGGCTTGTGAAGCCCAGACGGGGCTCCGGCGTCTCCCGCGTGGAACACCGCGAAACCCGCTTCCCGCAACTCCTCGAGGAGGCCGGCTTCGCCGACAACCATCACCGGCGCGCCCGCCTGCAGGCGGGCGCGCAACCACCGCCCGGTCGCATATCCGGACGTCAGCACTTTGTCTTCGCCGGCGGGCACGCCCATTCTGAGCAACCTTTCGGCCACGGTCCGCCGGTGTGCCGTCGAGTTGTTGCTCACGTATCGCACATCGAGACCTCTCGCGAGCACCTCCCTCAACGCCTCGCTCACCCCGGGCAGCAACACTCCCCCGCGGTATACCACCCCGTCGAGATCAAGAGCCACCAGACGGACTTTCATCACACAAGCCTCAGACGATGCATGGCCCTTCCCAGTCCTAGGAACTCAAGATCGATGGCCGCCGACGGGCAAACCTCATGACAGCAATAGCAGCGGATGCAAAGATCGTCGTTGACCTTCGCAACCCGCTCGGTCAAGCCCATTGCCTTTGTCGGACACGCTTGCTCGCATGCCCCGCATAGAGTGCACCGGGTGGCCTTGGGCCGAGGCATGGGGCTGAACCCGCCACGCATCAGGGGTTTGCCAATTGCCTCCAGTCGGGCCATCACCGTCGAGCCGGCTTCCTTGAGATTGCGCATGGGCAGCGCGAAGTCCTTGATCTCCAGGTCGGCCACAGACACTCCATCTGTACCGATGTCGGTAGCCCGTCCGCTCCATAAGCCCCTGTCCAGAGCGGCGATCAGGACCGGCACGGCGGAAGTGTCGATGTGTGCAATTCGGCAACAGGCCACGTCCATGGCCACGGTATCTGTTCCGGCCATGAGAAAGCCCATCGCCCGGGCTTGACCACCGGTTCCGGGGCCTTTCCCCTCCAATCCGACGATCGCGTCTATGATGCTAAGCCGCGGCTTGATCAGAGCGGCAACGTCCAGAAGCATCTCACCAAATTGGAGGCGGTTGGCGAGCTTGCCGTGATAACCAACCTTGTTCAAACCGGGAATGACCCCAAACAAGTTTTTCGTCGCCCCCGTGAAGATCATGAACGCGTGCGTCTTGAACTTCGCCAGATTGATGACCCCGTCTGCCGCCAGAATCGGGTTCATCACCTCTACTCGGCGCATCAGCCTGCCCTCGGGGTTCGGGACCGCCTGCCATCCCATGTCATCGTTCAACTCGAACCCATGGGCGTCCGCCGCCGCCCGCATGCCTGTGCGACGGTATACCCTCTCAACCACCGAGCCCACGTGCACGATGCCGGATCCTGGACTCTCCACCACAACGGGATGTGCTCCCGCATGTCGCCCTTCGGGG
>JAMDEO010000140.1 GCA_023483915.1 Actinomycetota bacterium
GACGACACGCCGCGGTTGGCCCTGTGGGCCGAAACCCGTTTCACCGGGGGAGTGCGGGAATCGTTCCGAGCCGTCGGGAGGTTCCTGGGGGCCATCGGTGACTCAGCCATGTTCCAGACATCGACTCGGATGATGCTGGACTGTATGGAGTTCAAAAAGGAATACCAAGCCAGAGGGAACATCCGAGCCGACGATGGTCCGGACTGCATCATCGGCATGGTGTACGAGAACGGCCACACAGGGCACGCGGAGCAACTCGTCATGACCCATCCGACCGGGGCCGGATGGAGGGACCTGATGGAGTTCACGGACAGGTGCGAAGACTTGGCGATCGAGAAGCGCTATACGGCACCAGTAACGGTATGGGGCGACCGGGCGCACGATAAGTGGGGTCCGCATCTGGGCGACTACCACCTATGGCTGCGCAAGATCAAAAAGACGTTCGACCCGAACGGGGTCTCTGAGCCCGCGATGTACATCTCGGCCAAAGAGTGATGACCATGTCTGAACATGATCAGCTGACAGCCATAGTTGGCCGCGATAACGTGTCCGACAATCCGGAATCGATTGAGGAGTATGCGGCTGATGACACAGCGATGGCTCCGGGTCCGCCTAGCTGTGTAGTCAGACCGAAAGACGCCACCGAAGTACAGAAGATAGTTGCCTGGGCGAATGTCTCGGGGGCATCCTTGGTTCCGGTGAGCTCGGGCCCACCGCATTTCCGGGGAGATACTGTCCCCGGCCTGGGGAGGGCTGTGATCGTCGACCTGCGCCGGATGAGCAAGATAGTAAGAGTCGACACCGAGCATCGGATCGCAATGGTGGAGCCGGGTGTCACCTTTCTGGAATTGGTGCCCGCCGTCCGGAAGGCCGGGCTTCGGCTGAATCTGCCTCTCCTGCCCAGACCCACCAAATCCGTGCTGGCGAGCATGCTGGAGCGGGAGCCGGTCATTATGCCCAAATACCATTGGGACATCTCCGATCCGCTCGCCTGCACCGAGGTGGTCTACGGTTCGGGGGACCTCTTCAAGACCGGTTCTGCTGCGGGCCCGGGGACACTCGAGGAACAGTGGGAAGCTGGAGCAGCCCAGAACGAAGCCGCCGGACCGATCCAGGCCGATTTCCTCCGGCTCATCCAAGGGGCTCAAGGCACTATGGGTGTCGTCACCTGGGCCACCATCCGTTGTGAGCATCTGCCGAGCATCGAGGAGCCCTACTTGATTGGCTCACAGAATCTCGCCGATCTGTTGGATTTTGCCCACTGGCTGATCAGGAACCGCTGGTCCGACGATTGTCTGCTCCTCAATGACGTGAACCTAGCCCGCATAATGTCGGACGATCAAGCGCGCGATCACTATGAGCTGAGGGAGACGCTTCCTCGCTGGATACTCTTCTACACGATCTCCGGCACCCGCTACTTCCCGGACGAGAAGGTGGGCTACCTTCGTAGCGACATAGCAGAGCTCGCCAAGTCACTCGGGGTTGCCCCCCTGGCTTCCCTGGCGGACGTATCCGCTAACGAGCTGATGGAGGTTTTGCACGAGCCTACCGCGGAGAGGCATTGGAAGACTCGCCGCGGGAGTAGCAGCAAGGACATCTTCGTAATCTCCATACAGGATAAGGTGGAAGGACTCATCGACGCCGTTATGGTTCTTGCGGAGGAGTTCGGATATCCCCCCCGCGACGTCGGTGTGTATCTTCAGCCGATGGTTCAGGGTGTCAACTACCACTGCGAGTTCAACGTATTCATCGAGGGGAGCAGTCCGGGGGCCGCCGCCCATGCCGGCGCGGACATGTCTGCCGGTATCAGCACTCCTGCCGGCGCGGACATACTCGCGGATGCCGGCGCTCCAGACAGCGCCAACATACTCGCCGGCGCGCTCTTCGACTCCGCGAGCAAGCTGCTTGCGGATCGCGGGGGCTTCTTCTCCCGTCCTTACGGCCCATGGGCCGAGATCGCCTACGGCATAGATCCGGAGACCGTCTCTGCGCTTCAGAAGGTCAAGAAGATCTTTGATCCCAACAACGTGATGAATCCCGGAAAGCTCTGCTTTCCGACCACGAAGGGCGGCCGATGATGTTGACGATCGCCGTATGCGTCAAGCAAGTGACGGACCCGGAAGCGCCGCTTTCCCTCTTCGCGATCGCCGCGGACGGCCGCCACCTCGTGCCGCCCCCAGGCACCCCGCCGGTGCTGAGCACGTTCGATGAAAACGCGCTTGAGGCGGCTCTGAAGATCAAGGACGCGGTCGGGTCGCGAGTCACGGTGCTGAGCATGGGTAACAAGCTGGCCAAACCTGTGCTCAAGAAGACCCTCGCTGCCGGCGCCGACGAACTCATCCTCCTCGAAGACGAGCAATTCGAGGATCTCGACAGCAACGGCACGGCGATGGTCCTTGCCGCAACCATCGATAAGCTGGGCGGCTTTGACATCGTCCTCTGCGGGCGTCAGGCTGCCGACACAGATGCCGGCCAGGTGGGCATGGGCATTGCTGCCAAACTTGGTATTCCGGCTGTCACGCTGGCGCGAAAGGTTGAGGTCACTGACACCTCCGTTCGTGTCGAGCGGATCCTTCCTTATGGCCACGAAGTGGTCGAGGCGGCTCCGCCGGTGCTCGTGACCGCCAGCAACGAAATCGGGGAATTGCGCTTCCCACCTGTGAAAGCAGTGATTGCCGCCCAGAAGGTGCAACCCACAGTTTGGGGTGCCGCGGACCTCGGGGTGGACCTCGCTCGTTCGACCCGGGCGAACTTGGTCAAGTTCTTTGTGCCGGCGCGTGACATCCTGTGCGAGATGATCGGGGGTAGCCCGCAAGAGATCGCGAACGGCATCACCGAGGTCCTGAAGACGCGCATCGTCTAGTGGCCTGGAGGACGCGGCGTGAGGGAAGCCATCTTGGACAAGGGAGCGAATATGGGTGAGAACAAGGGCGTTCTCTTCCTGGCCGAGGGCCGGGACGGTGGACTGGCCAAGATAACGTATGAGCTCACCACTGCTGCGCACGAGATCGCCGGGCAACTGGGCGGAGAGGTCAATGCCGCCCTATTCGGCACAGGTCTTACTCGGGCCGTGGCCGAGTTGGCGAGATTAGGCGTCGCGAGAGTCTACGTGGTCGATGACCCCCTTTTTGCCTATTACCATCCCGAAGCCTACCTGGCGGTAGCCACCCGGTTGGTGCGCGACATCTGCCCCAGCGTGGTTCTCATGGGACACACCGACACGGGCCGCGAGCTAGCACCGCGTCTGGCCTTTGCGCTCGACACAGGCCTATGCCCTAACTGTGTAGGCATCGAGGTCGATGCAGCCTCAGATGCGCTGCGGTTGACGCGCCCGGTATTCGGTGGCAAAGCCGACGGTCTCTACAGCCTGAGTGAGGATGAGCCCTGGATAGTGACCATAGCCCAGAAGGTCTTCGAGCCGGCTGTTGCCCACGAGGGCCAAGCGGCTGAGGTGGTGGCCTTTGCTCACCGAGTGGACGCAGGCTCCTTCAGGATATCGGTGACCGAGCGAGTGGAAGACAGCTCCGAGGGCATCAGGCTTGAAGACGCGACCGTTATCGTTTCAGGCGGTCGGGGGATCGGGAGTGCCGAGGGCTTCGCTGAACTCAAGGAGTTGGCGGCGGCTCTCGGCGGTTGTGTGGGTGCCTCGCGCGCCCCGGTGGACAATGGCTGGGTTCCCGCCAACCTGCAGGTGGGTCTCACCGGGACGGTTGTCAGCCCCAATGTCTACCTGGCCGTCGGCATTTCCGGCGCGGCCCAGCATATAGCGGGCTGCTCCTCATCCAACACCATCATCGCGATCAATCGCGACCCCGAAGCGCCTATCTTCCGGCGGGCCCACTACGGCGCAGTCGCCGATTGGAGGGAAGTCGTGCCGGCGCTAACCCAGAAGTGCAGAGCGATGTTTGGTTAGAGGAGAGAGCGTTTTGACATACACGTCCTCAGTCTTCGTTATCGTCCTGATGATTGCTCTCGCCCTATTCGTCTACGTCCTCGTGCCCCGTGTTCAATACCTCCTGTTGGGTCGGCCGGAGCCTCGCGTCGACCAGGTGGTGCGTAGGACGGCTGGATTCCTGGTTCTCGTGTTCGGTCAGAAGAAGGTGCTCAAGGAGCGGGTCGGGCTTATCCACTTCTTCATCTTCTGGGGGTTCATCGTCATCGCCTTTGGTACCTTGCAGGTGGTCGGGGAAGGCCTCCGCGAGGGCTTTTCGCTCCCTGTGATCGGTGACAACCGCGCGTTCTACCTTCTCAAGGACATCCTGAGCGTTCTCGTGATCACGGGTGTGATTGTCGCCGCCCACATCCGCTATGTGGTCCGGCCCACCCGGTTGAAGGCGAACTTGGAGGCGGGGATCATCCTCGGCCTGATCTTTGCCCTCGTCGTGACCGAGTTCTTCTACAGCGGCCTCTCGTATGCCCTTGCTCCGCGCGCCAGCCACTCGCTTGCCTTCGTCGCCGTGGGGGTTTCGCACCTGGTCGGAGGTTCAGGAGCGAGCGCCCTGGACGCCGTGGGCCATACTCTCTGGTGGCTGCATGTGGTCCTGCTCCTGAGCTTCCTGGTTTACATCCCCAACTCCAAGCACTTTCACCTGATCGCCTGCCCTTTCAACGAGTGGCTTCGCAACCTCAAGCCCCGCGGGGGGCAAATCTATCCTGTTGATTTCGACGCCGAGGATGCTGAGAGCTTCGGCGTGGGACGGGTCGAGGCATTCACCCGCAAGCAACTTCTCGACCTTTACTCCTGCGCGGAGTGCGGCCGCTGCCAGGACAACTGCCCGGCGTATCAGAGCGGCAAAAGACTTTCCTCCAAACTTCTCATTACCAAGTTGCGCGACCATCTGGTCGAGGAAGGACCCCGTCTGCTTCGGGAACGGCGCGCCGCCGCCTCGAAAAGCGCTAAGGCATCCGGCGAACAGGCGGGCCCTCTCGACGGTCACGAGAACGACACGCGATCGGGACCGGCCGATGGGGGCGCGGCCTTGAGCTCTGAACAGGCCCGTCCGGCACTCATAGGTGACGTCATTTCTCTGCAGGAGATCTGGGCCTGTACCACCTGCTACTCCTGCCAGGAGCAATGCCCGGTGCAAAACGAGCACATCAACAAGATCATCGACATGCGCCGTCACCTTGTCCTCATGGAAGGGGAGTTACCTCGTGAGGCCCAGTTGGTGTTTCGTAACATGGAGGTGAACGGCAACCCCCTGGGCGAAAGCGCGCTTGTTCGGGGTGACTATCTCCGCATGCTGCAGGTGCCGACCATCGCCGAGGAGCCCGAGGCGGATGTTCTGTACTGGCCCGGTTGCGCCGGTTCGCTCGACGCCCGCAACCAGAAGGTTTCGGCCGCCTTCGTCAATCTGGCCCGTGCGGCCGGCGTCTCTGTCGCGGTCTTGGGCAACGAAGAGAAGTGTTGTGGGGAGGCGGCCCGCAGATTGGGCAATGAATACCTCTATCAGAGTCTTGCCGCGGAGAACATCGGGGTACTGGCCGGACATAACGTAAGGAAGATTGTCACCCAGTGTCCGCACTGCTTCAACACGTTGAAGAATGAGTATCCGCAACTAGGTGCCGAGTTTGAGGTGATACACCACACTCAGTTTCTCCATGAGCTCGCCAGTCGCGGGCGGCTACGGCTGGACGCTGGAGTGCTGGGCACGGCGCAAGCTGGCCGCCACGAACGGGCCGTCTACCACGACTCCTGCTACCTTGGCCGTTACAACGGCGTCTACGACCAGCCTCGCGAGCTGCTCAAACTGGCCGGCCTGGAGTTGATGGAACTTCCTCGCACTCGCAGCAAGGCCTTCTGCTGTGGTGCGGGCGGTGGCCGCATCTGGCTGGAGGAGTCGGAAGGCGAGCGTATCAACAATGTGCGCACCGACGAGATCCTCAGGGCCGCTCCGGACGTCGTGGCTGTCGCGTGTCCCTATTGCCTCACGATGCTGAAAGATGGCGTCGATGACCGGGGGGCGGGGGACAGGGTCCGCGTCATGGACATCGCGGAAATCCTGCAGGGGGCTCTGTCGCTTTCTTCGCAGGCGGGGGATAGCAAGCTACCCGAACGCGGCAACACGACTTCATCGGGCTGCGCCGCTGAGGAGAAACTGGTAAGGAGTCCTGCTTGATCGAAGTATTCACGATTGGAGAACTGGAGAAGCTCAGCGGAGTTTCGCGGAGTACGATCCACTTTTACCTGAGCATCGGGCTTCTACCCAGACCACAGAAGTTGTCGACGAGCCGCTCACTCTACACACTCGATCATCTGCAGATTCTGAAGAGCGTCTGCGAGCTCAAAGAGTCGGGACTGTCCCTGACTGAAATCGAGAAGCAGCTAGAGCACAAGGTTGACGCTGCGAATGAATCATCGGTAGATCTGGCCGCCCAGGAATACCAGCGGATGCACGAGCGGATCCTCTCAGTGGCGGCGCAGGAGCTGACCGAGAAGGGATACAAGGATACTCACATCACCACCATCGTTCGCAAGCTCGGCATCACCACGGCTGTGTTCTACAGTCACTTCTCGAGCAAACGGAGACTCCTCGCGGAATGTTCGAGCGTTCTCATCGAATCCGGTCTCGAGTACGTTGATTCCAAGGAGGCGACCACAAAGGATCCCGCCGAGCGCCTGCTCTGGCTTTGCTTCAGCCACTTGCACGTGTTTCGGCTCGGGGCGACCGCTCTCGCCTTGACGCGCGTAGAAGAGTTCTCAGACGAAGGCGAGTTGCACCGTATGATTCAGGATGCCTTCAAGGGGATCCTGGAGCACATCGAGAGAGACGTGTCGGGGGGTGTGAGCGAAGGGGGGAAGCACCCCGCAGTTTCCGATGAGCTTATCGCTCAGAGTCTCTTCGCGGCGTACGAGCAAACGATGTTTCGGATGCTGGCAGACACCAGGTATCGCTTGGAGGATGTTCTACTTACGCATTTGTGGATATTCCTCGCGATCCGTGCCGCAAGGAGCGGGGAGATCGATATCGACTCTCGCCTGAGCAAGTACACAGGGCTGATCCAGCAAATGAGTTCGCAGCTGCCCCCGCTTCCTCCATTACTAGAGAGGTAGGCAAGGCAGTGTGTCGTGGTGAGCGAGTGCGGCGAGACCCGTTGATCGGTCTCAGAAAGGCAGTGAACATGGTTACGCAGAGTGGACTGGCAGAGATCGTAGGCGCGGGGAACGTCACCGCCGACCCGGCTGTGCTCGAAGCCTACGCGAGCGACCACAGCTTTGTCGGCAGGATACGGCCCCAGTACGTGGCAAAGGCGAACAGTTCGTATGCCGTCCAAGAACTGGTGAAGCTAGCCAGGGAAACGGGAACGCCCCTGATTCCGGTGAGTTCGGGCGGCCCGCATTTCTATGGCGATACCGTGCCTTCGGTGGGCGACGCCGTCATGGTCGACCTGAGCGGCATGAAGAGGATCGATTTGGTCGACCCGGTGGAACGCGTGGCTTCCGTTTTAGAGCCGGGTGTGACCTTCGGTGAGCTCATCCCCGCCGCGGCTGCCGAGGGGCTGCGGTTGAACATGCCCCTTGCCCCCCGGGCGACCAAGTCCGTCGTCGGCAGCATGCTCTCCCGTGAGCCGGTCATGATGCCTCACTACCATTGGGACATCTCCGATCCCATCGGCTCGACGGAAGTGATCTTTGGCACCGGTGATGTGTTCCGAACCGGAGCGGCGGCGGGTCCCGGCGAAATCGCCGAGCAGCGCGCTGCCGGAGGACGGCAGAAAGAAGCGGCCGGCCCTTCGGCGATGTCACTTCACCGCCTGCTCCAAGGCGCGCAGGGGACCATGGGGATAGTCACCTGGGCGTCAGCTAGATGTGAGCTGATACCAACGATCGAACAGCCATATTTCCTTGCTTCGGGCGACGTGACGCGGCTCCTGGAAGCTGCTCACTGGCTGATCCGTCTTCGGCTGGGCAACGAGCTTCTCATCCTCAACGGTGCAGATATGGCCGCGCTTACAGCGACCGATACCGCCCGGCAGGCCGAGCTCGCCGCCGAGCTACCCAAGTGGATACTCTTTTTCAATCTGGGTGCCTACAACCACCTGCCCGAGATGCGGATGGAGGGCCAAATCCAGGACACGCGCGAACTCCTGCAACGTTTGGGCGTCCAAACCTCCCAGAGTTTGGCGGGTGTTGGCGTCCAGACGTTTCTTGAAACTGTCCGCCGGCCCTCGGGCGAGCCCTACTGGAAACTTCGCCCTAGAGGCGGCTGTCAGGACATCTTCTTCCTGACCACCAACGACAAGGTCCCGGCCCTGGTCGAAATCATGGCCCAAGCAGCCGATGCGGCCGGATATGCCGCCGGCAAGATGGGCATCTACCTGCAGCCAATAGTCCAGGGAACGAGCACCCACGTTGAGTTCAATTTGTTCTACGACCCCAGCGATGACGCTGAGGTACGCGCGGTGAGGGGGCTCGCGACAAGCACCATCCAGCCCCTCATGAACGCCGGCGCGTTCTTCTCCCGGCCGTTTGGAGAGGCCGCCAGACTGATCATGAACCGGGACGCGGCCTCGGTTGAGACCTTGAAGAAGTTCAAGGCCATCGTTGACCCCGCGGGCATCCTCAACCCGGGCAAACTCTGCTTTTAAGGGAAGGAACAAAAATGGCGCTAGAAGAATATCGAGCCGAAATGGAAACGTGCTGCCGGTGCTCAGCCTGCAAGTTCATTCCCTTGGAAAAGGTCACCGGATACGAGCACACCAACGTTTGCCCCAGCATCTCGCGATACAACTTCCACAGCTACTCAGGCGGCGGGCGCATGGGATTTGGCCTGGGCCTCATCGGCGACCGAGTGGAGTACACGCCGAAGACTGCGGAAGTCATCTACAACTGTCACCTGTGTGGCGCCTGTGACGTGTCGTGCAAGTACGCCATGGAGTTCGACGTGTTGGAGCCACTTTACGCGATGCGGGAGGACTGCGTAAATAGTGGCCAGACCGTTCCCGTCTGGGACGAGTTGGTCCGGACCATGAAGAGCCAGGGCCCCATGATCATGGGAGCAAACGGCAAGCGGGGCGCATGGTTCAAAGACCTAGAAGTCAAGGACTACACCAAAGAGAAGGCCTCGGTCGTCTTCCACGCCGGTTGTCTGGCGAGCTACGACGTGGCGAGCGGGGAGGTGGCGGCAGCCGCGATTTCGCTCTTGGCCAGGGCAGGTGTGGACGTGGGCATTGCCAAGGATCGGGAGCTGTGTTGCGGCGGCCGCGCCTACGAGATGGGATATCGCACCGAAGCGTCCGAGCAGGCCAAGCTCAACGTAGCTCGTTTCAAGGCATCCGGGGCGACCGAGCTCGTGACCGGTTGTGCGCACTGCTACCAGTACTTCAAGGTCCTTTATCCCAAACTGGGCCTGGATCCCGGGGTGAAGGTTTCTCACACCAGCGAGTATCTGGCCGATCTGGTGGCGCAAGGGAAATTGAAACCCACGAAGCGAGTAGAGATGACGCTCACCTATCACGACCCCTGTCACCTCGGCCGTCTGAGCGAACCCTGGATCTCCTGGCAAGGAGTCCAGCGCGAAAGGCACTTCCGGGTGTACGACCCACCGCGCACGCTGCGCCGGGGCACATACGGTGTCTATGAACCGCCCCGCGATCTCCTCCGAAGCATCCCAGGAGTGCGCCTAGTGGAGATGGACAGGATCAAGGAATACGCTTGGTGCTGCGGGGCGGGCGGCGGAGTTAGGGAGACCAATCCTGAATTCGCGGCCTGGACGGCCGCCGAAAGGTTGAGCGAGGCCGAGTCCGCAGGTGCTGAGGCTCTTGTCACCGCCTGCCCGCACTGCGTGCAGAACCTGAAAGGCAGCACAGGGGTGGAGGTCTATGACGTCGTCGAAATCTTGGACAAAGCAATCTAGGGGGTGTCGGAGATGACTCTCGCGAAGGAACAATACAAGGCTTTCGAGGCGATAGTCGGACTGGAGAATATCTCCGACGACCCGGTAGATCTGGACGCCTGGGCATGGCGCTCGGGCCAGGCCGCCATGGCCCAAGAGTTCAAGCCTCGTTTCGAGGCCATCCTCATGCCCGCAAGCACCCAAGAAGTGCAGGCGATCGTACGCCTCTGCAACAAGTTGGGCGTCCAGTTCAAGGCCTCCAGTACCGGCTGGGGCGTCTATTGCGACGCGGGCGGCCCCGGCTGCATCAAGTTGGACCTGCGGCGTATGAACAGGATCATCGAGATAAACGAAGACAACATGTACGCAGTGGTAGAGCCGTACGTCATTCATGCCCAGCTCCAAGCAGAGCTGATGAAGCGGGGATTGACCTGCAATGTCAATGGAGCCGGAGGTGTCACCTCCGCCATGCCTTTAGCCGCGCACGAGGGCATCGGGCACATGAGCGGTACCTGCAGCATCAGCGAGCGCAATCAGCTCGCGGCTGAGTGGGTTACGCCCGAAGGCGAGGTAATCCAGACAGGGTCGCTCGGTGCTTTGGGCGAGTGGTTCTGCGGTGACGGGCCCGGCCCCTCCCTTCGAGGCATCATGCGAGGCAATGTGGTGCCTCTTGGTGGTCTAGGCGTGTACACCAAGGCGGCGCTCAAGATCTACCATTGGCCCGGCCCGCCCACCATGGAGCTCAAAGGTAACTCGCCGAACTACGCCCCGGCGAGGCCACCGGAGAACTTCCTGCTTCGCTACCTCTCGTGGCCCACGGAAGAAGGCCGGGCTGCCGGCATGCAGAAGCTAGGCGAGTGCGAAATTGCTTTTGGGATGATGGGTTTCAACCCGAACATGGTTGCAGCCAACGTTGCCACCTGCAATGAGGAAGAGCTCGAGCTTGTGGAGGAATACAACAAGGAGATCGTAGGTCCGGGTTTCTGCTTGGTCATCGCCGGCAACTCCCCCCGTGACTTCGCCTACAAGAAGGCAGTGCTGGAGCAGATGATCAAAGACACCGGGGCCACCTCTCTCAAAGCAGTGGAAGAAGGTGACGTGGAGACCAGCTTCATCTGGCGCTTCATCCGCGTCACGGCTTCCATCCGAGAAACCATGCGGGGAACCGGCGTTTTCGGCGGGGAAGTCTTCGGAACCGACTCCTACCGTGTCCAATCGAACTTCATCCAGCACTCTAGGACGGACAAGAAGGATCTCATCGACCGAGGTCTCGTCTACCCAGACAACACGGACCCGTTCATCACCTCACTCGAGCAGGGGCAACTGGCCCACTCGGAAGTGCTTCTGCGGTGGACGCCCGCCCCGGATGTCGCCGCGGCCGCCATGGAGTACGTGGGCAAGGCAAACACCAACGCCGTCAACGGGCACTACGGGCTGCCGCACCACCTGTTCAATGACTTCCAGCACGATTTCTTCGGACCCCACACTTCGAACTACACCCATTGGCTGCGATGGGTATGCGCGAGCTTTGATCCCAACGGGGTGTCTGAAGCCAGCAACCACATAAACGCAAAGGACTAGAAACTGAGCTCCGGGGTGCGGCTCATCGCTCCGCCCCCTTGATGTCGACTGACTAGGAGCCTGTCGGAAAATCAAGCCGCGGCCCCCAGGCAGCACTGGCCGGCGCGGGAGAGCGTCCGCCCAGAGGGCACCCGGTCGCTTTCGTAGTGCTGCTCCGCGCTCTCCCTGCGTCCTTCTCTCGCGCATACCCATCGCAGCCCGGGTGCCCTTTGGGCGAGCGGGGCTTCGTGTCCCGACAGGCTGCTAGCTGCTCCGGCCTGTCAGGGCTGATAGGCAGTCGTCTAGCAGGCGGGTATGCAGGTTGACGTCGTCGCTGCTCGTGAAGGGGCACATCAAGGCCATATTGTGAAAGGGAGTGAGTAACACTCCTCGGTTCAGCAAGAAGAGATGGATGAACGCCTCGAGCAGGGCATTGCGGCCTTGGTGTGCCTCGCCGCCATTTCTTGGTGGGCGGGGAAGGAAGAGATACTCGACTCGCGCCCCGATTCGGGTGACGTGCCATGGCAGTTGGTAGTGGGCCAGCAGCCGAATTACGCCTTCTTCGAAACGTTCGGCCTGCGAAATCATGTGCCGGAAGTTCTCCTCGATCATGGCTTCCGAGAGCGTTGCTCGAATCGCACGGAGCTGGAGTGCACTTCCGGCGAGGGTGCCGCCAAACCCGAAGTGGTTGATCTCCTGGCCGGTACGGAAATGCGGGAGCACGGTCCAAATGCGTCGCGCCATCTGTTCGGAGGCTCCCCAAACCGCCACGGGAATGCCCCCCGCGATGCTCTTGCCAAGCACGAAGAAGTCAGGATCTAGACCGTACGCACGGGTGTAGCCGCCCGGACCGGTGGAGACGGTGTGCGTCTCGTCGATGACGAGTGCTACGCCGTAGGTGCGGGTCAACCGGCGGAGCGTCTCATGGAAACCCGGCTCAGCCGGGACCATCCCAATGTTTGTGAGTACGGGCTCGGTGAGCACGCAGGCCACGTCTCCAGGTCTGAGCGCTTCCTCCAGCGCATCGGCCTTGTTGAACTCGACCAAGCGCGTGGTCTCGAGGTGGTGCATAGCGTTGGGATGAACGCCGCTCCTGGGAACCATACGGTTCTCGGCGTCCAGCTCCACCTGGGTCTCGTCGACGCTTCCGTGGTAGTTCCAGTTGAACGTGACGATCTTGTCCCGGCCGGACACCATGCGGCACAAACGGATGACAAAGCGGTTGGCATCGGTTGCCGAAGTGGTCACCTGCCAATATGGCAGGCCAAAACGCTCTTGAAGGGCCTCACCGACCCAGAGGCTGTCCTCGGTGGGCAACATGAAGGTGGAACCTTTCTTCAACTGATCTTCGATGGCTCGAACGACAGCGGGGTTGGCGTGGCCGAACATGGCGCCGGTGTCTCCCAAGGCGAAATCGACGTAAGTGTGGCCGTCGACATCTGTGAGGCGAGCGCCGTTCGCCTCCGACACGTACAGGGGATACGTCCCCGGCCACTGCTGCATCCAATGCATGGGAGCGCCGTAGAGGAACAACTCGAGTGCCCGCCGGTACATCTCTCCCGATTTCGGGTGCGAGCTTTCGAAGACCGTTTGCTCGTGTTGGAGAAGCTGTCGGACCCTCTCCGGATCGATCCCGTGCGCAATGCCCATAGCAGGTCTCCTTGCCGGCAAAGTCCCGGTTTCACTAGGCACAAACCGCGAATGATTATGACAAGCCAAGGAGTTGCCCGCCAGGTACATCGGCGCGGAATCAAGCGCATCTGCACCGTGTGGCAGCATGGTGGCGCCACGGGTTTGCGCCCGCTGCCAGAGGCTAACGGCGCGAAGGGCGGTCACCGCTGCCCTAACGGGGCCCTTGGACCCTCTGGTCCGAAGATTCTGGTTCGGCTAACGGGCTGCCCTGGCCCCTCTACTGAGTTTCCGGCTACTTGTCGATACATGAGAGGTGATGTCCAACGACAGGGCGTGCTCGTGCGACAAGAGCCACAGCCGGCGGCGGTAAGAGAAGGTCCTCGGAATGATCGAGGGGCGACAACAAGCCCAAAAAGAGGCAGAAGCGGTTTTCAGTGAGGTCCTGCTGGAAGCGCTGCCCGACGGCGTCATTACCTACCGGCAAGATGGTCAGTGCCGGTCGGCCAACCGAACTGCTTCCGACCTGCTCGGGGTCTCCCTCCAGTGCCTCCTGAGTCAGAACTTCCGAACGATCAGCTCCTGGAAAGAATGGGGACTCCTGGCTCGGGCGGAGGAGACGATGAAGACCGGTTCTTCGCAGGAATGGGAGACACCCTTCGTTTCTACGGCGGGGAGAAGCCTCTGGCTTCGCTTCCGCTTGGAGCGCATCGAACTGGAACGGGAGCCGACCCTCCTTCTCATCTTCACCGATATCTCCGGGCGTAAGGCAATTGAGGGTTCCCTGGAGCTCACTCAGATCTCAGTTGATCTTGCGCCGGACTTCATCCACTGGATCGGGCCCGAGGGGCAGATTCTTGGGGTCAGTGAGTCCGGCTGCACCCGATACGGGTATTCACGGGAGGAGATGCTGCATCTCACCGTTTTTGATCTCGATCCGGAGCTAAGACCCGAGACGTGGGCCGAACGTTGGGGAGTCAATAGAAGGGGAATCCCTCTCATAATTGAGAGCGTGCACAGGACCAAAGCCGGGGAGCTCTTCCCGGTAGAGGTGACCAGGACCTACGTCCAGCACGGCGAGCGAGAATACGTCGTAGCTTTCGCCCGTGATATCAGCGAGCGTAAGCGCGCCGAGGAGGCGGTACGGCGGGCCAGCCAGTACAACCGCAGCCTGATTGAGGCAGCCCTCGACCCCCTGGTCACGATCGGGCCGGACGGCACCATCACGGACGTCAACGAGGCCACGGTCAAGGTCACCGGCCGCACGCGCGAGGAGCTTCTTGGGACGGACTTTTCCACCTACTTCACCGATCCCGAAAGCGCGCGCCGAGGCTACATGGAGGTTTTCACCACCGGGTCGGTGACCGACTACCCACTGACAATTCGCAGTGCGGGCGGTATGCCCACCGATGTTCTCTACAACGCTTCCCTATACCGTGATCAACAAGGTAGGGTGCTCGGAGTATTCGCCGCCGCCCGCGACATAACCGAGCACAAGCGGGCGAAGGAGGTCCTCAGCGAAAGCGAGGAACGCTTCCGCGGGGTGTTCGAGCAAAACTCGGTCGGGATCGCCCTTCTGGGTACGGACCTGCGCATCACGAAGGCCAACTGCGCCCTCTGCCAGATGCTGGGATACGGCGAGAGTGAACTGGTCGGCAAGACCATTTCCGACATCACGGCCGAGGAGGACGTGAAGCGCAGCCTGGAGAGCGTTCATTCCCTTTACGAAAGTGGCCAACCTGTCTTGAACATGGAGAAACGCTACCTTCGCAAGGACGGTGAGGTCATCTGGGGGCACGTTTCTGCTTCGGTCCTGCGCGGTAAAGACGGGAAACCCGTAGGTACCGTGGCGGTGATAAGCGATGTCAGCGCCCGAAAGAAGACAGAAGAAGCTCTGCGTCTCACCCAACTCTCGGTGGACCAGGCGGCTGATCTCATCCACTGGATTGATCCGGATGGCCGCATCCTTTACGTAAGCGACTCGATGTGTGAACGCGGCGGCTATAGTCGCGACGAGTTGTTGGGCATGAGCATCTTGGATCTCGACCCTTCGCAGACGCCGGACTCATGGGACCGTCATTGGCGCGAGCTCAAGGAAAAGGGATCGATTGTTTTTGAATCCGTTCACCGCACCAAACAAGGTGAGGTTTTTCCAGTTGAGCTCACTGTCAACTACGTGGAATCTGAGGGCAAGGAATACAACTTTGCTTTTGGCCGCGACATCAGCGAGCGCAAGCGAGCGGAGGAGGCGCTGAAAACGAGCCAGGCTCAGCTTGAGGCGGCGATGGACCTGGCAGATATGGTCAACTGGGAACTCGACGTGGAAAGGCGCGTTTTCACGTTCAACGATCGGTTCTATAGCCTCTACGGAACAACTGCTGCCCGCGAGGGCGGCTACGAAATGCCCGCCGATGTGTATGCCCAGACATTCCTTCACCCCGACGAGCGGAACATGCTTGCGGAGGAAGTGCAAAAGGCCGTGCAAAGCAATGATCCCAACTTTCGCGGGTATCTGGAGCACCGGATAGTTCGTCGAGATGGAGAGATCCGGCATATCAACGTGCGCTACGGAATCACGAAGGACGAACACGGCAGGACTATCAAGACCCATGGTGCAAACCAGGACATCACCGAGCGCAAGCGAACCGAGGAGGCTCTGGCCCTAGCTGAAGAGCAGTTGCGCCAGGCCCAGAAGATGGAGGCGGTAGGACAGCTCGCCGGCGGAATCGCCCACGACTTCAACAATCTTCTTACAGCAATCATGGGATATGCGGACCTACTTCTAGCCCCCGATCACGTGATCGACGGCTCCTGCCGCCCGGATCTGGAGGAGATCAGAAACGCGGCCGAGCGAGCGAGCACTCTCACCCGGCAAATCCTTGCCTTCTCCAGACGCCAGGCACTTCGTCCTAGCGTGGTGTCGCTAAATGAGGTCATTGGTGGTACTGATCGGCTCCTTCGGCGGACCTTGGGCGAAGACATCGATCTAGTCACGCTTCTCTGCGCGGATCTTGGCCGGGTGGAGTTGGACATCTCACAGTTTGAACAGGTGCTCATCAATCTGGTCCTCAACGCTCGCGACGCCATGAGCCAAGGAGGCAAGCTGACCATTGAGACGGCAAATGTTGAGCTGGGGGAGGACTATGCAAGGTCGCATCCAGGTGTCAAACCCGGCCTGCACGTGATGCTTGCCGTGTCCGATACTGGGACCGGCATGAGCACGGAGACTGCTGAGCGGGCTTTTGAGCCGTTCTTCACCACCAAGGAGCCGGGGAAGGGAACCGGCCTCGGGCTTTCGACCGTGTATGGGATAGTCAAGCAGAGCGGAGGAAACATCTACCTCTACAGTGAGCTTGGCCGGGGCACCACCGTCAAGATCTATCTACCTAGGGTGGAAAAGCCGACGCGAGAAACGCCCGCCGAAGAAGCGGAAAGGACTGACTCGATTGGAGGGAGCGAGACCATCCTTGTTGTCGAAGACGAGGAAGCCGTTCGGACTCTAGTCGGCAGAGTGCTCTGCAGCCTCGGATACAAGGTGATAACTGCGTGCCGTGGGGCGGAAGCCCTCTCTATACTCGCCTCAAGCAATGGGTTCATAGATCTTCTTCTCACAGATGTCATTCTTCCCGGCGAGCTTCAGGGGAACCACGTCGCCCAAGAAGCTAAGGTCACTCATCCGGATTTGCCGGTGCTTTATATGTCGGGATATACCCGTGACGCCATCGTGCACGCCGGCCGGCTGCAGGCGGGAGTCGATTACCTTGAGAAGCCCTTCACTCCCGACCGCTTGGGGCACTATGTGCGTGAGATCCTCGATCGCCAAAAGGCAGAATTGAAGCTCGGCCGGGCTTGTTGACGTACCATGCGCCCCTATTCCCGGCGCGACACCATAAGGCTAGGCTCGCTCCCCGCCCACCCACGAGTTCACGACATCAGCAGCACCGGTTTCACGGCTCTGCCTGCCGCGGATTCCTCGAAGGCAAGGTTGATATCCGCAAAATCAAAGGTGCTTACCAGTCGATCGAAGGGGTAGAGTCCCTTCCGGTACCAGCTGATCAGCTGCGGCAGAAAGACTCTTGGCACAGAGGAGCCCGAGAGGATGAACTTGAACTGCGCTGCCCGTGCGATTAACTCGGTCGCCTGAATTTGCAGCATTTCACCGGCCGGAACGTGAACGGCGCCCAGTGTGCCCCCCATCCCCAGGCACTGAATGGCCGTTCTCCATGTGCTGTCCATCCCGGTCGTATCAAGCGCACAGCTTACCCCTCTGGGCGCTACGTCTCTAACCCTTGCGGGGACGTCGTCTTGCGCGGCGTTGAAAGCATGAGTCGCTCCCAACTCAAGCGCCAGCGCAAGCCGTTCGTCGTTGAGGTCCACGGCGATGATGGGATCCGCACCAACGATACGCGCCGCCATGACGGCGCTAAGACCCACTGCCCCCGCGCCGAAAACTGCCATCTGGTCCCTAGCGCCCGCGCCGAGCGTGTTCATCACCGAACCGGCCCCAGTCATTAGGCCACACGTGAGGGCAGCGAGAAGATGCATGGGAATTTCGTCCGGTGCGTGGACCAGCGAGTTCGCCGGGGTAATCGCGTGGCTGGCAAATGACGACTGCTGGAAGAACGGGCTCGAGACCCACTGGCCATTATGCTTTACCGTGTGAGATCCATCCAGGCGAGCACCACCAAACATCAAGGGGTTTATGGCGTCGCACAAATGCCTGTGGCCGGAAGCGCAGGATGGACATTCACCACACGCAGGCCAGGACATCATGACGCGATCACCCGGCTTGAAATCGATGACTGAGCTGCCGACCTCCTCCACAACGCCGGCGCCTTCGTGCCCGAGAACCGCGGGCAGGGCGACGATGTACTGCCCCATGACATCCGTGCGGCAGACGCCGCTCGCCTCGAGCCGGATCAGAACCTCGCGCGGCCCGACATCATCCAACTCCACCGTCTCGAAAGAGAACTTTCCTCCTGGCTCGCGGACCAGTGCCGCTGTTACATTGCTCCTCACCGATGCCCCCGATCGCGATGAACATAACCACCCAGGGTTGTCACACGCAATAGGATGGCATACTCATGTCCGCGGTGGCTACTCGCGCGGAAGGTGGCTACCTACTCGCGGGAGGGTGGCTACTCGCGCGGAGGCTCTCCTATGTACTTGCCGGTGGGGTCGAGAAATATCTTGCCCGGCTCTCCTGGAAGCTTCGCGAACCAGTCCGGGCAACTTTTTGGGAAGAGAAGGCGGGCCTGCCATTGGAGGCCAAAGTTCTCGGTCTTCATGCCCGGATAGAGTCCTTCCATGCCGGCCACCAACTCCTCCCCCGTCTTGGCTCGGGATAGCACATCCTCATAGGCATCCAGATATCCGAGGGTGAAGTCGATGCAGGCGTCGCCTTGCCAACCCGTTGACGTGAGCTGCTGAAAAACTTCGGGGCTGCAATGGCCGGGGATCACCACCCCGGCGCCGAAGTCTCTGAGCTTCCGCAGGGCAGCCTTCCACTTCGAGCGCCTGGTTGTATCACTTTCGGCAGTCCAGACATGCGAATCAAGCTCGGCTACGTCGGTGGCGCAGAGCACGCCGAGCGAGGGCGCCCACACCACGCTGTTGTTCTGGCAGTCTCCCTCCCAACCGTCCGAGAACTGGAGAGACTGCCCTTCGACCTCCAAGTGCGCCTCGGGGAGGGACGTGGGTATGGTCACTCGGTCGGGCTCGTTTGCCCCAAACACATCGCCCCACATGATGATCTTATCGTCTGTCGTGGAGGCGATATCTCTGACCACGCTGGGAAGCCCCACGACCTGGGCCCGCGGAAACGCGAACTGCAGCACACCGGCACCGAAGTGGTGGTCGGGATGGAAGTGCGACACATAGATATGGGTGAGGTTCTTGCCCATGAGGATGAGGTCTGCTGCAAGGCGGTGCGCGTCGCTCAAGAGCTGGCAGGCATCGACCAACACGGCGTCCCGCTCTCCGTAGAAGAGGGTGGACGTGCTGTTCCAACCCTCGTAGCTATGGATAAAGACTCTGTAGCTGAGGGTCACGCCGTGGCTCCCTCTCAAGCTGTTAGCTCTTCGACCAGGCCCTCGAACGAACTGACATACCGGTCGACATCTTCGTCGGTGTGCTGGACCGACAGGCACCACTCCTCCTCACGCCCGTTGACGAGCAGTACACCCCGATTGACGTTGTAGAGCCAGGCCAGTGAGCAGAGGGGGATGTCCTGGTATTTGACGAACGATTCGTAGTCGGTGATTTCGTGCGCGGCGAAATGGATGCAGCCTTTAGACGTGAGACCCACCGTGTAACCGGGGAAGCCGTATTTGACGCAGATGTCACCGCACTCCCTGACGAGACGGCTATTCAGCCGATTCATGTGCGCATAGGCCTCGGGGGTCATGACTTCTTCCAGACTCGCCCGCGCAGCAGCCATGCAAAGCGGGTTTCCATTGTAGGTACCCACCTGAAAGACTCTGCCGGAATCGATGACCTCCATGACCTCGTCGGTCGCCCCGATCGCTCCCGAGGGCAGACCGCCGGCCAGCGCCTTGGCCAGGGTGACCATATCGGGGAGGACTTCCCAGCGCTCAATTGCGCCCCCTGCTGCCGTGCAAATGCCGGTCTTGATCTCGTCAAATATGAGAAGGATCCCGTGCTTGCGGGTGATCTCGCGGACGGCTTCCAGGTAGCCTGGTTGGGGAAGGATCACTCCTAGGTTCATCATGGCGGGTTCCATGATAAGACAGGCAGGCCTTCGCCCCTGCTCGATAAGGCGTTCGATCCGCGCTTCCATCATTGGGGCGTCGTTGAAAGGGACAGGCACGGTGAGATCAACGACCTCTTCCGGAATTCCCGCCCCGTACGGTAGAGAGTTGTAGTTGTCGCGAGTCCCAATGGGGGTCTTGCCGTAGTCGACAATCCCGATGGAAACCATGGCGTAGTCGTGATGGCCATGATAGGAACCGAAGATCTTCAGCACGGTCTTGCGCCCGGTGTAAGCCCTTGCGATGCGGATGGCGTCCATTGTGGCTTCCGTGCCCGAGTTCACGAAGCGCCACTTGGGCAGCCGGAAGTTCCGAGCCAGATGATCGGCAACGATCGCAGCGTCCTCCGTTGGGAGGCCGAACTGGGTTCCTAGGTCGCAGCGTTTCTTGATGGCGTCTACGATTGCCGGATGAGCGTGGCCCTGAACCATGCAGCCGAAGCCGTTGTGGAAATCGCTCAGTTCTTTGCTGTCCACAGAGTAGACCTTGGAGCCCTTGCCGTGTGTGAAGAAGATGGGATACGGATCACGAATCTGATAGCTGGAGGCGACTCCGTTCACCAAGCTCCGAGAGGCCCGCAGGAATGCTTCATATGATCCGGGTGTTTCCTGCTCGAGTCGCTTCTCCTCACGAGCCGCCAATTCCCGGATTCGCCTGCGATCTATCGCTATCGGTGCTGGTGCTGTGGACATCTCCTGTCTCCTTGGTTGATCTCAATCCCGTAGCTGCAGGCGGCTTACGAGGAGGCCTCTCGCAGGACTTGAGGCCTCCTCGCGCTGGGAGGAGGGTCAGCCATAAGCCGACTTGCAGGCTCCGCGTCTACTCGCCGAGCTGAACCTGAGAATAGGTGTAGATCGGCACCCAGGATATGTTGTTGCCAACTTTCTGGGTCTTGACGATCAAGAAGTCGCGGGTGCCAATATAGGCGTCTTTGTAGGGTGACATGGTGACCTTGCCGGCCGGCGTGTCGATACTCATGTTGGCCATGGCTTCGATCACCTTTGCCGGTGTGGTATCGCCGCGGGTCTGTTTGAGCGCCTCATTGTAGAGCATGACCGCGACCCACCCTGTATAGCTCTGAGTTGTGGGCAGCTCGTCCGGATAAAGCTTCTGATAGGCTGCCGTGTACTCCTTGTTGAGAGCGTTGTCCAGCAGCGGCGTATAGACATCGCAGCCGACGATGTTCAAGCCGGCGTCCCCCAGTTCGGCAAGCTGTTCCTCGACGAAGTTGTTGGCCATAGGAACGACCAAGGGGGCGGTGAGGTTGTAGTCGCTGCACTGTTTGACGAACGGCACGGATCCGTTGCCGATGATCCAGAAGTAGGTGCAGTCGGCCGGCTTGAGCGTCGAGAGGTATGGGCTGAAATCAACCGTATCCATTGGGACGTAGTTGACGCTGATCACCTTGCCTCCGGACTCGCCGAAACCTCTTTCGAAACCAGCCTGAAGGTCATGGGCGGCTGTGTCTTCATAGTTGATACAGTTGGCGGTCTTATAGCCGAGCTCCTCGGCCACGTACTTGCCGAAGTAGTAGCCCCAGGAGCCGTACAGACCGGCCGGGATGAAGGCCAGCTTGTTTGCCGTGGTCAGGTTATCTTTGGGCTGTCCCATGAGAGAGCAATCCGGGATTCCTCCGGACTTCGCCAGATAATCGGTGACGGCCTGGGTGGCGGGGGAGAAGAGTGGGCCTATCATGTAGTTCAGCCCTCCGCTGGTGACTAATTGTTTGGCCTTGTCGACCGCGATCACCGGGTCGGAGCTGTTGTCGACCTTACTGTACTTGACCGGCCGCCCTGCCATCTGGTTGTCCAGCATGGAGAGAGCCGTGAGGATGCCTTTGTCACATTGGGCTGCGTCGAAGGCCATGAATCCAGTGAAGCCTTCATCGAAAGCGATCTTGATGGGCTCGGTGCTGACTGCAGAAGTGGACGTAGCGACTACCTCGCCCCCGCCGGCCGCCGTCGTAGGGCTTCCAGTCGGCGCAGCAGTTGTGGCAGTCGTCCCCGTGCCTCCACATGCCAGGGCGAGGACAGAGATTGCAGAAATCGTGATGAGAACCGAAAGCACCAGCAGCTTGCGCATGGCCAACCCCCTTACCTGCGTCGAACCCGACCATTTGCCCATTGATTTTGATAAGTTTGGAAGAACCTTTGACCATATTCCCACTAACTATCACCCCAAAGGGGGATGTGTCAAGCCTTTCCCCCTCGGCCAGAACCGGCGTGGAAAACAGAATTAGCGGGATTTGTGGTTCTGGCGAACAGGGGTACCATTAAGGTGGTCACGCAGGCACGCCGACTACCCGGTGTTTGAAAAATCAGGTACTTTGGGGGAAGTTTGTACTTTATATTTGTATTTCTTATTGTGAGAAAGGCAGTGCGCACCCCCTGCCGGTGGGAAAGGGCGCACTATTTCGCCGCGGTTTTCCTAACGCCTCGCTCGATATAGATCTTGCCGCCCACTCCTCGAATGCTCAGCTTGTCGGCAAACTCAGGATCTTTCAGGCGGTCGCGAAGGCCACAATAGACGGTGATGAACTTCTTCTCGGCGGGAGTCCCCACTCTTAGGCTGCCGATCTTTGGGTCGGCTTCAAACTTGGCTAGGGCGTCGGCCAGCAGCTGGCGGTAGACGCTACGCTTACGACTTCTTGTCGCAGGAGGCGCCTCTTCAGGGATAAGTGAAAACCCCTCGGCCATTCCTCTCCTTTCGGCCAACACAAGCAGCTAAAAGTATACATAAGCGGAGGAAGCAAAGAGATAGCATCAACAACGTCCCAAACGGCTTTCTCTACGTGTAACCACCCGTATTGAGGCCCATGAAGACAGTGAGAATAGGTCTGTCCACGCGGTTGAAGATCATGGG
The DNA here is from genome assembly GCA_023483915.1 of Actinomycetota bacterium. Taxonomy (GTDB): domain Bacteria; phylum Actinomycetota; class Thermoleophilia; order RBG-16-64-13; family RBG-16-64-13; genus JAMDEO01. The sequence continues at coordinate 22,658 of JAMDEO010000140.1, forward strand.
CCCGTGAGGAAGCCACTTGGGAACGTAGATAGCGGTGGTCGATGTAAGGATGAACGTCTCGGCCCCTCCGCCTTCGCCCATCACCCATTCGACTTCTCCCCCGAGATCCCTAAGGTTCCGGGGGTCGGATCCAATCAGAAGGACTATCTCTGCGAAAGGGTGGGAGTGTTGTTGCCCGGGGTACTCTCTCGGCGTTGTCTTGTCCCAGACCCAGCCGATGTCCAGCCACTGGTTGGCTTCCTTGACTAGATCCTTGTCGATGTATACCTCGTCGGGGAAAGTGAATCCGGAGACCTGGCTGAAGTCGTGATGAGCCATCTCCGTCAGAAACTTCGGTTCCGTAATCACGTATTTGCCATATCTTTCGGCTGACATCGCTTCCTGACCCTGTTTGGCTTCAGCTTTGGCGGGCCGGTTTGGCCCGCCCGCGTAGACCTACCAATTGTGCATTCTAACCCTTGCGAACCCGGGAGCGTGACCTTCCGAAGATCTGACCGACAGATCGGCGGGCTGCCTCTCCAGTGGCATCTGTGGACAACTTCAACCCTCGCCTAGTAACTTGATGGCAACGACGAAGGGGGAGAGACTCATGGCCAAAGAGAGCGGGGCATGGACCACCCATGCGGGGACAGATGGACGGGAGAAGTCTGTGCTCAAGGGCCTGAGCTTCATTTCCTCCCCCAGCAGCGGTGATGGCAACACTTCCGTGGTGGACGTTAAAGATGGTCGGATCTTGAGGATCAGGCCACTCCATTTCGATTGGAAGTATGAGAGGAAGGACTTCAATCCGTGGCGGATGGAGGCACGCGGTCACGCGCTCGAGCCCCCCATGAAGTCGCTCATTCCCCCATACGCCCTCGCTTACAAGAAGCGCGTCTATTCCCCCAACCGCATCCTCTATCCGCTGAAACGGGTCGACTGGAACCCGAGCGGCGCCCCCGGCTCTACCGGACTCGGCGGACGGAATACGGCCAATCGGGGCGCCAGCAAGTACGTTCGCGTCTCCTGGAACGAAGCCCTCGACATTCTGGCGGGGGAACTGAAGCGCATTCACGCTGATTACGGGCCTTACGCCGTGCTTTCCCAGGGCGACGGGCATGGTGAGACCAAGATTGTCCACGGCACTCACGGCTGCCAGAACAAGTTGCTCAACCTCCTTGGTGGCTTCACCCAGCAGATCCGGAACTCGGACAGCTGGGAGGGGTCGTACTGGGGCGCGAAGCACGCCTGGGGGATGGAGCCCGTTGGGCAGATGGAGCCGGTGTGCAACCTGGTACCCGACATCGCCGAGAACACGGAACTGCTGCTGTTCTGGGGCTGCGACCCGGAGACCACGCCCTGGGCTTTCGACGGCCAGATGGCCAGCCGCCTCGTCTACTGGTGGCGGAGCATCGGCATCGATTGTGTCTTCGTCTGCCCCGACCTCAATTACGGCGCAGCCATCCACGCGGATAAGTGGATCCCCATCCGGCCCAACACCGACGCGGCCCTCTACCTGGCCATCGCCTATGTCTGGTTGACCGAGGGCACTTATGACCAAGACTACGTCGCCACTCACACCTTCGGCTTCGACAAGTTCCAGGAGTACGTCCTGGGCGATCAAGACGACGTTCCCAAGACGCCCGCTTGGGCTGCGGAAAAGTGCGGCGTCCCTGCCCGGATCATCAAGGCCCTTGCGTGCGATTGGGCCTCCAAGAGGACGACTATCCTGATAGGGAACGGCGGCCCAGGCATTCGCGGACCGTACGCGACGGAGCCAGCTCGACTGCAGGCGCTCCTGCTGGCCATGCAGGGGCTAGGTAAACCCGGGGTTCACCAGATGAAGATGCTCGAGTGGGGCCGGCGCATGCTGGAAGAGTCGAACCCAATGCCTCGCGGAGTCGTTATGCCGAACGTCATGCGCTCCGTATATACCGGTGGCATGCTCATAACCACGGAGAACGAGGAAGACCGCACCGGGGACATGTCGAGCACGGCGGTGCGAGCTCTCAAAGTGGCAAGGCAGATCATTCCGAAGAACCTGATCCACGATGCCATCCTGAACCCGCCCATCACTTGGTACGGCACCACGTCGTGCACGTTTCCGCTCGAGGACCAGTTCGTGAAGTACACCTACCCGGCGCCGGGCTGCCCGGAGGTCCACATGATATGGACCGACAGTCCTTGCTGGATCACCTGTTGGAACGACAGCAATGCGTACATCAAGGCCCTGCGCAGCCCGAAGATCGAGTTCATCGTGGCGCAGCATCCGTGGATGGAAAATGATTGCCTGTTCGCCGACCTTATCCTGCCCGCAAATACCAAGTTCGAGGTGCGTGACATCTCCACCGACACCATGGGCGGTCAGTTCAACCTCATTGTGAATGAAGAGAAGGCGGTCGAGCCCCGGGGTGAATCGCGCAGCGACTACGAGATCGTGTGCATGGTGGCCGAGCGACTGGGACTGCTGGAGGAGTACAGCGGCGGCAAGAGCATCGAGCAGTTGGTGGACAGGGGCTTCGAGGGCTCTGGCGTCAAGGACATGGTGGGCTACCAGGAGTTTAAAGAGAAGGGGTATTTCGTTGTCCCTACCGATCCGGACTGGGAAAAGCACCCGGCCGGGCTGAGACTCTTTCACGAGGACCCTGAAAATCACCCCCTCAAGACCCCCTCGGGAAAGATTGAGTTCTACTCGCAGAACCTGGCGAGGTATTTTCCCGATGATCCGGAGCGGCCGCCGGTGCCGCACTGGATTGAGAAGGGGGACAGCCACGACGAAGCTCTATCCGGCGCACGAGCAGCCAAGTATCCCCTGGTCGTCCTGTCGAACCACCCGCGCTGGCGCTGCCATGCCAATCACGACGATCTTACTTGGCTGCGGGAGATCGAAACCTGCAAGGTCCAAGGCCCGGACGGCTACAAGTACGAGCCGCTCTGGATCAACACGGAGGATGCCGCCGCCCGCGGGATCGTGCACGGCGACGTGGTCAAGATCCACAACCAGCGCGGCGCTGTGCTGGCAGGAGCATACGTCACTGAGAGAGTGATGCCCGGAGCGGTCTACATCGATCATGGTGCCAGATATGACCCGATCGTACCCGGCGAGCTAGACCGCGGTGGGGCCATAAACACGCTGACCCCGCACAATCTCACCTCGAAAAATGCCACGGGCATGGTGAGCAGCGGGTTCCTCGTCCAAGTGGAAAAGGTAGATCTCAACGATCTGCGGAGGCGCTACCCGGAAGCCTTCGGCCGGCCGTACCACAAGGGTGCCGGTCTTTGCCTGGAACGGGTGCTGGCGCGCGAGGGGAGGTAGGAGGCTGCTGAGAAACCAAGCCTTGGTGCCTAGCGCAGTGGCCAGCAGGGCCCCCGCGGACGAGCGTCACCACTCTCCTAGGGCTTGCTCCCCGGCCAGTTGGCCCGGGGCGGCCTCGGATGCCGCCGCGTCTGCGGTGCCGACGTAGCCCATGTTGGCCGAAATGCCGGCTGCCGCTTGCTTGAGCTTGCTGATGACCGCGTCCATGAACGCTCCATCGTTCTCCCGGGTTGCGGGGAAACCCAACGCTAGAACCCCGGCTGTGCTGCCGGTGAAGTCGAGGATGGGTGCGGCAACTCCCATCAGTCCCTCGACAGCCTCGTTGACTTCGATGCCGTACCCCTCGCTCCGAATGAACGCGAGCCGTTTGAGAAAGCGGTCCGGATCCTTTGTCGAGTAGGGAGTGTGCTGCTCGAGAGGGTACTTGTCCAGAAGATCATGGACCGCGTCAGAAGAGAGCGACGCCAGGAGAACCTGGCCAATGAGTCCGTAGGTCAGCGGCCGGACATTACCCACCTGCACCGGCATGGGCACCATCTTGAATCCGTCACCTACTCCCTGCCTCCTGTCGACGATGACGGAATGCTCCCCATTCCGCACCGCGAGGACGATCGTGGCGCCCAAGCTCTCCTCAAGAGCGCCGAGAGGGTCCGCAGCGGCCTGCAGAAGCGAGAAGGACGCATGAACGATGCTCCCCATTTCGAAGAGGCGCTGCCCTAGCCGGTATCTACCCTTATTGGAAGATCGCTGCAGGAGACCCCGCCGCTCGAGGTTGGCCACGAGCCGTATCGCCGTGGACCGATTGAGCCCTGTGATATCGACGATCTCAGGGATGCTGAGTTCTTTGCGATGCAGCGTGAACGAGTCGAGGATGTCTATCGCTCGGTCGAGCACCCTCACTTGATAGGGAACTCCTCGTTCATGCTGGTTCGACTCGTTCGCCAAAGCTTCCTCCTGGCCTTCGGGGGATGGCACGCATGCTCGCACGTTCCCGACTCCGCACAGTTGTTTGTTCACCATATGAACGCACTCACCATACCATGAACTTTTTCTTGACACCAGTTCCCCGATGTGAATAATGAGTTGCACTGGTGCTCTTTAGGCAAGTCGGCGGCGCCCGGACTACTTGCCGGGACCGCAGAAGGGGGACGGGCAATGAGGAGGGCATGGATACTAGGGTTGGTTCTCATGTTTGCGCTGGGGGTCGTTCTCGTCGGGTGCGGTGGCACCGAAGGGACGGCCACTACGGCGTCTCCCACCACCGCCGGACCGGAGACGACCGCGGGACCGGTGACCACGGCGGCGCAAGAGACAACTACCAGCGCAGCAGCGACCACAGAAGTCATCAAGATCGGTCATATTAGACCGCTCACCGGCCCTATGGCCGCCACGAGCGAGGAAATGATAAAGGCCTTCGACTGGGCCTTTGAGCAGATAGGTTACCAGGTCGCAGGGAAGAAGGTCGAGATCATCGTCGGCGATTCCAAGGCCGATGCCCAAACGGCGATCGACGTCGCCACCAAGATGGTGGAGAAGGACCACGTCGCCCTCGTCGTCGGACCCATTCAGGGCGGCGAAGTCATGCCGGTCGCCGATTACATGAACAAGGTCGGCGTCCCTCATCTCACGACGACGCAGGTGCCGCCTCCCATCGTAATCAACAACATGAAGTGGACCATCAATGCCGGCGGCACCGAACCCATGTCGGCATCAGCGATGGCCAGCTACGCCTACGACACTCTCAATATGCGCAAGGTGATCGTGTTGACAGGGGACTTCACGCCGGGCCATGGCTTCCTCGGTGCCTTCGAGGACACCTTCAAGAAGAAGGGCGGGGAAATCGTGCAGGAGATCTTCACTCCTGTTCCCACCCAGGATTTCAGCTCGTACCTGACCTCACTCAAAGATGCCGACGCCGTAGCATCTTGGATCGACGGTGACCAGGCAGTCAAGTTGCTCACTCAGTACCACGAGTTCGGCATCGATAAGAAGATGCCCATCATTGCTGCGAGTTGGGGCGCCTTCCTTGCCCCCTACATCCTTGCCGCTCTGCCTCCGGCGGCGGCCGATGCCACGGTGGGCAAACACTACGTTCCGACCTCATATAGCCCGTTGACCGACTTCCCCTTCAACCAGAAATGGGTGCAGGACTTCCGCGCCAAGTTCGGATTTACACCCGAGGACACGAGCGCGGGGGCTTATCTGGGCGCGCAATGCGTCATCGAGGCTCTGAAGCTCACGAACGGCGAGACCGATCCCGAAAAGCTGCGTGAAGCGCTGCTGGCCGTGAAATTCGACAGCCCATTCGGCCCCGTGAGTTTCGATCCCCAGACGCAGGTACGGCAGATGGATATGAATATCTGCCAGATCACCAAAGAAGGCAGCGAGTATCTCTGGAAACCCATCTATACCTACAAGAACATACCGCCGCTCGGCTTCTAGAGCGCCTGGACACAACAATCTAGATCGGAGAGTAAGCCCTCTTGGCTGGGGGCTACCGCGGGTGCAGGACCAAGAGACTCCGAGGTAGCCCCCTTTCTTAGCGAACATGGAAAGAATCCTTACAATCTTTCTGATAGGGATCTCGTTCGGCTCCATCCTGTTTCTTCTGAGCGCAGGGCTTTCCCTGACCATGGGACTGATGCGCATCGTCAATCTCGCGCACGGGGCGATCTTCATGGTGGGGGCTTACGTAGGACTGGCCGTCACCAACATCACCGGTCATTTCACCATCGGGCTGCTCGGTGGAGCCGTAGCGGCCGGCCTCGTGGGGCTGATAATGGAGGCCGGGTTCCTGCGCCGGCTCTACAAACAGGAGTCTGGACAGGTTCTGCTCACCATCGGGTTCATTTACATCATCATGAACGTGGTGCAATGGATCTGGGGAGCAAAGCCTTTGTCCGGGATTGTGCCGGGTTCGCTCTCCGCCGTCATCGGCATCGGAGACTTCTACTTCCCGGTCTTTCGCTTTTTCATGATCGGGTTCGGCCTGCTGATGGCCGTGTTGCTCTGGCTCTTTCAGGACAAGACCAAGGTTGGCGCTACCATCAGGGCCGGCATGGACAACCGTCAGGTCGCGACGGCCCTCGGCATCAATTTGAAGCGGCTCTTCACGGCGGTCTTTGCCCTGGGCTCCTTCGTGGCCGGCCTCTGCGGACTACTGGGGGCACCCCTCATGGGCATCAACCTCCAGGTCGGCTGGGATGCGCTTCTGCTGGCCATGATTGTGGTAATCGTCGGAGGCACCGGCTCTGTGCAGGGGACCCTTCTTGGCGCAATGATCATCGGCTTGGTTGATGCCTTCGGCAAAGCCTACTTCCCGGATATCGCTTACTTTGCGATCTACGTTGCCCTCATTCTGATTCTTCTCTTCCGACCGTCCGGCCTGCTGGGGCGGCCTTTCTCTATCCAAAAGACCGCGGAGGAAATGACGCAGAGCGTCACACTATCGGCCAAAATGCCTCTCTCGATTCCTGCAGCCACAGGTCTGCGGAAGCCCGGCGCTCGTCAACGTCTTTACAGACTCGCACCCTTCATAGGCGCGGCCTGCGTCCTCATCATGCTGGGACCGCTACTACCGTCCTTCTACCTCGGTATGCTGACGAAGGTGCTTATCTACGCAATTTTCGCCATCAGCCTCGACCTCATGATGGGCTACGGGGGGCTCACATCGATGGGTCATGCCGCTTTCCTCGGGGTCGCGGGGTACACGGTCGGCATTCTTGCCGTCAAGGAGGGTATCGGCCTATTCTGGGTGCTGCTGCCCGCGGGAATTGTGGTGGCGGCGCTGATCTCAGCGATCATCGGCTATATCTGCCTGCGCGTTTCGGGCACATACTTCCTGCTCGTGACCATCGCCTTCGGTCAACTCCTCGCCATCGTCGCCACCAAGTGGTACAAGGTTACCGGCGGGACAGACGGACTTGTCGGCATCAAGCGTCCCGACCTCGGTATACCCGGATTCAATCTCGGTCCCATAGGGTTCTACTTCCTCGTCTTTATCGCTCTGGTCGTCTGCTTTGCCGTTCTCTACCGCATTGTCACCTCGGCCTACGGCCGGGCACTGGTTGGAGTGCGGGAAAACGAGCCACGCATGAGAAGCCTGGGCTACAACACCTGGAGACTGAAATACGTGGCCATCATTATCTCGGGAACTGTCGCCGGTGTCGCCGGGGTCTTTCTCGCCTACTACTACGGTGCCATGGTCCCGAGCACGCTCGCTATAGAGATGTCGACGGCGGGCATGCTCATGGTGATCCTCGGTGGGCCGGGAACACTCTTCGGTCCGTTTATCGGTGCGATCGTCGTCGTTCTTGGCGAGAACATCAGCCTGACGTACGTCCCGGATCGCTGGCCGCTGATCCTGGGTGGGATCTTCATCCTTTGCGTGATGCTCTTACGCGGAGGATTCGCTCCCTACCTTTCCAGGCTGTATCAGCGCTTCCGTCCGGAACCGGCCAGAATCACGGATCTCGGCGGGGTTCCAGATCTCGGCGAAGTTCCGGATCTGAGGGAGTCTTAGGTGCAAACGGCTGTTCTGAGAACGGAGAATCTGAGCAAGAGCTTTGGCGGCCTCGATGTGCTGTCAGGGATCACTTTCTCCGCCGGTGAGAACGAGAACGTCGCGATCATCGGACCAAATGGGGCGGGGAAGACCACCTTCTTCAATGTTCTCGGGGGTCAGCTTCCGGCTACGTCAGGTCGCATCTTTCTCGTAGGGCAGGAGGTCACAAAGCTTCCGCCAGATCGGCGCCTGCACCTCGGGCTCGCCCGTTCCTATCAAATCAACAACCTGTTTTTCACTCTCTCGCTACTCGACAACATGTTACTGGCCCTCTACGGAGCCGAGCATTCGCACCTCCATCTGCTGCGTTCCCTTTATGGGCGGCGCGACTATGCCGAGGAAGCCCGGCGGATGCTGGAACTCATGGAGTTGTGGGACAAGCGCTTCGAGATTGTGGCCGCTCTCTCATACGGCGACCAGCGTCTGGTCGAGATCGCTCTTTCCCTGGCAACCAAACCGAAGGTGGTCCTTCTCGATGAGCCGACTGCCGGCCTGCCAACCTCTGAGGCCCTTGGTTTTGCCGCGAAGATCAGGCGGCTCACGACTGACATCACCCTGGTCTTCTGCGCACATGACATGGATCTGGTTTTCAACCTCGCCGACAGGATCGCTGTGCTCTATTTCGGAGAAATCCTTTGTGAAGGGACTCCTGGGGAGATCAGCTGCAACGCGAAGGTGCAGGAGATCTATCTCGGGCAAGGGAGCAAGGGAGCTGCCGGAAATGCTTGAGCTTCAAAATGTCGAGACTTTCTACGGGGAACGACAAGCGTTGTTTGGTGTATCGCTCGCAGTGCCTAAGGGTGCCGTCGTGGGAATGCTCGGCCGAAATGGCATGGGGAAGACAACGATCATCCGCACCATCATGGGGATCAATCCGCCCAGGCGGGGAAGTGTCCGCCTCAATGGGCGGGAGATTGCCGGACTCGAGCCGGACCGCATAGCCCGTCTCGGCATCGGCTTCGTCCCCCAGGGACGGGGCATCTTCCCGTCCCTGAGCGTCAAGGAAAACCTGACGATAGCGGAGAGAAGGAACGAAGACGGTACCGGTTGGACTCTTGAGAAGGTTTATGACGCCTTCCCGATCCTCAAGAAGAGGCAGAGACAGTATGGCAACTTGTTGAGCGGCGGCGAGCAGCAAATGTTGAGCATCGCTCGTGCTCTCATGACCAACCCAGATACCCTCCTCATGGACGAGCCTTCGGAGGGACTGGCTCCGATGGTGGTCAATGACATCAGCGTCATCATTCGGGAGCTGAAGGCCTCGCATTCGGTATTGCTTGCCGAACAGCATATGAACATGGCGCTCGCTGTGGCCGACTACATCTACATCATCAACAAGGGCACCGTCGTCCACGAGTCGTCCCCCGAGGAACTGAGCAATAACGTGGACATCTGCAGGAGGTTCCTCGGTGTCTGCTAGACCTCACGAGGCAACGATCTTCACAGAGACAGGGAGCCCGGTCCTTGTTATCCAGGCTGTCAGGCGCCGGGGAGACAAACTCGTCATCGAAGGCAAGGCGCTGGGCAGCATGTACATGGATATGTTGCTTTCCCCAGGGGACTTTGTTCGGATGTTCCGCGTGATCTGCTCCTGGGGACTCATCGCTTTTCTCCTCCTTCTCCCCTTCCACGTCCTTGCCGCGGTGTTCAGGACTCGAGCACTAAGACGCCCCGCAGGAGGCGGTCATTGACCAGTGAGCACGAGATCATAGTGGTCGGCGGTGGGCACAATGGCCTTGTGGCTGCGGCTTATCTCGCCAAGGCCGGGCTTGACGTACTGGTAGTGGAGCGCCAGGCGAAGTGTGGTGGGGGAGTGCTAACCGAGGAACTCACCGTGCCCGGCTTTCGGCACGACGTATTTTCCTCAGACCATGCTCTTATTCAAGCTAACCCTCTTATAGCGCAGGACGAGCTCGGGCTCAAATCGAAGTACGGCTTGAAATACTTGACTCATTCTCCGGGCACGGCCTTCGTCTTTCCCGACGATCGAGCGTTGATCCTCTACGACGAGTTGGACAAAACCTGCGAGTCCATCGCCCAGTTCTCCCGTCGCGACTCAGAAACCTACCCGAAGTTCATCGAAGCCTGCAGGGAAATGGAGGCTATCCTAGCGCTCTACATGTTCTCCCCGCCTCCGGCTTTTGGAAGCATGATCTCGTTTCTCGAGGCGAGCGAGCGGGGCCGCGAATACCTGAGGCTGATCCTCTCGAGCGCGCTCGAGGTTGCCGAGGATTGGTTTGAAAGCGAAGAGGTCCGGGCGGCCCTGGTGAGGAGCGTGAGCGAAGTTCTTATCCCGCCACATCAACAGGGCACCGGGAACTTCGTCTTCAAGTTTGCTCCGGCCGCAGGGGGAGTGGTCATTCCCGAAGGAGGCTCGGGGGCGCTCACCCAGGCGCTGCTCCGTTACCTTCACGACGCGGGAGCGGGCATCCTCACTGAAAGCCCTGTGAAGGCCATCAAGATTGACTCAGGCGACGCGAGGGGCGTTGTTCTCGGGACCGGCGAAGAGATTCTGGCCACCAAGGCCGTCGTCTCCAGCGTCCACGTGCGACAGCTTCTGCTTGAAATGCTGCCTAATTCGGCGGTTCCTTCGCGTCTGCGCCAGTCGCTGCTCCACATCAGGCCGAGTGTCTTTGTCACGATGAAGCAAGATCTCGCGCTGAGCGAGGCGCCCCGCTTCAACGCGGGGGGCGATGTCGACCGAGCTCTCTTCGTGCGCCTCACGCGGCCGATGAAGGAGATGCTGAGGATGTACGACGACTTCCGATATGGTGTCCCGCAGACAAAAGATCTCGGCATCGGGACGCCCACGCGCGCCGACTCCAGCCGGGCGCCGGAAGGCAAGCATGTTCTGTTCATCTGGCAGCACGAGCCGTACCGGCTTGATGGTGGCGCCTCGGAGTGGGACAGCCGGAAAGCGGAGATCGCCGACGGCGCGCTGGATACGCTCCGCAAGCACACGAAGAACCTCGGACCCGAGGCCATCCTCGGTCGTTTCGTCCGCACCCCGCTCGACCTGGAACGGTGCAATCCGACTTGGACGGGCGGAGACGGCAATCACATCGGCGTGTCCCTTTCCCAACTTTTCTCCAATCGGCCGCTGCCTGGATGGGGCCACTACCGTACCCCCATCAATAGGCTCTACATGGCGGGGGCGAGCACACATCCGGGGCCGGGAGTGAGCGGTGGTGGGCGGGCCGCGGCATTGAGGGTCATGGAAGACCTGAAAATCAACGTGAGAAAGGCACTCGAGAAGTGAGCGGAAGAAGCTTCAGGCTTTGTGCCGATACTGGGGGCACGTTCACCGATCTGGTGGCGCTGGATGGTGAAGGAAACCTCTCTGAGTTCAAGGTGCCGAGCACGCCGGCCGACTTCGCAGACGGCGTCCTCGACGCGATCGACGAGGCGTCATGCTTTCACGGCAGAACTCCACGGGAGCTGCTCTCAGAGACGGAGCTCATCGTGCACGGGACCACGGTGGCTACAAATGCCCTGGTTACCCGCAGCCTTGCCCGTCCCGCGATGCTGACCACCAAGGGTTTCCGAGACATTATCGAGATGCGGCGCTGCCTGAAGATCGAGACGAAATCGATGTACCAGGCCCTCATCCCACCTTACGAGCCGGTCGTGCCCCGCCACCTCAGACTGACGGTGGACGAAGAAACGCGGTACACCGGCGAGGTCGTAAAGCCGGTCGACACAGCAGAGCTGGCACGCCTCGTCGAGAGGCTGAAGGCGGACGGGGTACAGGCGCTGGCCGTTTGCTTCATCAACTCCTACGCCAATCCCGAAAACGAGAGGCGAGCGGCCGAATTCTGTCAGGAGGCTCTGGGTGACGTCTTCGTGACCTATTCGTGCGGCATCGTACCGAAGATGGGCGAGTACGAGAGGCAGAGCACCTGCGTCATCAGCGCCGCGGTGGGGCCGGTTGTGACGAAGTACATCATCGGACTCGATCGAAGACTTCGCGACGAGGGCTTCACGGGGCAGCTACTTATCATGCAGGCCAATCAGCTCATGCAATCGGTGGCTGCGGTCATCAAAAAGCCGGTCTATCTCATCGTCTCCGGGCCGGCGGCCGCCCCGCCAGGCGCCGCGTACCTCTCAGGTGTCCTGAAGGACCCGAACCTCATAACCGCCGACATGGGGGGTACCACTCTCGACGTCGCCCTCATCAAAGATGCAGAGGTACCGCTTGTCGATGGACGCTGGTTCGGTGACGACCGGGTGGGGATCAAGGTGGTCGACGTGAGCAGTATCGGAGCGGGCGGGGGCAGCATAGCCTGGTTCGACCCCCTCGGACTTCTGCAGGTCGGTCCGCAGAGCGCGGGCGCGGATCCCGGGCCCGCCTGCTACGGGAGGGGCGGAACCGAGCCGACGGTCACCGACGCCGCCGTGGTGCTGGGCTATCTGCCCGCCGACTTCTTCTGCGGCGGCAGCGTTCCGCTCGACGTTGAACTCGCGCGAGCCGCCGTAAAGAAGATCGGCGACCGCATGCGGTTGCCGATCGAAGAGGCGGCTCAGGCTGTTTTCACCACCGTCAACTCCAACATGGTCGACGAACTGATGCGGATCTCGACACGAATGGGCCATGACGTCAGGGAATTCAGTTTGCTGGCCTGCGGCGGGGGAGGACCGATGTGCGGCGCATTCTGGGGGGACCTCCTGGGCTGCCGAAGTGTGATCGTGCCGAACCACTCTTCGTCCTTCTGCGCCTTCAGCATGCTTACCCTTGACATCGGGCGAGACTATCTCCGTTCATACGTAAGTCCTCTGGACAAAGCCAACGCGTCGGATGTCAATCTGCTCTACCAGGAAATGCTCGAAGAGGGACTGTCGGAGCTCGAGGCATTCCAGGTAAACCCCGAGGAGATAATCGTCGGCAAGTCTGCCGACCTTCGTTACCACGGGCAGTACCATGATGTCGAGATTCAACTGCCCCCAGACGAGATCACTCCTGCTGACCTCGAAGCCTCGAGAGACGCCTTCCAACGGAAGCATACGGAGCTTTATACGTTTGATCTGCCTTGGGTGCCCATCGAGATTCGCAACCTGAGGCTGCTGGTCAAAGTCAAGGGCAGAAAACTGAGCCTGCCAGCGATAGAGCAAGCCGGTGAAGACCCCGGCAACGCGCTAAAGAGGACGCGACGGTGCTTCTTCAATGGCGGCCTCCTGGACACACTCTGCTTCGACAGCACTAGGCTGAAGGCGAACAACGTCGTCAGGGGACCTGCACTCATCGAAGCGCCGACGACAACCGCTGTGATCCCCCCTGGCTTCCGAGCGAGCGTCGACGCCTACAACAATTACGTGCTGCAGAGGGAGGTCTGAAATGGCCGATATGAAACAGCCGGTCTGGATCGACCCTGTCGTTATCGCCACGACCTGGCACTACCTACAGCGAGTATGCCGGGAAATGCGCGACACCGTTGAACGGACCGCGAGCAACGTTCTCGCTACTTCGCTCCATGACCTGGCCTACGGCATTTGGGATGCCAAAGGCCGGGTGATCGCCATCCCTGAGGGTTTCCCATGTCGCCTCATCTCCAGCACCTTCCCGATCAAAGCAGTGATCGAACGCTTCGGTAGCAGGATCTATCCTGGGGACGTCTTCCTGACCAACGACCCCTTCCGGGCGGGCGCCGTGCACCTGCCCGACTGGGTGTTCATCCGGCCGATATTCTTCGAAGACGAATTGGTCTTCTTCAGCTGTATGGGCACGCATGTGCCGGACAACGGGGGCGCGCGCCCCGGTGCTTACTTCCTGGCCTTCGACTCGATAGCTGAGGGCCTCAACATACCCCCGATCAAGCTCGTAGAGCGGGGAAAGATGCGCGACGACCTGCTCGAGCTCATTCTTGCCAACAACCGCCTGCCCGACATGATGCGGCGGGAGACCTACTCGCTTATCGGCTCGACTGCCGTAGCCGACAGGCGACTCACGGAGCTTCTGGAGAAGTACGGCAAAGAGGGCGTCCTTGACTGTCTCGAGGAGATGTTCGACCGTACCGAGAAGGCAGTTCGAGCGGAAATCGCCAGGTGGCCCGACGGCACATACCAAGCGGAAGCAAACACAGACGACGACGGCGCCAAGCTAGGTGAGCCGGTCACGGTTAGGTGCAGGCTTGATGTCAAAGGCGACGAGGCGACCTTCGACTTCTCTGAGAGCGACGAGCAGCGCGCCGGCTATATCAACGGCCACTATTCCCTGGTGCTGAGCGACGTCCTTTGCGCGAGCTTCCTTTTCCTCGATCCAGGTCTCGCCGCGTATCACAACGAGGGGAGTCTCAGACCAATCCGTGTGGTCTGCCGCGAGGGCACGGTGACCGATGCAAGACCGGGAGCTCTTACCGCGGGGGCACCTTCTATCGCGGGTGCTATGGTCATCGAGTGTGTCCTGTCCACTCTCTCCCAGGCCCTGCCCGAGCGGGCCGTCACGCCCTATGGACGGCCGTTGCACCTAATGTTCATCGGACGCGACCCGAGGACGGACGCACTCTACACCGACGTTTCCTTTTGCCCCGCGGGCGGAGCAGGCGCGGTCTACGGATATGACGGCTACCAATGCTGCTGCGAACTGGGCGCGCTGGGGGTGGTGAGCAAGACCGATGCTGAAGAGGAGATGGTTCGCTTCCCCTGGAAGGTGCGGCGCTACGAGTTCCTCATCGACTCTGCCGGCGCTGGGAAGTGGCGAGGAGCGCCGGGTATCGCGTGGGAAGGCGTGAATGAAGGTGATGACTGTGCGTCCACGATGGGTCCTTGCGATGGCTGGCATACCCAGGCGGCCGGCCAACAGGGCGGCCATCCCACGCCTCTCAACCGTGCATACATCCTTCGCGCCGGCGAAGAGATCGACATAGTCCAGCCGCACGTTATCCAGGACCTCAAGACGGGCGACATCTTTGTCGCGAGGAGCGGTGGCGGCGCCGGAGTGGGGCGCCCCGAGGAGCGCGAGCCCGAACTGGTGCGGCTGGATGTGAAGAATGAACTTGTGTCCCTGTGCGCGGCGCGGGAGACCTACAAGGTCGTGCTGGACCCTGGGACGTTGGAGATCGACCGCGAGGCAACCAAAACCCTTAGAGGCGGCGGTCAGGGCTCGATTCGTGACGAAGCTCCGCCGAAAGGGTGCGATGAGGGGAGAAGCACATGACATACGCCACGAGAGCAGACAACGTCTACCTCATAGACACCAAGATGTTCGGTTTCGATCTGTTCAATTCCGCCTACATCATCACAGGTGCTGAGGTGGCGCTCATCGATACCGGGGCGCCGACTTCCTGGGAGGCGCTGCTCGATGGCATGAGTGCACATGGCTTCGGACCCAACGACGTCGGCCATATCTTCGTCACCCACGCGGAACATCCCGACCACAGCGGAAACGTGGGTGCGCTCCTCAAGGAAAACGGGCGAGCCATGGTCTATGTCAGCGCGGTGGGCGCTGAATGCCTCACGCATCCGGCGATCGAAGCCGAGCACCGCAGGCGGAACCTGGCGCCCAACATGGCCGCGCGGTTCGGCGAGATGGATCCGGTGCCGTCCTCGAAGCTGACGTTGGTCGCCGATGGCGATGCAGTCGACCTTGGACGAGGTGTGAAGCTCAAGGTGATCCTTACCCCAGGCCATCAGCCGAGCGGGTTCGTCCTATTCGAGGAGAGAAACCGCGGGCTGTTCATCAACGATCTGTGCGGGGCATATTTCCCCGATGCTGGGGCCTCCTGGGTGTTCACCCCGTATCGATCCGATGTCCGGCAGGCGATGGCGTCGCTCCAGAAGGTTAGAAAACTGCCGGTGGAGCGTCTCTTCCTGGGCCACTACGGTATTTCCGACCACCCCAAGGAGATTCTGGATTGGGCCCTGGTAAGGATGCAGGCGCTTCTTGATATTGGCGCTCATTGTGCCCGTAGGAACAAGCCCGAGGAGATCGAGCTAAGAGTCATGGCGAAGCTCCTTCCCGAGGTCGAAAAGATCGGAAAGGTGAGAGATGCCGGTCTCTACGAATACCTGAGGGATGAACTGGCCCCGTCGATGGCTCAGGCCTTCGCAAACTACTACGAGCTAACCGCATAAGGAGGAACTGTGGCGCAGCATCACCAGCTTTATGTCGATGGAGAATGGGTGGACGGCGCCATGGGCGCTACTTTCGATTCGTACAATCCCTACACGGGCGAAGTGTTTGCGAGGGTGGCCGCCGGCGAAGTGGAGGACCTAAATCGAGCCATTGCGGCAGCTGATGCCGCTCTTCCCGCTTGGGCGGGCAGCTCTCCCGCATATAGGGCAGAGCTCTTCCTCAGGGCGGCAAATGTCCTCGAGGAGATGCGCGATGAGTTCGTGCAGACCTTCGTCGAAGAGCAGGGGGCTGCGAAGTTTACCTGTAATTTCCAGGTAAATTTCGCCGGCATGCTTATGCGCGAAGCTGCCGCCCAGGCCCACGACCCGATAGGGCAAATCCTCCCCTCCGACACGCCGGGCGCCTTCTTCATGACCAAGCGGCAGCCTGCGGGCGTCGTAGCCGGCATTGCTCCCTGGAACGGCCCCTTGCTCCTCGGGCTACGGGCCGTGACCTTGCCCATGGTCTACGGTAACACCACCATTCTCAAGCCTTCATCTGAGACGCCGGTCGTTGGTGGGGCCTTGATCGCGAAGCTGTTCGAAAGGGCCGGCTTTCCGAAGGGCGTTGTTAATGTCGTTTGGAATGGGCCCGGCAAGAGCGGAGAGTTCGGCGAGGCGATCATGGCTCATCCCCGAGTGCGTCGAGTCAACTTCACCGGCTCGACGGATGTGGGCAGAGAGCTTGGGATACTGGGAGGCAAATACCTCAAGAGGGTGGCTCTGGAGTTGGGCGGAAAGGACCCTTGCATCATCCTCAGGGATGCCGACATGGACACCGCGGTCAACGCGACCTGCTTCGGCAAGTTCATGGGATCGGGGCAGGGATGCATGGCGGTAGAGAGGATCATTGTCGAGCAACCCATCGGTGATGAGTTCATCGACAGGTTCGTCAAGAAGGCATCGAGCCTGAAGGTGGGCGACCCCCGAGAGGATGACACCGGCATCGGCCCCCTGATCAATAGGCGTCAGCTGGAACGAGTCAAGACACAGGTAGAGGAAGCCGTCAGGGACGGGGCAAAGATCATGTGCGGCGGCAGGTACGAAGGGCTCTCCTACTGGCCCACCGTACTGACCGACGTCAAGCGCAATATGCGGGTCATGCGCGAGGAAACCTTCGGCCCTGTCGCACCGGTCATTGTCGTCAAAGATGTCGAGGAAGCCATCGAGGTGGCCAACGACAACGCGTACGGACTCTCCTGCGGCATCATCACTCGCGACCTCCAGAAGGGCCTTGCGATCGCAGACCGTATTGAATCGGGCATGGTGCACATCAACGAGTCTTCGACCGCCGACGAGCCACACGTGCCGTTTGGAGGAGTCAAGGATAGCGGCTGGGGCAAGATGGGCGGCAAGCAGGCCGCAGAGGAATTCACCGAGCTCCGGTGGATCACTTTCCAGACGTCACCTCGCCAATACCCGCTGTGACCGCTCCCTTGGCGCTGAGAGGCTGCTCGTGACGATGCGGCGTGGTGAGTCCGTGTCCGCACCGAGGCATGTGCTCTCCGGGGGCGCACCCTAACTGAGCCCGGGTATCTCGGCCGGCGCGGCCCCGCGCGCCGGCCTGTCCCAAGACCCTAGTGAATCTGACCGCGGATTTCACCCTTTGGGTTTTTCAGCGTCCCCACATTCACATACGCTTGGCCGCTCTTCAGGAGAGCAACGAAGTCTGCAATCGTCTTGCCGGTGAGCGACCCGATGAGAGCTGAGGCATTGAAGTTGCCCTCGGACAGGACTCCGGTGAAGGTGCCACTCCATGTGGGACCGGGAAAGAGAATGAGCAGGCCTCGACCGTTTGTTCCCGGCTCGCCCTCGTGAACCCGGGACGCGATCACGCCTGTTATGTTGCTCAGCTTCAGCTCGAAATGAACTCTCGTCAGCGTGGGGTCAACCGTGAAAGTGGCTGATCCGGTCGCCATTGTGTCCACGGCAGGAACGACCTCCTTGCCTGACAGCTCGGCTGTGAAGACGACGGTGGTCTGCGTCGTGCTGGGGGCGCTTTGTGTGGTCGAGCTGGTGGCGATCACGGAGGTTGAGGTGCCGGCAAGTGTGGTCGTGGTGACTGCGGTAACGCCGGTAGTTGTCGTGGGAGCACCGTTGGCGCAGCCTGCCGCAAGCATTACGAGAGCCAAAGAGAGAATAAGCAGCGATATCTTCCTCATGCACTGTCACCTCCAAGCAGAATCCAGGCTAGCAACGATTCTCTTTCGGGCTTGATTTCTCCTTCACTTGAGTTCTCCTGCCAACGACGGTTAACTAGGAACTGCCAAGACCTCGGCGGGCAGGTTCGAGAGGGGAGACGCAGCAGGTGTACGATTCTCTGCGGGAGCTAGCTCACATGTTACGACGGTTGCCCTTTCTCCTTGCTTTGCTCGTACTGCTGTTTGTCCTCTTCGCAGGTTGCACAGGAAGCTCCGGGGTCTCGACCGATCAGCGGGACGCGTCCACCTCGATCCAACCGGCGACATCCGCGTCTACCGCGCCGGCTACATCCGTTTCTTCACTGCCCGGAATTACCTCTGGGCACAGCAGTACGACGCAGGGCGGTACGACCACGTCTCCGGAGCCGACGGTCGATGAGCACGTGGTGTACGCCCTCGGCGACGATACCGAGCCGGGCATGGAGGCAATTTCTCGCCGTCTTGCGGGCTTGGTGCCGCTGCCCTCCCAAGGTCTAGAGCTGTTCTTGTTCCTAGGGGATGTGCGATCGAAGGGCTTGCCGGAGGATTTTCGGCGGTACGACGCTATCTGGGGAGGAGGCGGCTGGGACCTGCGGACCAAGACGGCCTCGATGCTCGGGAATCACGAAACGGACTCGCGAAAGTCGGGATGGATACCCTACTGGAGCGGCAACCTAGTAGCCCCATGGCCGGGCAGCTTGACTCAGACCAATCCGCCGTACTACTCCGTGAGGCTCGGCAATTGGAAGTTCATTATCCTCGACACGAATAGCCCGCTGGGCGAAGGCAGCGCTCAGTACGACTTCCTGGTGAAAGAGCTCGAGGAGCCAGGCTTCCACGACATGGTCTGCGGCCATCATCCGAGGTGGTCCAACGGCCTGCACGGCGATGACTCGAGACTGGACTCAGCCTGGAAGGCCATGTGTGATTCCGGCGCCGTGGCGTATCTCTCCGGGCATGATCACGGCTCACAGATCCAACCGAACCGAGATCGGAACGGCAACCCGGTTGCCGGTGGCGGCTGCATTCAGTTGATCGCTGCCGGTGGAGGGGCGCCTCTCTACCCGTTCGCATTCTGGCCGGGTCATGCGATAGCCGCCTGGGGGGACTTCACCCACCACGCCATTCTTCGGCTCACCTTGGGGCAGGACGAATTTCGCGCCGACTTCATTGCGGAGGATGGGAGCACCCTTTACTCGCGGACGTTCACTGCGGGGAGCCTCGGTCTAGGCAGCTCTCCGCGGTAGACCTGGTGCCGTGGAGGTCACCACGGAACCGGCGCTGCGGTGACCTCTTAGTTCCTACTTTTCTTGACCAGCCCAGGAGCTTCGAGCATCACAATGGTGTCCGCAGGCACGGATTCGGTGAGCCACACATTACCGCCAATGACCGAACGGGCACCGATCACGGTGTCTCCGCCCAGGATCGTCGCGCCCGAGTAGATGATGACGTCATCCTCGATGGTGGGATGGCGTTTCTTCCCCCGATACTGGTCCCCGGCTCCCTTGGGGAGTGAAAGCGCCCCAAGCGTGACCCCCTGGTAGATGCGAACGTTGCTGCCGATCTGGGTGGTCTCGCCAATCACTACCCCGGTGCCATGGTCGATGACGAATCCTTCGCCTATCTGCGCACCCGGGTGGATGTCGATACCGGTCATGCCATGCAGGCGCTCGGTCATCATCCGGGGCAGCATGGGCACTCCCAGCGCATGGAGAAAGTGGGCCACGCGGTAGATGGCCGTGGCATGCAGGCCGGGGTAGCTGTAGACGATCTCATCGGTGCTCTTAGCCGCCGGATCCCCGTCGAAAGTGCCGCGGATGTCCGTGGCAACCACCCGGCGGATCTCCGGGATGCTGTCGAGTACCTTGAGGGCCGCGTCGTAACCGCGTTCCTCGCAGTTGGTGCACTCGCGCTTGAAACGAAAGCAATCGTGCCGGATGCTGCGCGAGATCTGATCTGACAGAAGGTCGAACAGCGAGGTGGTTGCCTGCCCGATGACGTAGCGGAAGCTCACGGGGTCCACTCTTTCCTGGCTGAAGAACCCGGGGAACATGAGCTCACGCACCCCGTCGATGATGTCAATCACCGCTTGGCGGGAGGGGATCGGCTCGAAACCGATATGGGTATGACATTCGGGCTTGGAGCAATCCTGGATTATGTTCTCTGTCGCCGCCTCCAGCCGCTCACGGTAGGTCTGGGCGACGGTGGCCTCATCGCGGCAGCTCTCGCCTTGGGTCGCTGCCGGCTGCGGGTCTTCTGTCGGAGTCACTTGGTCCTCCTTGCGTTAGTCCCGGTAAGTGTACCCGTTATGTGGCCGTCGATGACGGGTGAACCCACCGGTTTTCCTCGCAGAAGCCACTTCCTGGCAGGAGGATTGGCTCCTTTGTATAATCCTCCGCCAGGAACAGAGGCGAATCAGGAGTGTGTGAGTGCCTGGGTACAGCTCGATCACGCGGGTGCCGCGCAGGCGGTTGACCGCGCTTGTAATGTTGGTGTTGCTCCTGGTCCTTTGCGGCACCGGGCTCGCCCGGGCATCCACTCCCGCCATCGACAAGACGAAGACCGAAGTCCAGGCTCTCAGTGCCCTTCTTGATCAGCTCGATCAGCAGCTAGGCGCCGTGACCGAGGACTACAACTATGCGCAGCAGCAACTCGATGACACCAAAGCTGCGGTCAAGAAGACGTCGGCCGAGCTGAAACAGGCCCAAAAGGACTTGACCGAGTCCCAAGAACGGTTGAATCAGCGGGTGGTCCACATCTACAAATCCGGCAAGATCGCCTTTCTGGGTGTTCTTCTGGACGCAAACAGCTTCAGAGAGCTGATCAGCCGCTTCGGTCAGCTCACCCGTCTTAGCGAGCAGGACAACCGCTTGGTAAAGCAGATACAGCAGTTCAAGGCTCAGACGGCCGACCGCAAGGCCAAGCTCGATGCCCGGATGCAGGAGCAGAAGGCCCGCGAAGCCGAGACGGCTGCGGCCAGGCAGAAGGTTCTTGATCAGGTGGAAGTGCAGAAGAAGGCTCTCGCCGGCAAGGAGACCCAACTCGCCCAGCTCCGAAAAGAGGAAGCGGCTCGGCAGGCAAAGCTCGCCGAGGAGGCCAGGAAGGCGAAGATCTTCGCAGCCTCCCGACCCGGAAGGGTCATCAAGATGGCCATGTCGTATTTGGGCGTGCCCTATGTCTGGGGTGGGTCCAGTCCGGGCGGTTTCGATTGCTCGGGGCTGGTCCAGTATGTTTACGCGAAAGTGGGGATTTCGCTGCCCCATTCCAGCCGCATGCAATTCAACCTTGGCACCCCGGTCTCGTACGGCCAGCTAAAGGCCGGGGACCTGGTCTTCTTCTTCACCCCCATCCAACATGTGGGAATCTACATCGGAAGCGGGAGGATGATCAACGCTACCGGCAACCAGGTGCAGATCAGCGACGTATGGCCGAGCAGCTTCCGCGGGGGCCGTAGGGTCTTCTAGGGTCAAACCGACCGATGGTAGCCGAACCTCTCAAGCTGCAGCCGTTCGACGAGAGTGACTTTGCCCCGTTGATCGCCCAAGTGCCCGACGCGCGCTTCCTTCTCCAATGGGCCGGGCCGGAGTACACGTTCCCTTTGGATCCATTCCAGCTGAGACAGACTCTGGCAAAGGCCTGGGGGAGAGTTCCAGGGTTCAAAGTCTACAAGGCGGTCCTTTCCGCCTCGTCCCAGACTGTCGGGCACATACAGCTCATGGACATCGACCATGAGTCCGGCACCTGCGTTCTCGGCCGGGTACTGATCTTCCCAGAGCACCGAGGCCAAGGATTGGGCAAGGCTCTGGTGAGGGCTGCGCTGACCGAGGCCTTCCGCACTGTCGGACTGGGCAAGGTCACCCTGCTGGTGTTTGCCTTCAACAAGCCCGCCGTGGCCACCTACTGCAGTCTTGGATTTGTAAGGTCCTTACCCGACCCCGCCCCACATGCCGTCGGCGGCGAAAGCTGGGATGTCTTGGCCATGGAGCTGAGCCGGGAGCGTTGGGACGAACTCACGGCGGGTTTGTAGCTTAGCCTGCGCTAGGCCATTACCGCCCTGGCATCGACGATGAGCTTTTTCAGGCCGAGCATGGACTCCTCTACCTCTATCGCCCGACCCACAAGCTGGCTCAGGTAGATAATTGGAATAGGCTCCCAGTCGGGATGTGCCTTGGCGATCTCTCGCTGTGTAGTGTCAAGGTTCATCTGACACAGAGGGCATGCGCAGACGATGGCCTCCGCCCCGCAGGCGCGGGCGTCGCGAAGCAACCGATGCACCAGTTCGATGACCATCGCGGTTTCACATAAGGCAAGGCCGGAACCGCAACAATCCGTTTTGCAGTTCCAATCGATGGGATTGCACCCCAGCGCTTCGGCGACTTCCTCCATGTGAGTGGGATACTCCGGATCGCCGGCAAGAGTGGCTTTTGGCGGCCGGGTCAGAAGGCAACCGTAGTAACAAGCAACCTTGAGGCCCTGGAATGGCCGGGTGACCCTAGCTTTCAGCTCTTCAAGGCCGACATCATCGTGGTAGACATCCACGAGGTTGTGCACGGCCACCGAGCCGTTGTATTCGCGGCCCACCACGTCCGATATGTGGCCGGCTTTCTCGGGCTCCTGCGACTCCACGTTGCTGGTCGCGAACCGATTGAAGCATCCGGCGCAAGGGATTGCGACCGCGTCGAGCTGCATATCCTGCTCCACCTTGGCCAGTTCGTGTGTGGGCAAAGCCAAAGCCAGCAAACGGTTGGCCGAGTGAACGGCAGTGTTGCCGCAGCAGCTCCACTGGGGAATTTCCTTTAGCTCGATCTCGAGCGCGTCGGCTGTGGCCTTGAAGCTGGACTCCAGCTCCTCGGCCGACCCGTGCAATGAGCATCCCGGGTAATAGGCCAGCAACTTACTCATGGCTATACCCTCCTCGCCCGCGACCCCGCTCGAGCGGGGTAGGATTTGCCTCGGCGATCCTTTCGCTGCTCGAGACCATGCGCTTGACCGCGGCCCGATCGCCAAGCTCGGGCAATAGTCTGATCTTCCGCTTCGCCATCATTTGCCGCCCCACCGGTACGTAGCTCTTCATCTTTTTCCGGTTGCCGAGCAATGAACGGGTAACGAGCTCCACCTCGTATAGCCGGCCCCAACGTTTGATGCTGTCTGCGTTCAGGCGCAGCACGTTGGCGAGCGCGGCACCGTCCGGAATACGGTCCTCGCGCCGGGCGATGATCCGAAGCTCGTCCATGACGGCCGCGACATCGATGCCTTGAGGGCAGCGAGTCGTGCAAGTCTGGCAGCCGGTGCACAGCCAGATGAACTTCTCGTCGAGGGCGAGATCGACCTGGCCGAGCTGTATGGCTCGCATGATCTGCGACGGGTGCAGGTCCGCGTAAGCGGCCACCGGACACCCATTGCTGCATTTCTTGCATTGGTAACACTTGCAGACGTTCGCGCCACATCCTCTGCCGATGGTCTGTGCGAGATCAGGCTGCGGAGTGCAGGCGGACATGCTACTGGCGGTAGACATCGGCAATCCCCCTACGCTACTGTCGGCCGGGGAAGCAATCCTGCCGCCTCGACGATCTCCGGCACGGCGGGCTCCCACTCCACCGCCATGATGTGCACTCCGGCCACTCCCTCGATCTCCGCCAACTCTTTTATCATCTCCACCGCGAGCTTCTTCCCCTCCGCTTGCTGAGGGGCGCCTTTTTCCTGGGCGGCGATGCGGTCGACGATCTCCTGGGGAACATCCATGCCGGGTACTGCCTTCTTCATGTAGTTGGCCATGCCCGCGCTCTTTATTGGAGTGATGCCCGCCATGATCTTGATTTCCTTGTGCAGGCCGAGAGAACGAATCTCCTCCATCCACTTCTTGAACTTGGGGAGGTTGAAGATGCATTGGGTCTGCACGAAGTCCGCGCCGGCGAGGATCTTCTTTTTCAGACGCAGGGCTCGGATCTCATAGGGATCGCCGAATGGATTCTCTGCGCACCCTATGTAGAGCCTCGGAGCCACGGTCATCTCTTCGCCGCACTGGAACTTCTTGTCGTCACGCATGTCCTTGAACATCTTGATCAGGTTGATCGAGTCCAGGTCATGCACTCCCTTGGCGTCCCTGTGGTTGCCAAAGCTCATGTGGTCGCCCGTCAGGCAGAGAACGTTCTTGATGCCCAGGGTGGACGCGCCGAGAATATCGGCCTGCATGGCCAGCCTGTTTCTGTCGCGACAGGTGACCTGCATGACAGCTTCGACCCCGTTTTGCTGAGCAACGACGGCCGACGCGAGCGAGCAGACCCTAACCACGGCCGTTTGGTTGTCGGTGATGTTCACGGCATCGACGTAACCTTTAAGGAGTTTCGCCTTATTATCAATGACGCTCCCGTCCGCGCTCTTGGGCGGCCCGCACTCACCGGTGACGGCGAAACGGCCGTCGCTCAAGATCTTCTCCAGGTTGCTGCCGGCTTTGTAGCCGTCCACCGTGTCCTCGGTAATTTCGGTCTTCTCAGGGGTCATACCGGCCTCGCCTCCACACGGACCATCTTGCGAGGGCCACCGGAGCTGCCCTTGCTCCAGTTCTTCGGGGGACGGTCGACGAACATGAGATCCTCCCGGCCCTGTGCTTTGAGGCGCTCCCATATCAGGTGCCAAGCACAGTCGATCTCCTCACCTTCGGGCGTTTTCACCTCGCACTTGCCTTCGTGAGATCCGCCGCACGGGCCGTTCATCAGGCTTTTGCTGCATCGCACCACGGGGCAAACGCCTGCCGTCTCGCCAAGGACACACTCTCCGCACGCGCCGCAGCGCTCCAGCCAGACGGCATGCTCGAGGGGCATTCCCAGCATGTTCGTATCCACTCCGGGCACCACGAGCTTGGTAGCGAACTTCTCGGCCATGCTTTGGATGCCTATGCCGCACGCCAGACTCACGACGACATCGGCCTGATCGACCTTGTCGGAGATCAGGTCGAGGTACTCCCACTCGCACTGGCGGATGGCGGAGGTGTGCTCAACCTCGGTCTCTCTGCCGTTCATGCCCGCTTCGATGCGCAATTCGCTGGCGAGAATCTCCGCTTCCTTCTCGCCTCCGGTAAGGCAAACGGCGACGCAGGTGTCGCAGCCTGCCACGAGCACCTTCTTGCTCTCTCCGACGAGTCCGAGGATCTTGTCGAAGGGTTTGCGCTCGGCCGTAATCATTCTGACTATCCTTCTTTCGTAGTAGCTAACGGCGCCAGAGGCCGGTTCGGCTGGTCGGCGACCGTGTCCGTATCTTCTGGTAGGGCTATTTCACTCGCGGCTTCCCGGGCGGCTGCATACGGGCTGACGCCCTTGCGCTTGACCGGATTCGGACCCAATTCCTTTATGCGCGCGGTGAACTCGTTGGCAACTTCCGCGAACCGCACTCCCATTGCCGAGGACATGTTGTACATCTCGACCCGTTCGGGCTCCAGGCCCATTTCGGTGAGAAGCTTCTTGACATGATTCACCCGTTGGCGGGCCCACAGATTGCCTTTGAGGTAGTGGCACTCTCCCTCGAGGCAACCCGCCGCATACACGCCGTCGGCGCCTGCCTCTATCGCGCGCAGCAGATGTATGACTTCGAGCTTGCCGGTGCACGGCAACTTGATTATCCGGATGCTGCTCGGGTAATCGAGGCGCATGACCCCAGCCAGATCGGCCGCGGCATAGGCGCAGTAATGGCACGCGAATACGATGATCTCGGGCTCGAAATCAGGCTGGGCGGCGTCTGCCATCTCAGCTCACCTCCATGAAGAGCGCCTCTTCCTTGGCGAGTATCTGTGCATCTGTGTAGTGGTGCAGAGTGATCGCCTTGACGGGGCATTCGCTGACGCAGACTCCGCATCCCTGGCATGTGGCCGGTTCGATCCTGGCCTTCTTGACCTCGGAGTCGATCACCGGGACGCTGTACGGACACACACGGACACAAGTGAGGCAGGCGGCGCACCTGTCCTGATCGACCTCGGCGACCACTCCACCGGCCTTTATGACCTGTTTGGCCAGGAGCGCGGCGGCTCGGCCGGCCGCGGCGTAGGCTTGGCTGATGGTCTCGTCGATACTCTTGGGATAGTGTGCCGCGCCGCAGATGAAGATACCTTCCGATGCGCAATCCACCGGGCGCAGCTTCACATGGGCCTCTTGGAAGAAACTGTCGCGTTGGAGCGGCACCTTGAGAAGCTTGCTCAAGTCGACGCTGCCTTCTGCCCCCACCGAGGGAACGGCGAGCACCAAGAGATCAAGAGGAAGACTGACGTCCCGGTTCAATGCGGTCTCGTGGTAGCTGATCGTCAGCGGCCCTTCAGAGCTCACCTGGGGCCGGTTGCCGTTGGCATAGCGGATGAAGACGACACCCAGATCGCGCGCCCGCGTGTAGTACTCCTCGAGTAGCCCGAAAGTTCTCATCTCCTTGAACCACACATATACCGGGCGGCTCGGGTTGCGCTCCTTCAGCTCGATGGCATTCTTGACGCCGTGCTGACAGCAGACTCGAGAGCAATACGGATGATCCCCCTCGAGGGATCCCGCGCACAGAACGAATCCCACCGAGCCGGCCTCCGTCACCCTCGGATCGTGTTCCTTGAGCATCCGCTCGAGGTCCATCTCGGTGACCACGCCGGGGCGTCGGTCTAGCTGGTATAGGTCGACCCGTTCCTCCCGAGCGCCTATGGCGACGATGATGACGCCGTGATCGACGGGGGTTCGCCTGCCATCCTTGTCCTCGATAACGCTTGAGAAATTGCCCACGAAACCATGGAAGTCTGCCAGGTGAGAGTCGAGATAGATGTGGATGTTGGGATTGTCGATGAGCCGCTGTTCGAGGGTGGCGAGAATGCGCGCCGGGTCATTACCCCTAATCGTTCTTCCCACCTGCAGAACACGGCCGCCCAACTGAGATGCCCGCTCCACCAAGTGGACCTCGTAGCCCATGTCCCCCAGAGAGCCGGCCGCGGTCATTCCGGCGATACCACCCCCGATCACGAGGGCGGAGTGCGTCAACGGCACGTCGATCTTGGAAAGCGGGGCGAGCAGGCGGGCACGAGCCACGCTCATTCTCACCAGGTCACGCGCCTTGGCCGTGGCCTTGTCGGGCTCCTTCTTGTGCACCCAGCTGTCTTGATCGCGGATGTTGGCCATCTCGAAGAGGAACGGATTCAATCCAGCCTCGCGAAGGGTGCTCTGGAAGATCGGCTCGTGAGTGCGCGGGGTGCAACTAGCCACCACCACGCGGTTCAGGTCGTGTTCCGCTATCTTCTCGCGGATCAGCTGCAGGCTGTCGTTGGCGCAGACGTACGTGGTGTCCGTTGAGCATTGAACGCCGGGCAACTTGGCGGCGTGTTCGGCGACGTCCTTCACATCCACGACACTCGCGATGTTGCTGCCGCAATGGCACACGAAGACCCCCACACGAGGCTCCTCGTCGCTGACATCCCGCTCAGGCGGATACACGGGTTCGGCCGTAAGAGTCCCCCTGCTATCGGCAAGTTGAGCCATAACCCGCGCCGCAGCCGCCGACCCCTGTGCAACCGAGTCGGGGATATCCTTGGGTTCGCTGAAGGGACCGATTACGAAAACACCCTCGCGACTGCTCTGGAGGGGATCAAACTCTTTCAGGTCGCAGAAGCCATGGCGATTGAGGGCAATTCCCAGGCGCCCAGCTGCTTCCTGGCCCTTCCGGGCAGGCTCCAGCCCGACCGACAGAACGACCATGTCGTAGCGGTTCTGATGGAGAACTCCTTGCTCGTCTTCCCAGTTGATGAGCAGATCCTTGGTTAGCGGATCCTCCTTGATAGCCGACGGGCGAGAACGGATGAAGTTGACGCCGCGATCGACCGCACGTTGGTAGAAGAGGTCGAATCCCTTCCCCTGGGCCCGCATGTCCATTAGAAACACATCTGGGCTGCAGTCGGGCACATGATCGGTCGTGAGCATCGCCTGCTTGTTGGCGTAGATGCAGCACACGCTGGAACAATAGTCGTGCTTCTGGTCGCGCGAGCCAACACATTGAATGAACGCCACGTTGTGCGGATGAGCTCCGTCGCTGGGTCGCTTGACCTCGCCGATAGTGGGGCCTGACGCGCTGAGCATGCGCTCGTATTCGAGAGCGCTAAGCACGTTGGGATATCGCCTGTACCCGTACTCACCCTTCGAGCCCGGATCGTAGGCGTCGTATCCAGTGGCCAACACTACGGCCCCCACCTCGAGATCCAACTCGCTGTCCCGTTCTTCGTGAATCAAGGCCTTCGGGGGGCAGATGCGGGCACACTCCATGCATTCCGAGCAGACGGCGCATTGGAGGCAACGCTTGGCCTCCGCGATCGCCTGTTCCTCGGTGTAGCCCTCGCGGACTTCCACCCAGTTGCGGCGCCGCTCGGCTCCCGGATGCTCGGGCATAGGGCTCCGTTCCTGGCGCGTCACCTTCTTGACTTCTGCGTCGTCGGGCCGGGCCTCAGGGAGTGGGTTGCTCCAAAGGGATACCAATTGCTCGCCGCGCAGGTAGTTGTGGACGCTTGCCGCCCCTTTGCGGCCGGCAGCGATGGCCTCAATAGCCGTCAGAGGGCCCTTCGGAGAAGCATCGCCCCCCGCGAAAACACCCGGCCGTCCGGTTGCCAAGGTCGAATCGTCGGTCTTCACCTGATCGCCTTCGAGCCCGACGCCTGCCAGTCCCTGGGCGAAATCGCCCACAATGGCCTGTCCCACAGCGAAGATGACGGTTTCGCATGGAATCTCAAAGAATGCCCCGGGAATTGGTTCGGGACGGCGACGTCCACGTTCGTCGGGCTCGCCCAACTTACATCGCTGCAGTCTTATTGCGGTCACTCTTGCGCCCAATATCTAGACCGGTATGGCCAGATACTCCAGCTTGACGCCTTCATCGAGACCTTCCTCGATCTCCTCCCGCGAAGCCGGCATTTCTTCCCGGGTGCGCCGGTAGGCAATGGTGACTTCGGGGGCGCGGCCGCCGGCCGACGTCAGACGGGACGCGGCGCGGGCCGTGTCGAAGGCGACGTCCCCGCCGCCTATGACGACCACATTGTCGCCTACCGGAAGGGGGTGGCCCAGGTTGACGGCCCGCAGGAACTCGACCGCCTTGAGACAACCGTCGAGATCGTCGCCCCTGACCGGCGCGGGGGCGCTCGTGTGCAGTCCCGGAGCGAGGAAGACGGCATGATATCCGTCATCCAGCAGACCCTCGACCGTGAAATCGACTCCACAGCGTTGATTCAACCGCAAATCCACGCCCAGAGCGCATATTCGGTCGATCTCACGCTGGAGCACATCGGGAGGCATGCGATGGTCGGGGATGCCGACACGTAACATCCCGCCCGCGACAGGGAGGGCTTCGAAAACAGTGGTGGCATACCCGTACTGGGCCAAGTCTCGGGCGCAGCTCAAACCCGCCGGCCCCCCGCCCACGATCGCTACCTTCTCGTCATAGAGAACCGGTAGCTTGTCCGGTAGCTCGGCGGGAGCGCCGTGATCGCAGGCAAATCGCTTCAGGCCGGCGATAGAGACGGCTTCGTCAACCGAGGCCCTAGTGCAGGCCGTTTCGCAAGGGTGAGCGCAGACCCGGCCACAGACGGAAGGGAAGGGATTGGGCTCGGACGCCACTCGATAGGCTTCTTCGAAACGCCCCTCAGCAATGAGAGCGATGTATCCCTGGGCAGAGGTATGGACAGGGCAATTGCTCTTGCAGGGAGCGTACCCTTTTTTGTCAACCGTGTAGGTGCCGGGAATCGCCTGAGGATAGAGCTTGTAGATCGCTGTGCGCTCGCCAAGCCCTTCGTTATAGTTGTCGCGGACCTTGACCGGGCAAACCCGGACGCACTCGTTGCAGCTTGTGCACTTAGCCGGATCGACGAAGCGGGCGCGCCGGAAGACCTTGGCATTGAAGCTGCCCGGGTCGCCGGTCAGCTCCATCAGCTCTGCGTTGGTGATGATGTCGATATCCAGGTGTCGGGATGCTTCCACCAACTTGGGCGCCAGAGTGCACATTGAACAGTCGTTGGTTGGGAAGGTCTTGTCGAGCTGTGCCATATGGCCGCCCAGAGCAGGGGACTTCTCGACCAGATAGACCTTGTACCCTCCTTCTGCCAAGTCGAGGGAACACTGAATCCCGGCTACACCGCCGCCCACTACCAGTGCGGCGCCGGTGGTGCTCCGGGGAGTATGAGCCATAC
Organism: Actinomycetota bacterium; assembly: GCA_023483915.1. Lineage (GTDB taxonomy): Bacteria > Actinomycetota > Thermoleophilia > RBG-16-64-13 > RBG-16-64-13 > JAMDEO01. The sequence continues at coordinate 52,984 of JAMDEO010000140.1, forward strand.
CGACTCCTCCGCGTCACGTTCTCATATTTGTCTATGGGTGATCACCGCCTCGGTCCGAGTAGTTCCCAGAGTCAGCCGGTCGCCCAGATTGTGCTGCAAACAATACCACAGTACTGTTGTATTGGTTTTTGTGGTCGGGTAGGAGCCGGTGAGGCGGTCTGGGCACATCGCATGAGGGTCGCCTCTCTCAGGCACGCGCCCTCGCCGCGTGCGACTCTCGGTCGACGCTCCTCGAACTCCACTCACCAGGCAGCCGAGTTTCCACACCAGACAGGCGTGTACGCTTAACCTGCAACTCAGAGTGAGAGTGGCGGCGTGCGCATGGCGTGCGCATGCCGGCGAGTTGAGGGCCTTCCTCACAGGAGCCGACCCGGCCGTCCTCGACACACTCGCGGCGGCGGGGAGGAGGGCCCTTACGAGGCCAAGCCGCCAAGGGCCCACCGCATGAGGGAATTGCGGCTGGAGGGCGCAATGGCCGAGGCGGGCAGTCTACGGGAGTAGTCTCAGCCGCTCGTTGGTCGCGCGGAGATCGAAACGTTCCGGGTCAAAGTCCACACGCACGGGGAGCATCTCGTAACTGAGTGCCCCGCCGGAATTCTCCGGTGGAAAAGCCCGAGCGCCGTCGATAACCGAACTGGAAGGTCCGCGAGGATCCGGTGGAAGGATCTTTTCCACCTTGATCTCGAGCTGCCATCGATCGTGAAAATCGTATACGTAGGCAAACGTAGCTCCCTCCTTCAGAGGAAGGCTGTGCAGTCGGAATAACGCCTCATTTTGGACCGGCACCACCTCGTGCGGGGCAGGCTGCCCGTATCTCTCGTCGGCTATGACGAACTCATGCTCATGTTCATCCCGCCAGCCGGCGATCGCCTGTATGACCTGATGAAACTGTTGCAGGGTAAGCTTGTTCGAAACGAAGACTCGGCGCCAGATGGGTGGCCGGATATCGGCCAAGGTCAACTTGAGCTGTAGTAGGCCCTCTGCCATGGTAGATCCTTCGGGTTCTGCCCCACATGTTCATCACGCTGATTCGCCATGAGACAATAGCGCGTTCCTGCCTCGGATGCCTCAGTGGAAGACTCCTGGGCCCGGAAGAACCCAGCCTGATACCATGGGCACGAAATGACGTCACCCAGGTGGCCACCTGCTCGAAAGAGGTGCCAAGATGGACTCCTTCCCAAAGTTCAGAGCCGCGGTTGTCCAGGCAACACCCATCTGGTTGGATAGGGAGCGGTGCACCGAAAAAGCCTGCGCGCTCATCGCTCAAGCCGCCGTCCAAGGAGCCCAGCTGATTGCCTTCCCTGAGGTCTGGCTCCCTGGGTTTCCGTGGTGGGCGTTCCTGGGCCCGGCGCATTGGGGCAACAACTTCTTCGCCGAGCTCTACGCGAACGCGGTCGAGATCCCAAGTCCGACGACGGACCGGTTGTGCAAAGCCGCCAAGGATGCGAGGGCCCATGTGGTGATAGGTGTCGACGAGAGAGCCGGGAGCACCCTCTATTGCACTCAACTATTCATCGACTCTGAGGGGAGCATCATCGGCCGGCACCGCAAGCTCAAGCCCACTCACGCCGAGCGCACCATATGGGGCCAGGGTGATGGGAGCGATTTGAAGGTCTTCGACACACCTTTGGGCAGACTGGGGGGTCTCAACTGCTGGGAGCACCTGCAGCCGCTTATCCGGCACGCCATGTTTTCGCTCGGCGAGCAGGTCCATGTCGCGGCATGGCCGTCATTCGGCCTTTTCCGGAAATACTCCTATGCCCTCGGTTGCGAAGCTTCTATGGGTGCCTCTCGCCACTACGCGTTGGAGGGTGGATGTTTCGTGCTCGCGCCAGTCGCGGTCACCAGCCAGGAGATGGTCGATCGCGTGGCCGACACGGCCGAGCGGGCCGACCTCATCCAGGTAGGAGGGGGCGGGAGCATGATCTTTGGTCCGGACGGAGCAACCCTGGCCGGTCCTGCCGGCGATACCGAGGAGACCATCCTGACCGCGGACGTCGATTTGTACGACATCGCCCGAGCCAAGAACTTCGCAGACCCAACCGGACACTATGCGCGGCCGGACATCCTCAGCCTGCTTTGGGACCGTACGCCGCAGTCAAGCGTGCACCAGCACCCGTCCGCACCCGCGACCGCGCCGGTCGCCAGCTCAGCGGGCACAGATCCAGAGACGCATGGACTTCAGCAGCAGATGCCCCTCGCGGAAACGTAAGACCCCCCCTAT
>JAMDEO010000159.1 GCA_023483915.1 Actinomycetota bacterium
GCTTAAACACCACGCAATACTCATGGCGAATCGGCACGTCCTCCATCCTGCCGTAGCTCTTGCGGTCACTCGTGCAGTTGTGCTGGACCTTGATGATGACGCTGCGGATCTCACCGTGGGGGAAGTTCAGTACGTCCCTCACGATGGGCGTGTACCTGCCCGCCCACCGCACATCGCCAATCAAGACGGCAAGCCTGCCGCCCAGCTCCAACGATTCATAGCAACGCCGTAGACAGACCATCAGCAGTTCCCGGAACCGCTCGTAGTTCTCGCAGTTGCTCAGATCGCCTGAGCCGCTGTAGTACTGCACGATGTTCCAGTACGGCGGGTGTATCCAGACAAAGTCGAACCGCCCTGGCAGGTCCTGCCGGGTCAAATCAAAGCCGTTGCAGAGGTCACCACCCCAGTAGTGAATGCTCAGGCGTTTGTATCGATTCAACCCCTCAACAACATCCCGGCTCGTGCCCGATCCTTCCATTGGGTCAGCGACTTTCCTCGCGCCATACCGTAGGATAAGGTCCTTGATGAGCCGGCCATCGCAGTTGCCCCGATAGCTGGAGCTACCCCAAAGCGAACACCGATTGGGATAGGAGACCACAGAGGTCATGCCCTGATCCTCGGCATACACGTCGTAGAAACCGTCACCGAGTCGGTCCAGCAGGCCATCTGAAACAGCCTCGGATAGGCGTGCCCGAATCGTGTGCTCCGGCGTATCAGGCTTGTGCCGCAGTATCTCGACATGCAACTCCCGGATGTGGCTTGCTCCATTGGCATCCACGAACTCCAGGAGCAGTGTCCTGATGGAAATGTCTGTCATCTTGTGCCTCCCCCGGCTCCAGCGGCCAGGACTCAAGGGTGGGGACTGGCCGCGTAAAGAGGGGCTCGGAGTGGCTCACCTGTGGAGGAAGTCTCGCACGGTCCGAATGTGCGGCGCCGTCTTATGCTACAGTTCCCGAGTGTAGAACAAATGTCCTCCGCACCTACAATCCGAAGCACCGAAACCAGGCACGGTCAACTCATACATGTGGCGTAACTCCCCTGCCAGTTCGCACTCCCGTTCGCGAGGGCCTGGCACCATCATGGCCCCGATCGTCGGTGCCTTGGCCGACAGATAGTCGATGTGCCAGCGCAGCGGCTTCACTCTTCGGGCGTGCCGTGCCAAGCGTGCAGACAGGTTCCGCTGGGCGCTGCCGACATAGAGGTATAGGCCCGGCTCAAACCAGAAAGAGCCCAGTCTGCCCACCTGTATCCGACGCCTGCGAGATAGCGCAAAGACCGCGATGTACGTGCCGCTTGCGAGCATAGGGCTTTATCTTACCAGGGAAAGCCCTCTGGCCCAACGGCCCCTTGCCTGCCCTACCGCTTTCAGGTACATTCGCCTGGCGCTGTGATGGGTATTGACCACCGCCGAGGAGCTGTGCCATGGCAACCAAGAAGGACTTGATCGACCGCATCGCCGAAAGTACCGGCACGAGACAAACGCTCGTGAAAGCCGTGGTCCAGGCATTCTTCGACGAAGTCACCTCAGAGCTTGCCAAAGGCAATCGCCTGGAGTTTCGTGACTTCGGTGTTTTTGAGACGAAGATCACGCCGGCTCGTACGGCTCAGAATCCCCGTACGCTGAAGAAGGTCGAGGTGCCGGCGAAACGGAGAGTGGTGTTCAAGCCGGGTAGGTTGATGAGGGCAGGATTGAACGGCCACGGACGATAGCGCTGTGCAGAACGGAGACTCACGTGAAATCCGAATACACCGGCACCTGGCGCATCACCGAGATGGAGGGCTGGGATACCGCGTACATCGATCTCAGGGGTCCGGGGTATGTGACCATTGGCCGCAGGGGCTCGGGGTTCATGCAGTATGGGGCTGTCGAGGCAGATTTGGACTGCCGCATTGAGGAAATCGGCAACGCCCAGCGATTGGAGTTCAGTTTCCAGGGCGTCGACGAGGGAGACCCGATCTCCGGCAGAGGGTGGATGGTTATCGACGGAACCGAGACGACCGGCCATATCTACATCCATCATGGGGACGAGGCTCCGTTCAAAGCCATCCGGACCAGCGCGGCAAAGGTGCGGTCCGCACGTGCCCCGAAGGTGATCCCCCTGCCGAAGCAAGCCCTGCCCGCAAGCCAGGGCTTGGAGGCACGGATATACTCTGTGGAGGTACTGTTCAAGCCGCATCACCCACCTCTGGCGCAATTCGCCCGGGATCTCGGGATCATTCCCGAGTTGGTGCCTGAGATTGAGGAGGACTCCTGGGGCACCCGGGACAGCCTGGAGATCTGGTCCCAGGAGATCGACGGCCGCAAGCTCACCCTCAGTATCCAACGGGCCCACTTCAAGCACAAGGAAATCTACGTCCAGGATCTCGAACGCTTTCTGGGCGATATCGAGGCCCTCCCATACGTCCAGCAGGTGCAGATCGAGAAGCAATAAGGTCGAGCGGAAACGATGGCCCACAAAATCACCAATGATGAATTGAGCAGTTACCTGGAAGCGACCAGCAAGGCGGATCTGATCGCCTGGCTCATGGAACGCTGCGAGGAAGATGAGAAGCTGCGGGCCTCTCTTCTCGATCTGGTCACCCCCAGGGAAAACACCGAAGCCTTGGTCAGCGAGATTCGCGATCGGATCCATCAGGCTTGGCAATTAGCCGAGCACCGCGACGGCTGGAAAATGGCTTTGCCCATCTCACGCGAACTGAATCAAGTGCTTGACTCGATCCAAAGCCTCATCGAGAAAGACTGCCCGCGGGAGGCAGAAGCACTCCTGGTCGAGTTCCTCACAACGGCCGAACGCAGCGCCGACCAAGTTGATGGTTTGACCTGCCCTACGGATGGTGGGCGCGGGGCGAGCTTGCTACACTGGGCTGCCATAGACACGAAAGGAATTCTCTATGGCAGACAAAAGCACACGACAGAAACGGTACACAGAGGAGTTCAGGCTGC
>JAMDEO010000123.1 GCA_023483915.1 Actinomycetota bacterium
GGATGTGCCGGTGGAGAAGATCCGCTTCGTGGGCAACACCTCGATTGCCGGTGCGAAGATGGTCTTGTTGAGCCGGGAGGCGCGGCGGCGGGCGGAAGAGATCGCTGCCAGCATGACGTATTTCGATTTGATGAGCCATACAGGCTACATGGAAGAATTCATCCGGGCCAAGTTCCTGCCCCATACGGACCTGTCGCTCTTCCCGTCCGTCCACGGCCAGGGATGCGAGTCCAAGAACTGAGTCCTAGCGGTCCCATCGGTCCCCTAGGTCCTACGAGCAAGGAGTTATGACAACAACCATAGCCGTCAGCGGCAAAGGCGGTTCGGGCAAGACGACGATTGCCTCCATGATCGTCCGGACGCTGCTGGAACGTTCCGACAGCGGGCCGATTCTGTGCATCGATGCGGATCCCAACGCGTGCCTGGGTCTGGCGCTGGGAGTGCCGCCGGGCGCCACCGTGGCCGAGATTCGCGAGCAGGCCCGCGCCAAGACGCCTCAGGCCGGAGGCATGGACCGGGTGCATATGGTCGAGTACGGCTTTCAGCAGGCGATCACGGAGGCGGGGCGGTTCGATCTGGTAACGATGGGCCGGCCGGAGGGACCGTCCTGCTACTGTGCCGTCAACAACCTGCTGCGGCGCATCCTCGATGAGCTGAGCTCCAAGTACCGGTTCGTGGTGATCGATAACGAGGCCGGCATGGAGCACTTGTCCCGCCGGACGACCAACCATGTGGATCTGCTGTGCATCGTTTCCGAGCCGACCTCCGTCGGAGCGCTGACCGCCCGGCGCATCTACGAATTGGCGAAGAAACTGCCGATCGTCGTCAAGGAGATCGGCGTTCTGTGGAACAAGATGGATGGCGAGTGTCTGCCGACGGAAGAACTGTCGGTCCTGGCCCGCGTGCCGGAGGATGCGCTGGTGCTGGAGGCGTCCCGACGCGGCGCGGATGTCTTTGCTCTGACGGACCAAAGCCCGGCATTCCAGACGGTGCGGGCGATGGTTGGGCGTCTCGTTGCCATGCCGCAGATGAAACAGATACCAAAGCACGAAAGTCAGCAAGTTCTGGAGGATCGATAATGCCTGTTCCTGAAGTAGTGGAAGGTTTCACCGGTTCCGTGAATCGGATCACGCTCGGCGGGGGGCAACGATCTACGGTGACGGTGGGCGGGGCCCGGAACGTAGTTCATGGTGGCGCCCCGTCGGACGCAGGGCAACGGCCCTTGATTGCGATGGATGTGCTGGACGTGCGGCCGGACGACTGGCCGGGCGTGCTGGTCGAATCCTTTGCCGTCACTGCGAATCACCCCGGCGATTGGGCCAAGCAGTGCGTGGAGGAGTACGGGGCGGACCTGGTCTGCATCAAGTTCGACGGAATCCACCCCGACAAGGGGAACAAGGACGCGGCCCACGCTGTCAAGGTCACCCAGACCGTGCTGAAGGCCGTTCGGGTGCCGCTCGTGCTCTGGGGCTGCGGCAACGACGAGAAGGACAACGAAGTCATGCCCAAGGTCAGCGGGGCAGCCAAAGGCGAGAAATGCCTGCTCGGCACCGCCACCGAGGACAACTATAAGTCCCTCACGGCCATCGCCATGGCCGACGACCATTGCCTGATCACCGAAGCGCCGCTGGATATCAATATCGCCAAGCAGGTGAACATCCTCGTGTCCGACATGGGCTTTCCCCTGGAGAGAGTCGTGACCTTCCAATCGACCGGCGCCCTGGGCTACGGCATCGAGTACGCCTACTCGATTCAGGAACGCCAGCGCCTGGCGGCCCTGGGAGGCGACAAAATGATGGCCATGCCCGCCATCTGCGACGTCGGCTACGAGTCCTGGCGGTGCAAAGAGGCGAAGCTGGCGGACGCACCGGGCTGGGGCGACCTGCGGGAACGCGGACCGATGTGGGAGGCAGCCACCGCCATCTGCCTGCTTCAAGCAGGTGTCGACATCATCCGCATGAGGCATCCCAAGGCCGTGGCGACGGTCCGGAACTTCATTGACCAGATCTGGAAGTAGCGGCAACCCCCCTGTGGTTGCTCTTCAAGAATGGGCACATGACAACACATATGGGAAAGGGGCATTTGACATGATTTTGATCGGTGAGCGTATCAACGGGATGTTCAAGGACGTCAAGGAGGCCATTGCCAACAAGGACAAGAAGGTCATTCAGAACCTGGCGCTGCGGCAGACGGCGGCGGGGGCCTCCTACCTCGATGTGAACGTTGGCACCGCGGCGGCGGACCAAGAGGGGACCATCCAGTGGCTGATCGAGGCCATTCAGGAAGTCTGCTCGACACCGTTGAGCCTGGATTCCCAGAAACCGGCCGTCATTGCGGCGGGACTGAAGGTGATCAACGCCGCGAATGGCCTGATTCTCAATTCCACGCCCTTGAACAAGAAGAGCGATGAGGCGGTCTTCGACAAGTATGTGCAGATGGCCCAGTCCGCCGGACCGAAGGCGAACATCATCGCCCTGACCATGGACAAAAACGGCGTGCCGCAGGACATTAACACGCGGGTCGAGATCGCCGCCCAGATCATCTCCCGCGCCGCCGAGCTCGGCTTTGACACGCAGCGGCTGTTCATCGATCCGATCATCCTGCCGGTCAAGGTGCCAAACGCCCAGGTCCAGCCGGGCAACATCCTGACGGCGATGGACCAGATCAAGTTTCTGTCGGACCCGGCCCCCCACATGACCATTGGTCTGTCGAACCTGTCCCAGGGAGCGACGGAGAGACCGCTCATTAACCGCGTATTTCTGATCATGGCCATCTCGCACGGGCTCGATTCGGCCATCGTAGATGTATGTGACCAAGACCTGATGAACGGCGTGGCCACGGCAGAGATGCTGATGAACAAACAGATCTATTCGGACAGCTTTCTCAAGATCTACGCCACCTCCATCATTTCC
>JAMDEO010000143.1 GCA_023483915.1 Actinomycetota bacterium
TAGTTCACATTTCCCCGCCTGCGCGATCGCAGGTGCCGCGTGATCCTAATGTCGCATCTGGGTCGTCCAAAAGACGCGCCCGATCCGGCCTTCCAGCTCGATCCGGTGGCGGCTCGCTTGGCTCAGCTCTTGCATATCCCCGTGCGCAAGTTGAGCGAGCTGTCGGGCCCAGGCGTTGAGGCTGCGGTGGGCAGCATGCAACCCGGTGATGTACTCGTGCTTGAGAATTCGCGTTTTGATCCTCGGGAGAAGAAGAATGACCCCAGCCTAGTCGCGGAGTTGGCGTCACTAGGCGACCTTTACGTCAACGATGCTTTCTCGGCGGCCCATCGCGCTCACGCAACCACTGCGGGATTGGCTGCTGTGATGCCCAGTGCGGCCGGTTTTCAGATGGACAAAGAAATCAAAGCACTTGAGGGGCTTGTCTCCTCACCGAAACGGCCATTTGTCGTCGTGCTCGGGGGTGCGAAGGTCACAGACAAGATAAAGGTGATCGACCGCTTCCTCGACTTGGCGGACGTCATTCTCGTCGGGGGAGCGATGAGTTTCACTTTCCTCAAGGCTCGCGGAACGCCTGTGGGGGCATCTAAGGTTGAAGACGAGGGCGTTGCGGTGGCCGCGGAAGCTCTGGCTAAGGCGCAGGCGGGGAAATGTGAACTAGTTCTGCCCCGGGATGTCGTGGTAGCGGATGACTTCGCTGCGAGCGCCGCGACGAGGGTGGTGGCGGCCGACGCCATCCCCGACGGGTGGATCGGTCTGGACATCGGCCCTGGGACGGCTGAAGAATTCGCCGCGCGGATCGCGAAGGCAGGCGAGGTCTTCTGGAATGGACCCATGGGGGTCTTCGAGATGGCGCCGTTCGCGGATGGCACTAGGGTGGTCGCGGAAGCCATGGCGGCTTGCTCGGGCATAAGCGTGGGAGGGGGAGGGGACTCCGGCGCCGCGGTCAACAAGTTCGGGGTTGCCGGTAAGATGGATCACGTGTCGATGGGCGGCGGGGCTTCGCTCGAATTCATCGAAGGCGCGGTGCTGCCGGGCGTGGCAGCTCTCCCGGACCTCCAGGAGCAGGCGTGAGCTTCCAGGAGGCCGGGGGCAGAGTGCCCCTCATCGCGGGCAACTGGAAGATGTACAAGACCAGCCTGGAGGGTGCGGCCTTTGTGCGTGCGCTTGCTCGAGAACTGGGGCCCGGCCTGCGAGGCCGCGATGTCGTTGTCGCTCCGGCCTTCACGGGACTTCGTGAGGCCGTGCACGCCGCGGAGGGTACCGGGATAGCGGTGTGTGCCCAGGACGTATTTTGGGAGGCAGAAGGAGCCTACACGGGGGAAGTGTCCGCGACGATGCTGGCAGACCTTGGGGTGACTACAGTTATAATCGGCCACTCTGAGAGGCGCGCTCTGTTTGGCGAGACTGATGAATCCGTCGCGAAGAAAGTGCGGGCAGCCCTAGATCACGGCCTCCAAGCCATTATGTGCGTCGGTGAGAGCGAGGGTCAGCGAGATGAGGGCCAAACGGAGTCCGTATTGTCCCGCCAAGTGCCTGCCGGGCTGGCAATGGCGCGGGAAGCGGAGATGGCGAACGTCGCCATAGCCTACGAGCCGATCTGGGCAATTGGTACCGGCAGGACCGCAACACCCGTGATGGCGGAGGAAGCCGTGGCGTTTGTGCGCACGCAGGTCGAGGTGTCGCTGGGGGCCAGGGGCGCCGAAATCGTGCGGGTTCTCTACGGCGGCAGCGTGAGGCCTGACAACATAGACGACTTGATGGCTCAGCCCGACATTGACGGGGTCCTTGTGGGGGGCGCGAGTCTTGATGTCGCGGCGTTCGCTCGGATCGTCCGCTTCGTGGGGGCATGAAGGCAATGTCCGAGATACAAGGTGGCGGAAGGAGACGGGCTGCGCTGATAGTGCTGGACGGCTGGGGGTTCGCGCCTCCCGGTCCCGGTAACGCCATCTCGCAGGCGGATACCCCGGTGTGGGACGCCCTTTGGGAGCGCTATCCGCACGTTCTGTTGGAAGCCAGTGGAGAAGCGGTGGGCCTTCCGTCCGGAGTCATGGGTAACTCAGAGGTGGGGCACCTGACGCTGGGAAGCGGCAGGATCATCTACCAGGACCTTTCTCGCATCAACCATGCCATCTCCGACGGCTCCTTCTTCGCCAACCCAGTGTTGGGCGCCGTCATGGACGGAGTTGTCGGCCGCGGGAAAGCCCTTCATCTCATGGGGTTGTTGTCCGAGGGAGGAGTGCACTCGTCGATAGTCCACCTGAAAGCGCTGGTGTCCATGGCACACAGCCGGGGGGTCCGCGCAGTATTCGTCCACGCCTTCATGGATGGGCGGGACACGTCGCCCACGGCCGGCGAACGCTACATCGAGGACTTGGACGGTTTTCTCCTTGCGGAGCGCTTGGGGAGCATAGCTACCGTGTCCGGCCGCTACTATGCGATGGATCGTGACCGACGCTGGGACCGGGTGAAGTTGGCCTATGATGCCCTTGTTCGCAACCGAGGCCCGCACGCGCCGGATGCGCTCACAGCTGTTAAGCAGTCCTACGCGGGCGGGCACACGGATGAGTTCGTCCTTCCCACGATAGTCGGCGATGGATCGGGCTCTCGAGTGAGCGCGGGCGATGGGGTGGTCTTCTTTAACTTCCGACCAGATCGGGCCCGGGAGATTTCCGCGGCGCTGACTCAAACGTCTTTCAATGGATTCGACCGAGGTGATGGTCCGCCTGGAATCGACTTCGTGGGCATGACCGAGTACGACGAGAAGCTTGGGCTTGCCGCCGCATTTGCGAAAGAGGAGCCCCGTCACGTACTGGCCGACGTGATAAGTGAGGCGGGCCTCACACAGTTGCATATCGCCGAGACGGAAAAGTATGCGCACGTGACGTTCTTCTTCAACGGAGGGAGGGAGGAGCCCTTTCCCAGAGAGAAGCGGATTCTTGTACCCTCCCCAAAAAGCGTCGCGACGTACGATCAGAAGCCGGCTATGAGTGCCTACGAAGTGGTCGATTGCCTAAAAAAGGCTGTCGAGGAACAGCCGCCGGATTTTGTGATCGTCAACTTCGCGAATCCGGACATGGTGGGACACACTGGGAACATCCGCGCCGCAGTGGAGGCCGTCGAGGATGTGGATCGCTGCCTGGGGCGCGCTTTGCAGGCTATCGAGGGGTTGGGCGCGAAGATCATAGTAACCTCCGATCACGGCAACGCGGAGGCGATGCTCGAACCCGACAGGAGTGTGAACACGGCGCACACGACCAATCCAGTTCCTCTCATCCTGCTGGAGGGTGGGGTCGCTCTCCGGGAAGGAGCGGGATTGTCGGACATCGCGCCCACGGTCTTATGCTTTCTCGGCCTCACGATTCCGGCGGAGATGACCGGGCGGCCTATTTGCGTACCATGAATAGGAATTATGCGTATGCAAGATGGTACGTTGGATGGTAATTTACTGTTAACAAATAAACGACGTGGATGATCCGGGAAATTCGGCCGGGTCATCAAGGGGTAGACACGTGACGTACGTACTGGTAGCACTTGATACCATCCTGGGGCTGGGCCTTCTGTTGCTGATCTTCCTCCACTCCGGCAAGGACGCCGGGCTTTCCACCACCTTCGGGGGCACGGGGGCTTTCGGTGGGAGCGGGGTCGTCCAGAAGAACCTTGACCGGCTTACCGTCGGCTGCGCCGTTGCCTTTTTCATCATTTCGATAGCGCTCGTCTACCTGGTGTAGTTGGTTTAGCGGCGTAGGACACATCATCCGGCACAGTCAAGTGTACGGGGGAGGTGAGATGTAGGGCTTTATCGGTTTGGCGTGGGGTGTCACGAATTTCAAGGAGGGAGAACATTGAAGCTACGTAAACACGCGTGGATCGGGCTGGTTCTTGGCATCATCCTTGTGGGCGCACTGGTGGCCCTCGCGGGGTGCGGTGGCGGCACAGCTACCACCACCTCGAGCAGCACTCCGGCTGGTGAGCAGCCGGTCAAGGGCGGGACGCTCAACGTATATATCAATGAGCCGGTATCGATTGATCCTGTAGATCTCGAAGAATCTGAAGGTACTCAGGTAGGCCAGGCGCTGTTCGACAGCCTGACCACCTTTGACTATCTCACGATGAAGGTTGGCCCCGCGGCGGCTGCAAGCTGGGATGTAAATGCGGACGCGAGCGTTTTCACCTTCCATCTGGTCCCGGGCGCGAAGTTCCACGACGGCACCCCGGTGACCGCAGGCGACTTCGTCTACGCATGGAACCGCCTATGTGACCCGGCCAACAAGTCGAATGTCTCTTATCACCTGGCCCCCGTGAAAGGCTTTGACGAGGTTCAGGCCGGTACCGTGAAGGAGCTTTCCGGCGTCAAGGCCATTGATGACAACACACTCGAAGTCACCCTGAGCTACTCCTTTGCCGACTTTATCTACGTAGTGGCTCACCCAACCCTTGCCCCGGTGCCCAAAGCCGCTGTGGAAAAAGATCCGGCGGCTTTCTCCGCTGCCCCCGTCGGCAACGGGCCGTTCATGATGGATGGCACCTGGCAGCACGATCAGAGCATCCAGCTGAAGGCTTTCGCCGACTACTATGGTAAGAAGCCGAACATCGACGGGATCGCTTTTAAGATCTTCAAGGATCCTGAAACGGCCTTCCTGGAGTTCAAAGCCGGCAACCTCGACTGGACGATGATCCCGACCGGCCAGATCAAGGCTACCCAGGATCAATACGGCACCTCTGACGACGGCTACACGGGGAACCCTGGCAAGCAGGTGCAACTTGGGTCCGAGCTCTCGATCTACTACCTCGTGGTCAATACCAAGGACGATATCTTCAAAAATCCGGACCTTCGTCAGGCTGTATCCCTTGCCATCAACCGGCAGGCCATCGCTGACACCGTCTATGAAGGCACGCGCGCCCCGGCAACCAGCATCATCCCGCCGGGGATCGTGGGTTACGAAGATGGCGCCTTCCCATACAGCAAATACGATGTCGAGGCCGCCAAGGCCGCACTGACCAAGGCCGGGTATCCCAACGGTCAAGGTCTACCGGAGTTGACCCTCTCCTGCAACAGCGGCGGCGGCCACGAGGATGTCATGGCTCTGGTCCAGGCCGACCTGAAAGCCATCGGCATCAACGTGAAGACCGACTTCACCGAATGGGCCGCCTATCTGAAGAAGCTCGATGACGGCACCTTCCAGTTTGGACGCTTAGGCTGGGTTGCCGACTACCCGATCATCGACAACTTCGTATACCCGCTGTTCAAGAGCGGCAGCGCCGACAACAAGAGCAAGTACGAGAACCCAGCGGTCGACAGCGCACTCGAGGCCGCTCGTAAGACCCTCGACGAGAGCGAGCGGATCAAGGCCTACCAAGCCATAGTCAAGACGGTGGGGCAGGACACCCCGGTTATCCCGATCGTGGCTTACAAGCATCATCACGTGACCTCGGCCCGGGTGTTCAACCTGATCCTCAGCCCCAACTATCTGCTTGACTTCCAGGATTGCTGGATCAAGGGGTAACAGCGCAACCAGGCTGAACGACAATCGAATTGAGTAGCAAGTAGAATGAACCGGCGGTAGGGCGCCGAGTAGGTGCCCTACCGCCGTTCTTTCTGGCAGAGGAGAGCAAGAGCCAGCAATGCTGACCTATATCGGCCGGCGGATCTTACAGATGATCCCTGTGTTTATCGGGGTCACCATCTTGCTTTTCATCCTCAGGGCCCCCGGCGTTCTGCCGGGCGACCCTATCAAGCTGATCACGGGCGAGAGGGCGATCTCACCCGCGTTGTACAACCAGATCGTCAAGGAGAACGCTCTCGACAAACCTCTGTGGTATCAGTACGGGCGCTGGATGGACCACTTATTCCATGGAGACCTGGGAGAGTCTTATCAATTGAAGCGCCCGGTCGCGGATATTCTCATCGAGAAGTTCCCGAATACTCTGAAGCTCGCCCTTGTCGCCATCCTGATCGAGTGCTTCATGGGCATGGCCGCCGGTATCTTATCCGCCGTCAAGAGGTACTCGTTCTGGGACGTCCTCGTCACCTTGAGCACGTCCATCCTCGTATCATTGCCCGTATTCTGGCTGGGGATGATCCTGCAGGTCATATTTGGGATCAAGTTCAAAGAGTGGGGATTACCGTATCTACCGATTTCGGGCATGACTTCGGCCGACTTCCCCGGATGGGTACACTACGTCCTGCCAGCCGTGACCCTCGCTTCGATCTCGACCGCATATGCCGCGCGCATAACGCGCAGCCAGTTGCTTGAAGTCATGGGCCAGGACTACATGCGCACTGCCTCCGCCAAAGGGCTCACAGGGGGCCAGGTCATCTGGCGCCATGGGCTCAAGAACGCGCTCATACCCGTTGTCACCTATCTGGGTCTCGATCTGGGCGCCATGGTGGGAGGCACGATCCTCACGGAGACGGTGTTTAACTGGCCGGGGATAGGTTTTCAGATATACCGGGCAATCCTGTCCCGAGATTGGCCGATTGTCCTTGGGGCCGTGGTCATCATCGTAATTCTCGTCATGATTATCAATCTCTTAGTAGACATAAGCTACGCGTTCCTGGATCCGCGGATCCGCTACGGGCGCGTGGCGAAGTAGGTGAGCTGAGTGGCACCGGACTTTTTCGAAGACCCGCGTCGTAGAGATATAGGCCAGGCAGCCGAAGAGCAAACGTTCGGGGGTTCCGAAGCCTTGGCCGAAACGGTCGTTGCCGGACGTGGACGGACCCTCCGCACCGACGCTTGGCGGCGGCTGCGCAAGAACAGATTGGCGCTGGCGGGCCTTGTCTGGATTTGCTTCATGATCATTCTGGCGGCATCGGCGGACCTGTGGGTGCCGCATTTCTTCGGCGCTCCCACGGCCATCGACACCTCGAAGGTTGCCCAACAGAGCCTTCTGTCGCCCTCTGCGGATCATCCCTTCGGGACGGACAAGCTGGGCCGCGACATTCTCTCTCGAACGATATACGGGGCGCGCGTCTCGCTCATAGTTGGCGTGGTCGCTGTGGCGATCATGGTCGTGATCGGGCTGATTCTCGGAGCCGTCGCGGCCTATTATGGAGGGTGGTGGGACAGTATCGTGATGCGGACCGCCGACGTCTTCTTTGCTTTTCCCTACATCCTCTTCTCGATTGTGCTGATCGCCCTGCTCGGTTTTGGCCTTCAGACCGTGTTCATCGCGATCGGCGTGATCGGCTGGCCCAGCATTGCTCGAGTGTTCCGCAGTTCGATCCTATCCGTGAAGAACAACGAGTATGTGGATGCGGCCAGGGCCATGGGAGCATCGACACCGCGGATCTTATTCCGCCACATCATGCCGAATGCCGTGGCTCCGATCATCGTCTACGGCACGATGAGTATCGGCGGGGCAATCTTGACCGAGGCGGCCCTGAGTTTCTTGGGCGTAGGCGTCCAGCCCCCCGCGCCCACTTGGGGGAACATGCTCTCCGAGGCACGTTCCAGCCTCTTCACCGCGCCCTGGCTCATGCTCTATCCGGGCTTGGCGATTCTGACCACAGTGCTCGCGTTCGTCCTCCTGGGAGACGGCCTGCGCGACGCCCTAGATGTAAAGCTGAAGGAGTAGTCTCTTGCCCCCGCTTCTCGAAGTCGATGACCTACATATGCACTTTTTTACCCGCGACGGCATCGTCAAAGCGGTGGATGGCGTGAGCTTCAGCCTGGAACCACGCGAGACCCTGGGTGTCGTGGGAGAGTCAGGCTCCGGCAAGTCGGTCACGGCTTTGTCCATCATGCGGCTGATCCCGGAACCTCCGGGGAAGGTGGTCAAGGGAGACATCCGCTTTCGGGGCGACAGCATCCTCGCTATGGGCGAAAAGGAGCAGAGGAAGCTTCGGGGCAACCGCATTGCCATGATCTTCCAGGACCCCATGACTTCGCTCAACCCCGTGTACCGCATTGGCAAGCAGATTGCCGAGCCACTGCGCATCCACAAGAACATGTCGCGCAAGGACTCCTGGGATGCTGCCGTGGAGCTCCTGAAACAAGTGGGCATTCCACAAGCGGCGGACCGAGCGCGCAGCTATCCTCACGAGTTCTCCGGAGGCATGCGCCAGCGGGCGATGATTGCGATCGCCCTGGCCTGCGGTCCGGATGTCCTCATCGCTGACGAGCCCACAACCGCCCTCGATGTCACCATCCAGGCTCAGATCCTGGAGCTCATCCAGGAGATCCAGGCTCGTACTGAATCGGCGATCATTATGATCACGCACGATCTGGGCGTTGTGGCCGATGTGGCAGATCACGTACTTGTGATGTATGCCGGCCGAGCCGTCGAGTTCGGCACGGCCGACGATGTCTTCTACCGCCCGCTGCATCCGTACACTTGGGGTCTCTTGGAGAGCCTCCCCCGGCACGACGTGGACGAGAAGGGCCAACTCTGCCCAATTAAGGGCCAGCCGCCCAGTCTGATCAACCTGCCCCAGGGTTGTGCCTTCCGCCCCCGCTGCGCTTATTCCCAAGGCGTGTGTACCATGGAGCGCTCTGGGTTGGTGGAGATAACCCCTGGACACTTCTCGGCCTGCCAGTTCTCGGGCGACAGCGGCTTTGTTGAGAAGGCCTGCGGCTTTCTGTCGAGGGAACGCTGATGTCCACTCTTCTCAAAGTCGAGAGTCTGAAGAAGTACTTCCACGTGGGCCAAGGCCTCGTGACCGCCCGCTTCAGCAAGTCCGTCCGGGCAGTGGATGATATTTCCTTCTCAGTCGAGGAAGGCGAGACTTTGGGACTGGTCGGCGAGTCCGGTTGCGGCAAGTCGACTACGGGACGCTGCATAAACCGCCTACTGGAGCCTACGGCGGGCAGCATCCATTTCGGCGAGATCGATGTCCGAAAGCTGAGAGCGGGCAAGCTCAAGCACTATCGCAGGGATGTGCAGTTCATCTTTCAGGATCCGTACGCGTCTTTGAACCCCCGCATGACCTTTGGGGAGATAGTGGCTGAGCCTCTGGTCATCCACCGGTTCGGCACGAAGAAAGACCGCGAGGAGAGGGCGAAAGAGATGCTGAAGACGGTGGGTCTCAGCCCTGAGCACATTCATCGCTACCCCCACGAGTTTTCCGGCGGCCAACGGCAGCGCGTGGGTATCGCCCGGGCGCTGATGCTGCGTCCCAAGATGATCATCTGCGATGAGCCGGTGTCGGCCCTGGACGTCTCCATCCAGGCTCAGATCATCAATCTCCTCGAGGATCTCCAGGAGCAGTTCCGACTCACGTATGTCTTCATTGCCCACGATCTCGCCGTGGTGCGGCACATCTGCGACCGGGTGGCCGTGATGTACCTGGGTAAAATAGTCGAGCTGGGCGGATGGAAAGAGGTGTATAACGCCCCGTGCCACCCTTACACTCAGTCTCTGCTCTCGGCAGTGCCTGTGCCGGACCCCGAGAAGCAGCACGAGAGAGCGCGGATCATCCTAAGGGGTGACGTACCCAGCCCTATCGATCCTCCGAGTGGCTGCCGTTTCCATACGCGGTGTCCGATCGCCCAGTTCCCCATCTGCTCTGACGTGGAGCCTCCGCTTGACATTGTGGCCGGTGGACAGAGGGCTGCCTGCCACTTCGCAAAGCCCTTCCCAATACCAGAAGATAAGATGTAGCGGCCGGTAGCCCGTGCTTTGCGCGCAGGTATCTTCCGTCCTCGGAAGTGAACCTAAGCGGGAAGTATGGGCTACCGACTGCTATCATTGAGTGTGCAGCCTGGGTAGCCGCAAGGCCCGTCGAGAGGCGCAGTCTTGAGGAAAGTCCGGACACCGCAGAGCAGGGTGCTGGATAACGTCCAGCGGGGGAAACCCCAGGGAAAGCGCCACAGAAATTACACAGCAAACCGGGATACCGGTTGCAAAGGTGAAATGGTGCGGTAAGAGCGCACCGGCGCCGTGGTGACACGGCGGCCAGGCAAGCCCCACCCGGTGCAAGGCCGAATAGGAAGGCGTTGGAGGGTTGCTCGCCCGAGGCCTTCGGGTTGGCCGCATGAGCTGTTCGGCAACGAACGGCCATAGATAGATGGTTACCCAAGCGGGCTGCTTCAGCAGCCTACGGGACAGAATCCGGCTTATAGGGCTGCTAACGCGGAGGCTCCTTCTTACCAGAAGGGGCCTCAGCCATTTAGAATGCTTGCAACAGGTCTTAGGGAACGCTGGAGGGGAGGCGCGGGGTGGAGCAGAAGCGCGTGATCATCATGGGCGCAGCTGGACGCGACTTCCACAACTTCAACATGGTGTTCAGGAACGACCCGGCGGTTCAAGTTGTAGCCTTCACTGCCACCCAGATCCCGGGCATAGAGCGGCGGCGATACCCGGCCGAGTTGGCGGGACCCAATTATCCCGAAGGTATCCCAATAGAGCCAGAGGATAGGTTGACCTCGTTGATTGTCGAGGAACACGTGGGCGAGGTCGTGTTCGCCTACAGCGACGTGTCGCACGACTTCGTTATGCACCAGGCATCACGGGTCCTAGCAGCGGGTGCCGACTTCTGCTTGTTGGGGCCCGACCAGACCATGATCGAAGCTTCGGTCCCGGTGATAGCTGTCCTTGCCGTACGAACCGGAGCTGGAAAGAGCCCTGCCTCCCGTCTGCTGGCAGACCTCCTGATCCTCGAGGGCCTGAAGCCCGCGATCATCCGTCACCCCATGCCCTACGGTGACCTCGCGGCTCAGCGGGTGCAGAGATTTGCCTCCATTGAGGACTTAGACACATTGAACACGACGATCGAGGAGCGCGAAGAATACGAGCCGCATCTGCGCAGGGGTTTGGTGGTCTGGGCAGGGGTCGATTACCCGGAGATAGTGGCTCAGGCAGAGAAAGAGACCTCGATCATTCTTTGGGATGGGGGAAACAATGATTTCTCCTTCCTCCGCGCCGACCTCGAGATAGTCGTGGTGGATCCATTCCGCCCAGGGCATGAGCTGCTGTATCACCCCGGAGAGGTCAATCTGCGGCGGGCGCAGGTCGTGGTGGTTAACAAAGTGAACACCGCGCCTGCAGATAACATAGAGCAAGTGATTGCGAACATCCGCCGGGTCAACCCTGACGCGGTGGTTGTAAAGGCGGATTCGGTTATCACCATAGCCGGCAGTGAAGAAATTCGGGGCAAACGGGTGCTTGTCATTGAAGATGGCCCGACTCTCACTCACGGGGGCATGGCTACCGGGGCGGGCGTTGAAGCGGCCAGACAGCGTGGTGCGCAGGAGATCGTGGACCCCAGGCCGTTTGCGAAGGGCACACTGGCCGAAACATACAACCGGTATCCCCATCTTGGGCCCATTCTTCCTGCTTTGGGCTACTACCCCGAGCAACTGCGCGACCTCGAGGCAACTGTGGCAGCAGTGCCGGCAGACCTTGTGATAAGCGCGACACCTTTCTCGCTCGACAAGCTGATCCATGTCGCCAAGCCGGTCGTCCGCGTGAGCTACGAGATGGTTGAAACCGGCGAACCCCACCTGCCTGACTTTGTGCGGGCGTTCTTGCGGGGGCGGGGCCTAATCCGCTGAGTTGCTCGCCAGGCCCGCCGACCCCGGGGGAGGTTTCGCCGATGTCCGCGTGCGGGTAGGAGCCTCTCGTCATCATTGAACCTGAGACAAGGAGATCGTCATGGCGTTCACGTTGCCCGAATTGCCTTATGACAAGGGTGCACTCGCTCCCTATCTGAGCCAGGAAACCCTCGAATATCACCATGGCAAGCACCACAACGCCTACGTGACAAATCTGAATGCCTTGGTAGAGGGATCCGAATTTGCAGGTAAGAGCCTCGAGGGCATCATCCTCGCTTCGGATGGCGGGATCTTCAACAACGCGGCGCAAGCCTGGAATCACACGTTCTATTGGAACGGCATGAAACCGGGAGGCGGAGGGGCGCCCACAGGGGATCTGGCGGCGGCCATCGACCGGGATTTTGGGTCATTCGACAACTTCAAATCCGAATTCACCCAAGCCGGAGTGACGCAGTTTGGCTCAGGATGGGCCTGGCTTGTCTTGGAAGGCGGGAAGCTGAAGGTGACGAAGACCGGAAATGCGGACCTTCGACAGCCTGTGCAACAAGTTGCGCTTTTGACGGTCGACGTGTGGGAGCACGCCTACTACATCGACTATAGAAACCTGCGCCCGAAGTATGTGGAGTCCTTTCTCAGCAACCTGGTGAACTGGGAATTCGTGGCAGACAGCTACGAAGCCTCAAGATAAGGGGCGCAAAAAGCCGCGCCGCAGCGCGCTAGGGGCTGTCGGAAAATCAAGCGGCTGCCCCCGGCCCCACTGGGCCGCACGATTGTGCGCCTGCGAAGCAGCAGGTGCCCGGACCCTCCAGCCGGAGAAGCCCGTCTCGCGGAGGGTCGACCCCCTTTGGTAGAATCCAGGCTGGCCTCGGCGATGTCGCGCGGGGGACAGTATCGGTCGGTTGGGGGCGATCTGGGATGAGGCCGGGTGACTGACGAGAAGCACATGGGCGTTAGGGACATGCTCGTCCTAACGCTTCCCACCCTCGGTTTTGCTACAGCGCTATCCCTCGTCACGACCTATCTTCCCGTCATCCTCAAGGGCATCCTCAAGAACAACCCCAGCGCAAACACGCTCATCGGCTTCGCCATAGGGGGGGAGGGGATATTCTCGGCGCTCCTTCCTCTTTGGGTCGGCGTGATCAGCGACCGCATATGGACCAGGCCCTGGGGCCGGCGCCGTCCGTTCATGATTTTTGCTGCGCCATTCATGGCGGCTGCTCTGATGCTTTCGCCGTTTCAGCCTTCGTATGCGGCGATCGCGGTTTCGACGTTCGTGTTTTTCGCCGCTTACCACTTCTACACCGCCCCGTATCAGTCGTTGCTTCCAGACGTGACCCCGTCCACGAGGCACGGTCGGGTGCAAGGGGTGCAGAGTTTCATGCGCGGCGGCGGTATGTTTCTGGGGATGGTGGGCGCTGCCTTCATGTTTGCCTGGTGGCAGCCGTCGCCTTTCATCTTCTGCGGTCTCATGATGATCACGTTCACGTACTTCACGGTGTCTCACTTCCATGAACCCGAGCCAGAAAGGGCACAGGGCCCGGCGCGGCAGGGGGCGTGGGAGGTCATGAAGAGTGTCTGGCACTCGACGCGGGCGAACAAGGGCATCCAACGCTTCATGATCGCCAGCTTTCTTTGGGAGTCGACACTTGCTGGTCTGCGCCCTTTCATCATGCTGTACTTCCTTCTTTCGCTGCACACCAGCAAGCAGGTAGGTGGGTTGCTGATGGGACTGGTTGGCGTCACGTACATGATTGCAGGCTTAGCGAGTGGCTACCTTGCAGACCGCTATGGACGTTCGCGGTTGATGCGTCTTGGTCTTTGGATATACCTTGCCGGTTGCCTCTTCGGGGTCTTCGTGACCGACATCAAATACACTTTCATCTTTCTGCCGATCTTTGGCCTCGGCGGCTCGATCGTATTGACGTTGCCCTATGCCATACTCATTCGGCTGATGCCAAAGGAGCATATCGGTCAGTTCACGGGCATGTTCTCCATGATGCGCGGCCTTGCCAACATCGTGGCTCCGCTCATAGCCGGCGCCGCCATTGACGCTGCTGCGACATTCGTTCCGGCTGGTAGGGAATACGCGGCGATATGGCTGGTCTCAGCTTTGATGATCGCCATCTCGCTATTCTTCTTCCGAGGTACCGGCAAGGACGAGATACTCAACGTTTGAAAGGAACTTCGTCAGGGCATAGCGAAAGGTAATTCCGCAACGAGGATCACCAGTGTTTGCGCAAGGAGCCCTGAGTGAAACAGCCGGTTCATCCCCGTCACCCCCGCAATGTCGAGACTTCGCGCGACTCCGACTCGACATCCAGTCGTCCCGTCGTCGAGGTCGTCCTCACCGAAACCGAGAAGCTGGTGCTCGAACAACTGGGATCCTCTGGCCGGGCGATGACGTCCCGCCAACTCGAAACGGCCATTGGTTGCGCTGCCCAAGAGCTTGCACAGGCTGTCGAAGGCCTGCTTCGGGCCAGTCTGATCTCACGTTTGAACACGGTCATCCCCAGCTACGTGAACAAGTATCCGGGCGTCCGGATCTATGGCGAATAGGATCCTATGCCGCGCCGCGGCAATTGGATCGGGACTCTGGGCCGGGACCAAAGACCTTGCGTCAGGAATCTACAGGCACGACTGCGTGGGCCTGGCAGCTCAGATCGCGTATAGCTTCCTGTTCAGCCTCTTCCCTTTCTTGCTGTTTCTGAGGGCGCTGGTGGCCTACTTCCCTGGAGCTGCCACCATCGGGGACAGACTTCTGCAGGGATTGGCCGATCTGGTCAGCACGAACAGCCGCCTATACCAGATCGTTGAGAGCAGCATCTTCAAGGAGATAGATGCGACCAGCACAACCCTTCTCTCCATCGGCATCGTGCTCACTCTCTGGAGCGCCTCCGGGGCAATCATGACGCTGACAAAAGCGGTGAACCGTGCTTACGGCCTGGATGAAACGCGTTCCTGGCAGCGGCGGCGGCTCATGGCAGGCGGGCTCGCCGTTGCAGGGGCGGTGGTCATACCCGTTGGGGCGCTCTTCCTGCTATTTGGATCATGGATAGGAGATCAGATCGGCAACCACTTCGGGCGAGGATCGGTGCTGCATGTCCTGTGGATAGGTCTCCGTTGGCCGGTGATAGTCGCATTCCTCGTGCTGTTCATGGCCGGATTTATGTACCTAGCTCCTAGCCGGAAGCAACGCTGGTACGGGGTATGGCCGGGGGCAACGTTCACGGTGGGCGCAATCATCGGTGCCTCTCTGGGGTTATCGTGGTTCCTGACTCAGACCGTTTTTCAGGTGAAGTGGCTGACCTACGGCGCCATCGGTACCGCCATCGTGTTGCTGTTCTGGGCGTTTCTGGGCGGCCTCATGATTCTCGTGGGGGGCGAGATCAATGCGGTGGTCGTCAAACACGTGTCGACTGAGAAGCCAGAGCGTGTCGTGGCCGCCTAAGACAGTCCCTGAGGGTCTGATAGAATCGGCCTGAGATGACCAAATCACAGACGAAAACCCCCAACCCGCGAGCGATTGGCGTTTTCGACTCGGGGGTGGGTGGGCTGACCGTTTTGCACGAATGCTTGGTCAGCCTTCCGCACGAGGACTATATCTACCTGGGAGATACGGGGAACTTCCCCTACGGATCAAAGACCTTGGCAGAAGTGCGACGCCTAGCCTTCTGGGCTGTGGATTTCCTAGTGAAGCAAGGGGTCAAGCT